>CAZXHG010000151.1:0-25105 GCA_964639985.1 uncultured Rickettsiales bacterium
CGGCGTCGCGGATCTCGCGGGGGACGTGGGGGAGCGGGGTGGTGCCGGATGAGGTGGTTTCTTCGGGGGGGAGCCGTTCGGGGGAGTGACGGCTACGGCACGTTCAACTGCCCATTCCCGTTGCCCCCCCAGCACTCCACGTCCCCATCCGCGGTCAGCCCACAGGTGTGGCTCTTGCCCGACGCCAGCGCCACGAACTCGGTGGCTGGAGGGTTGGTGGCCCCTTCCCCGGACCACCCCCAGCACACCGTCTCCCCGCCGGTCGTCAGCCCGCACACGTGGTGGCCTCCCCCGTCGATGTCCACGAACGCCTGCGCGGGCTCGTACGTGGCGTAGGGATCACTTCCCCAGCAGTGCACCGAACCGTTCGTATCAAGTGCACACGAGTAGTTGTCCCCGGAGGTCACGTCCACGAACTCCCCCGCCGGGTACCCCGAACCCCCTCCACTGGAAAGTCCCCAGCATTCCAGCGTGTTGTCGAACCGGCGGCCGCACACGTGGTAGTACCCGGCCTCGAACTGGACGAAGGCCTCGGACGGCGGCGAGTCGAGCCCATAGCTGGACGATCCCCAGCAATCGGGCACGCGATCCCCGGCGCGCAGCGCGCAGACGAACGTGAATCCCACGGTCACGTCCAGGTACTCGCCCGCGGGCGGGTTGTTCTGGCCGTTGACGTCGTACCCCCAGCAGTACAGCTCGCCGACCGTGTCGATGGCGCACGACCCGTACTTGCCCGCGTCCATGAACACGAACGTCCCGGCCGGCGGGGTCGACTGACCGTAGTGGTCGTACCCCCAGCACAGCACGTCGCCCTCGCACATCAGGCCACACGAGTGCTGACGGCCCGCGTCGATCTGCACGTATCCCTGGCCGGCCACCTCGCCGTCGCAGTCGTGATCGATCTCGTCCACGCAGGTGTCCACCGCGCCCGGGTGCACGGTCCAGTCCGTGTCGTCGCACTCGCCGTTGCACGACGAGTACCCGTCACCGTCCAGATCCTCGGGCGAGAGATCCTCGTCGAGGTCGTCGCAGTCGCCGTCGCACGTGCTCCACCCGTCCCCGTCCGCGTCCGCTGGATCGAGGGTCGCGTCCGCATCGTCGCAGTCGCCGTCGCACACGCTGTAGCCGTCGCCATCGCCGTCGAGGTTCTCGTCGGTGGCCAGGTCGCAGTCGTTGTCCAGGCCGTCGCAGACCTCCGGATCTCCCGGGCCCACCGTCGGATCCGTGTCGTCGCAGTCACCCTGGCACGTGGTGAACCCATCGCCGTCCGTGTCCAGGGCGTGCATGGCCGGGTCGCCGTCATCGCAGTCGCCCTCGCAGATGGGGTTGCCGTCACCGTCCTGGTCGACCTCGGCCAGGCTGAGTTGACCGTTGCAGTCGTCGTCGATCCCGTTGCAGCGCTCGGACTCTCGCGGGCTCACCCACGCGTTGGAATCATCGCAGTCCCCGTCGCAGGTGCTCACCCCGTCGCCGTCCAGGTCCAGGGCCTCCACGGTCGGGTCCGTGTCGTCGCAGTCGCCCCAGCAGAGTCTGCTGCCGTCCTGGTCCTCGTCCACCTCATCGGCCGGGATCACGCCGTCACAGTCGTTGTCCAGGCCATCGCACACCTCGACCATGCCCGGGTAGACCACCGACTTGTAGTCGTCGCAATCGGGTCCGCCGCACGCAGCGGCGATGAAGCCGTCGCCGTCCTTGTCCACGTCGTCGATCGCGCCGTCGCAGTCGTCGTCCCATCCGTTGCCGCACAGCTCGGTCGCGTCGGGGTTGATCGCCGAGTTGGTGTCGTCGCAGTCGCCCTCGCACACCATCCAGCCATCGAAGTCCGCATCGAGCTCGCCTTCCAGGCGTTCGCCATCGCAATCGTTGTCCAGCCCGTCGCAGACCTCCTCCATGCCGGGAGCGACCTGGGGATGCGTGTCGTCGCAGTCGCCCTCGCAGACCAGGACCTCGTCCCGGTCCTTGTCCATCTCGCCGTCGAGGAGGTAGCCGTCGCAGTCGTTGTCCTTGCCATCGCAGATCTCCGGCGCACCGGGCCAGACATCGGGATCGGTGTCGTCGCAGTCGCTGAAGTGGTACACGCCGTCGCCGTCGAGGTCGTCCGGCCCGGCGGCCGGATCCGTGCCGAGGTCGTAGGCGTGGTACTCGTCCGGTGTGTAGCAGGACAGCAGCAGCAAGCACAGGCCGAGCAGGCAGAGGAATGCGGATCGCATCGGTGGTCCCTCCTGGGAGAGGGAACGGCGTGGTCGCGACCCTTATTGCCCCGGCCTCCCCGGTCGGGTATTCAGGTCCGAACGGAGAGTACGAGCATGACCTCCCAGATCACCGAACCCATGGTCCGCGAGCTGTGCGAGGCCACCGCGCGCGAGCTGGTCTACCTGCCCCGCACGAACGACAGGCAGGCCGTGCGCTCCGCGTCCAGCCTGGTGTTCCCCGCCTATCGGACCGGGACCTCGCGAGGCAAGGTGCGCGTCAGCGAGGCCGAGGCGCGGGCCGTGTTCCTGCAGCAGGTGGCGGCCAGCCCGTACGACCTCTACGCGTCCGTGGAGACCCCGACCGCGCACAAGTACGACTTCACCGGCAGCGCGCCCGTCACCGTGCCCGAGGACCAGCTGGGCGGGCAGTCGGCCATGTCCGACGCCAGCCTGTGGGTGCTGGCCGACGGGCAGCTGCGCCAGGACGTGAACGTGGAGTTCAAGGCCCACAACGTGGACCACGCGCCGATCCGCAAGGACATGCTCAAGCTGGTGACCGAGGCGCCGTGCGGGCTGTTCTTTCACGTGCTGCAGTCCGTGGATGCGGGCACGCTGCGCAACGCCAGCAGGACCGGGGTGCTGGACAAGTACACCCGGGCGGTGTTCGAGGTGCGAGGCGCAGCCAGGCCCCAGGGATGGTTCCTGGTGTTCGCGCTGTGCGTGCTGGGGCCGCAGCGGCTGGTGGCGCTCAAGACCATGGATGCGGCGGACTGGGCGGGGTTTGGCAGTGAAGCGGACGTGGACCACTTCTTCAGCACGCTGAAGGTGAAGGGGAGGCAGGGGGCGGCGCTGCAGAATGGGTGGCGGATCGTGCCGCTGTAGGGGGGCTACTCCACGCGGATCTCGATGTCGTCGATGTACCAGCCCTCGTCGGTCACGCCGCGGTCGGAGCCGAACACGAAGCGGACCTTGAAGTCCGGACCGTAGAAGCGGTCCGGGATCTCGATCTCGACCTCGCCCCAGTCGTTGGGCTCGCTGTAGTTGCCCCAGCCCTCCTCGCCGCCCACGGTGGCGTCGCCCTGGCATTCGGAATAATTGCCCTCGATCTCGCCGGAGTAGGCCGGGTCCGGGTCCACGTCCTCCCAGGAGTCGCCGTCGTCGCGGGAGATCTGGACCATGCCCCCGTCGTACAAGGTGGTGGCGTTGTACTCGAAGCGGAACAGGTGCTGGAAGGCCAGCACCACGGTGTCATCGGTGTCGTCGCACGCGGACAGGTCCAGGGTGGGGGACACGATCACGCCGGCCTCGCAGTCGCCGTACTCGCCCTCGGCCGCGGTGACCCAGCAGGTGTCGCCCGAGGAGCAGTCCACGTCCTGGGGCGTGGACAGGTCCCAGGGGTCGGAGAAGCCCGTGTCGATGATGCCGTGGACCCAGCCGTCCTCGCCGTCCTCGAAGTCGTACAACACGGCCACGTCCCCGCAGCCGGAGGCCGTGTCGTCGTCGTCGTCGTCGGACGCGGAGTCGTCGTCGTCGGTGGTGCCCTCGCTGCAGTCGCAGTCCATCCAGTAGCTGGCGTCCTCGGCGCAGCTCTGCACGCCCGAGTCCTCGCCGTCGCAGGTGCAGGCCTGGGTCTCCCCGGGCACGCAAACGCGCACCGTGCCGGAGGTGCAGTTGAGCGACAGCGCGGTCGCGGCAGCGGCCAGGACCAGGACGGACAGCACGGACAGGTAGCTCTTCATCGGGTTCCCCAGGCGGATCCAGCGGTCGTCCATCGGCCGCCTCCACCGCCAAAGACAGTCTACCCAAGTTCTCGTCCCCCACGATGTCAGCGCACGGTCAAAGAAAGAGAACGCACGCGTGTGACGACGAAAATGACTCGAAGAGCGGGCGATCCCCGGCCAACAATGATCGCCAACCGAGAAGAGGAACCATGACGATCCGTACGTTGCTGATCCCGTTCGTCCTTTGCTCCCTGGTGCTCGCCGGCTGCCCCGGGGAGATCCACTACTGCGATCCGGGCGCCACCCAGGAATGCCTGTGCGTGGGCGGCGCTGCCGGCGCCCAGGTCTGCGAGACGGACGGCAGCGGCTGGGATCCCTGCGACTGCGGTGGCGGCGGCGACGACGACGACACCGTGGGCGACGACGACGACGACGACACCGTGGGCGATGACGACGACACCACGCCCCCGCCCGACCCGATCTCCGAGCTGGACTGGTGGCTGCACAACGACTACGAGTCGCTGGTGTACGTGACCTGGGACCAGTCCCAGGCGGGCACCGCGCACGTGGAGTTCAGCTTCGACGAGGGGGAGTGGCACTCCACGCCCGCGTTCGAGGCCGAGGCCGGCAGCAACGAGACACTGATCGTGGGCATCCCCTACGAGATGGACGCGGAGTGGAAGGTGGTAGTGGACGGGCTCGATCCGGCGGAAGGGCCCACGATCACCACGGACGACGTGCCCAACGGGCTGCCCCTGGGCACGGTGGAGATCGAGGATCCCGACAACTGGCTGGTCGAGGGCGTGTACCTGCTGACGTCGATCAACGAGGACAACGGCGGCTGGACCGGGGGCGACTACTGGACGTTCATCGTGGACCGCCAGGCGCGCCCGGTGTGGGCGTCCAAGGCGCCCATGCACCACTGGACGCTGTACGCGCAGGTGGCCCTGACCGGGGACCACATCCTGTGGGACGAGGCCACGTACTGGTCCAGCTGGGACAGCGGCGCGGGCTCGACCGTGCACCGCACGTACCTCGACGTGGAGATCGAGGAGATCGCCACGCCCGGGCTGCACCACGCGTTCATCCAGATGCCGCCCGACGGGGACGTGCTGGTGTGGGGCAGCCAGTACCACGGCGGGCACGAGGCCCTGGTCAAGCAGGGGTCCGGCGACGTGACCCAGACCATCATCTGGACCTGCCAGGGGGACTGGCCGGGCTCGGGCAACTGCGAGTCCAACGGCATCTTCTACCAGGAGTCCACGGACAGCTTCCTGTACAGCTTCTACACCAACAACGCGGTGGTGGAGGTGGACCACCAGACCGGGGAGAGCCTGTGGTGGGCCGGCGGCGTGGGGGGCGGGTACTCGTTCGACCCGCCCAGCTCCCAGTTCTCGTGGCAGCACGGCGTGTCCTACACGGACACGGGCACCTTCCTGCTGAGCACCGAGGCCAACATCGGCGGGCCGACCACGCCGGTGCGCGAGTACAACGTGGACCACGACAACCAGGTGCTGCACCAGGAGTGGTACTACGACCCCCAGACGTACGCCTCGACCAACGGCGACGCGTGGCGGCTGGACAACGGCAACACCCTGCACGTGCTGGGGGCTGCCAGCGAGATCTACGAGGTCACCATGGACGGGGTCGAGGTGTGGCGGGTGAACTACCACGGCAGCAGGCTGCTCGGCCGTGGGGAGTACATCGAGGACCTGTACACCCTGGTCTCTCCGTAGGGCTTCAGGACCGATCATCCTTCCTTCCCAAAAACCTGCGGAAAGTCAAGCGAACTCAGGTATAATGCGCGGCCGCAACAGGGGTACGCTAGGAACCCGGCGTGATGGAGCGCCTTCGAGCTCACCCCGCAGCGGATCGAGCAGCTGACCAGCGCCTCGCCCGGACCATGGGCGCTGAACGAGCGGGAACGGACCCCGCCTTGCTGGTCGGCGAAACCCCAGGTCTTGGCAGGAGCCGCATGGCGAAGACAAACCACCTTGCGCGCCGGAAGTCGGAAGGCAGCTCAGGGAACAACGGGTCGATCCCGGAGGTCCAGGAGAAGCTCACCGTGGACCAGCTCGGTGACATGAAGAACCTGTTCATCGAGCTGGACATGGCCATCGCGAGTGGCAGCGCGCAATCCAAGGCGGCGAGCCAGACGTTCGCCCGCCGCACCGACCAGCTGTTCGAGGCGTCGCCCAACGAGACCGCCGACTCGGCGCCCTCGCCCGGCGTGGCCGATCCCCTGCGCCTGTATCTCAACAAGATGGCCACCGTGTCGCTGCTCACGCGGGACGGGGAGATCGAGCTGGCCAAGCGGGTGGAGGACGGCGAGATCCGAGCCCGGCTGATCTGCTTCGCGACGTGGCCGTCCATGAAACAGCTGCTCGAGGTCGGCACGTGGGAGGGCAGCAACCCCCGCGAGCTGGATCCCGCGCGCATGGAGGCCGAGGCCCTCCGGAACATGGACGCCGTGGCCGCGCGGCTGAGCAAGCTGGCGGCCGAGCGGGTCGCGCTCGAAGGTCGTCCCCTGGACAAGATGAGCTCGGCAGAGCACCAGGAGCGCGAGGACGTCCTGGAGAAGCTGGGCGACAAGGTGTTCGAGCTGGACCGCTCCCTGAACCTGGGCCGGCCCCAGTTCCGCCGCATCACCTGCCGGGTGCACGACCTGGCCGGGCAGGCCCGGTCCGAGCTGAGGCGAGTTGATCGCGCGGCCTCGGCCGCAGGCGTGGACATCCAGGAGCTGTTCAACCGGCTCGGCGCCCAGGATGGGGATGTCGACCCGTCCGTGGACGACACCCGCATGCTGGAGCACATCGCGCGGGAGGCCGCGCGGCGGCTGGGCGCCATCGCCGACCAGGCGAGGCTGCCCGTGGAGGAGCTGGTCCGGGTGGACGACCTGGTGCAGCGCTACCAGGCCGCGTCCGACCAGGCCAAGAGCGACCTGGTCGAGGCCAACCTGCGGCTGGTGGTCAGCATCGCCAAGAAGTACACCAACCGCGGACTGCAGTTCCTGGACCTGATCCAGGAGGGCAACATCGGCCTGATGCGGGCCGTGGACAAGTTCGAGTATCGACGAGGCTACAAGTTCTCGACCTATGCGCACTGGTGGATCCGCCAGGCCATGACCCGGGCCATGGCAGATCAGTCCCGCACCATCCGCGTGCCCGTGCACATGATCGAGAACATCTACAAGGTGCGGCGGGCCACGCTGCACCTGGTGCAGCAGCAGGGCCGTGAGCCCACGGTCGAGGAACTGGCCGCCGAAGTGGACATGCCGGTGCGCAAGGTGCGCCTGGCACAGCGCGCGGCCCGACAGCCGATCAGCCTGGAGACCCCCCTCGGCGCCGAGGAGGACTTCCACCTGATCGACGTGGTCGCAGACAAGAACACCCGCAGCCCCGGCGAGGCCGTGGACGCGCTCGACCTGGCCGAGAAGACCCGTCAGGCGCTGGCCACGCTCACGCCGCGCGAGGAGCGTGTGCTGCGCATGCGCTTCGGCATCGGAGAGCAGACCGCGTGTACCCTGGAGGAGGTCGGCCGCGAGTTCGACGTCACCCGGGAGCGGATCCGGCAGATCGAGGCCAAGGCGCTGGCCAAGCTGCGCGGCCCTGGCCTGTCCGAGCGCCTCTCCAGCTTCTGGGAGATCTAGGCACGGAGCTCGCGAGGCCAGCTGCCCATTGCGGTGACGAGGCAGCGACCGTAGAAGAGGACTGGACGCCGCAACAGGAGGAGTGGACATGGCACGACGAGGTGGATTCTCGATCCAGAAGAGGCGGCGCGAGGCTGCCAAGCGGCTGAAGAAGATGGAGAAGCAGGAGCGGCGCGACCAGATTCGCGAGGAGAAGGGCAACAACGAGGGCCTGGATTCGGACGAAGATCCGGATATCGCGGGCATCGTCCCCGGTCCCCAGCCCCTGCTGTACCCGGTCGACGACGACGTCGACGAGTAGACCTACCCAACAGGGCCGGTCGCGGATGCGGCCGGCCCTGTTCGTTTGCCCCGGGGGCCGCGCCAGGCTCCTGGTAACAACTGATACGAACGAATCTGGTGCGCGGCCGACGTGCGTCGGTTCAAGCCGGATATCGCGTCAATCCGAGCGGATCAACTCCCTGGCGCGAACACCTGGATCCGCGTGACCTCACCGTGCGCGATCTCGAACCCGATGCCCTCGGCTCGCACCCAGCGGCCGCCCAGCACCGCGTCGGTCTCGGCGCCACCGAACTCGCCGTCGACCGCGTCCGCGCTCGCACCGATGCCCACGCCCCCGGCCGTGGCACCCTCGAAGCCCGGTTCGGCCGTGACGACGGTGACCACACCGTCGGCGTGGAAGCCGGAGATGGCAGCGTCGGGATAGGAGAAGTAGCTGCCCAGCGGGCCGTGGTCGCGCACCACGGCCGGGGCGCCGAACGCCTGCTCCACCTCGTCGAACGGCTGCCCCAGGGCCAGCGCCAGGTCGTTCGCGCTCAGGCCGCAGCCGGGCACGATGGGGGCGGCGTCGGTGCAGGACTCGTCCTCCCGGTCGCAGCCCATGCCGGTAAAGAGCACGAAGAGAATCAGACAAAGCCGCTGTGCACTCATTCCGCCACCTCCTCCCGCCCCAGCTCGAGGTGGGCGGAGATCACGTCGCCGATGGGTTCGCCGGTGGACGCGTCGAACAGGGCCGCGTGCCAGGTGGCGTGGCCCTCGAGGCTGGCGGTGGTGAACTCCGGGGACAGCGGGTTGCCGAACCACACCGAGTCGGCGGGCATGGTCAGCCGGTGGACCGAGCCGTCCACCACCGCGTCCGGGTAGCCCAGGTCGCCGGTGTACGGCAGCCGCGGACCATCCCCGAGCTGCAGCCACAGCCACAGCTCCACGTCGATGGCTTCGTCCGGGTTGTACAGGGTGAGGTAGACGTCCATGGTCTCGCCGTCGGCCCAGTACATCAGCTTGCGGGTGGTGATCGTGACCCGGGGGATGGCGTCGCCCGGCGGTCCGTCCAGAACCGGCTCGAACGTGACCGTGCCGTAGCCGTCCTGGTCGTCGCCGTCGGTGATGGCGTCGGCGATGTCGCCCGTATCCGTGGTGCCCCACCAGTTGCCCGCCACCTCGGGGTGGGTGACCCACTCGGGGAACACGTCGAGGTGGTCGTTGAACCAGCCGAATTCGTTGGGATCGCCGTCGTTGGTGTTGCCGTGCAACGCGTTGTCCCGGCACACCCGGATGTAGGCCGCGCCGATGCCGCCCGCGCCCAGCGCGGCGTTGGTGTTGTCCGTGATCACGTTGTCCAGGAAGAACGGGGCCGCGTGGGGCCGGCAGTCGATGCACACGTGTATGCCGCCACCGTCCTTGAGCGAGGAGTTGCCGACCACCGTGTTGTCGAGGAACGACGGGGACGACGAGTAGAAGCTGGCCGCGCCCCCCTCCCAGTCGGTGGCGTTGCCCTCGAAGTGGTTGCCCACGATGGGCGAGTAGACCTGGGCCGTGGTCAGGGCGCCGCCATAGGGACCCACGTTGTCCACGAAGGTGTTGTCCTGCAGGATGGCGACGGCCGTGTCCACGTACACGGCTCCGCCCCAGGCCGTGCCGTCCACCACGTTGCGCTCGAACGTGCAGTCGCGCACCCGCAGGTCGCTGCCCGGTCCCACGTACAGGGCGGCCGCACCCACGGTGTCGGCGGGCTCGGCGTTGTGGTTGTCGCGGAAGGTGCAGGCGTGGATGTACGGGGACGCGGACTCGGTCTGCACCGCGGACGTGGCATGCTCGAACACGCAGCGCTGCAGCAGAGACCCGGACGCGTACTCACCCACGCCCTCGAAGACCGCGTCCTCGGCGCTGTCGCGGAACACCAGCGAGGCCCAGCGCGCCGCGCCGTCCACCGTGTCCGCGCCGGTGAACACCACCGGATCGGCGTCGGTGCCCGCGGCCACGAGCGCGCCCTCGACGAACAGGCTGCGGCCCTCGTACAGCTCCACGAGCACGCCGGGCTCGACGGTCAGGGTGACGCCCTCGGCCACGGTGGCGTCCTCGACCACGGTGTAGGGGCCCTCCACGGCGGTCCAGGTGGTGTCCTCGTCGATCTGGGCGGGAACCTCGGTCGCGGCTGCAGGCAGGGCCAGCAGCCCGACGAGCGCGATGGGCAGGGATCGAAGCACGGCAGACCTCCATCCAGTGAGACACCAACCTATCACCCCTGACCATGGGCAACCAAAGCCATCGACCTGGTAGGAATTGCCGTATGATGCGCGGCCGGAGGTGCGAGATGGACGCGAGCTGTTCGTGCGACAACCTGATGCAGCGCCGCTTCCGCGGCCTGTGGCGGCTGGTGGGCAACACACCCCTGCTGGGCATCGAGTTCCGCTACAAGGGCGAGGATCGGGTGATCTACGCCAAGAGCGAGCAGCTCAACATGACCGGCAGCATCAAGGACCGCATGGCGCTGCACATCCTGGAGACCGCGTACGCGCAGGGCACGATCAAGCAGGGCGATACGGTGGTCGAGGCCACATCAGGCAACACGGGCATCTCGTTCTCGGCCATCGGCCGCGCCCTGGGCCACCCGGTGACGATCATGATGCCGGACTGGATGAGCCGCGAGCGGGTGGACCTGATCTCGTCGTTCAACGCCAACATCGTACCCGTGACGCGCGAGCAGGGGGGCTTCCTGGGCAGCATCGCGCTGGCCGAGGAGATGGCCGAACAGCGCGACGACGTGTTCCTGCCGTCCCAGTTCGCCAACGCGGCCAACGTGGCGGCCCACGAGCTGACCACCGGGCCGGAGATCTGGTGGCAGTTGCGCTTCCAGGGCGTGGAGCCGGACGCGTTCGTGGCCGGCGTGGGCACGGGCGGCACGGTCATGGGCGTGGGGCGGTTCCTCCGGGAGCGGTGCCCCGGTGTGAGGATCCACCCGCTGGAGCCGGCCAACTCGCCCACCCTGTCCACTGGCCACAAGGTGGGCGCGCACCGCATCCAGGGCATCTCCGACGAGTTCATCCCCGCCATCGTGGACCTGGACTACCTCGACGACGTGGTGGCCGTGGACGACGGCGACGCCATCCTGATGGCCCAGAAGCTGGCCGGCCAGCTGGGCCTGGCCGTGGGTATCTCCTCGGGGGCCAACTTCCTGGGCGCGCTCGAGCTGCAGAACGAGCTGGGCCGTGACAAGGTGGTGGTGACGGTGTTCGCCGACTCCAACAAGAAGTACCTCAGCACGGATCTCCTGGGGGACGAGCCCGTGCAGGACGGTTACCTGTCGCCCGACATCGAGCTGCTGGGCTTCACCGGCCAGAAGCGGGTCTGCCACACCTGCTGCGAGATGGAGTACTGCAACCAGCAGGAGAACTGCCCCAAGCCCAAGCTCGTGCTGGACTGAGCCGGCCGGTCAGCCGGCGTTCATCGCCCGTGGGCCGGGGTTGGCCCGCCAGCGGTCCCGGATCCAGCGACGGAACGCGAGCGTGTGCTCCGGGTCCCACACGTCCAGCGACTGCATGCTCCGGAAGCGGCCGATCCGCCAGGCCCGATGCCTGTCCCACACCGACAACACGAACCGCGCCGAGTGCCTTCCCTGGGTGTGGCGGAGCAGGCCGGACGCCCAGCGGTCCAGCGCCACGGGATCCCAGGGCAGGGCGCCCGGGGCGCCGCGCAGCGAGGGGAAGGTGTAGGCCAGCTCCTCGATGCGGGACAGGGGGTCGTCGAGCTCGGACGTGGGCTCCGGCGGAGGTCGGTGCAGACCCTCGGTGGGACCCGGGGGGAGGAAGAGGACCGGGGTCGTGTCGTCGCTACCGGTCGTGTCCATGGTGTTCTCCCGTCGTATCGTGGCCGCGCGCGGCCGTCGTTCCTGCCTTCGTTGCCTGCCATCCTCCCTCTACTGCAGGAGTCGAACCACGGTGGACAGGCTCGACGTACAGCGATCGGCCCCCTCGGGATGGTCCAGGCGGACCCACCCGGCGATCCAGGATGGATCGCCGGGTGTACCGTTTTTGAGGGTTTTCGGGAATTCGCGGTATCGAGTCGGGTCAGGCCGGGGCCACCATCGGCATGCAGGGCTTGACCACCACCCGGTTGCGGCCGGCACTCTTGGCCTCGTACAGGGCCTCGTCGGCCAGGGCCACGAGCATGTGCTCGTGCACCGCGTCGTCCTCGTCGTCCTCGGTCGGTGCCAGGTCCGTCAGTCCGGGCAGCAGGCAGGCGCCACCGATGCTGGCCGTGACCTGCCAGGGACCCTGGTCCGTGGGGTGGACCAGCCGCTCCACGGCTGCCCGGAGGCGCTCACCGGTGGTGAACAGCCCCTCCTCGGTGGCCCCGCGCACGAGCACGCAGAACTCCTCGCCGCCGTATCGGTAGACCGAGTCCTCGTCACGCACGGCCGACTGCAGGACGGCGCCCACCCGGGCGAGCACCTCATCGCCGTGCTGGTGGCCGAAGGTGTCGTTGACCAGCTTGAAGTGGTCGAGGTCGGCCAGCAGCAGCCCCAGCGACAGGCCGTGCCGCAGCGCGTAGCTCATCTCCTCCCGCAGGCGCTTGCCGAGGAACCGGCGGTTGCCAGTGGTGGTGAGCGTGTCGGTGAACAGCTGGCGCTGCATGCGCTGCGCTGCCCGGGCGCCCTGCTCGTCCAGCAGGATCGCCTGCAGCAGGGTTCGGGGCCCGAACTGCAACCGGCAGCTGTCGGGCAGGCGTGTCCGGCCCGCCGTCCGGTGCTCGCCGAGCCAGGTGCCGTTGACGCTGCCCAGATCCTCGACGAACGCACCCTCGTCGTCGAGCACGATGCGGGCGTGGTTGCGCGATACGCTCCGGTCGGGCAGGTGTACGTCCGAGCCGGTGTGGCGGCCGACCGTACCGCCGGGCCGCTGCAGGTAGAACACGCGCCGGAGCCCGCTGCCGCGCAGCCGGGTCAGCGAGATGCCCGAGGGGCGGCCGATGACGGACTGGCCGCCCTTGGCCCCGGGGCAGGCCGTGGTCGTGGGATCGTGGTCGTCGTCGGGTCTCGACCACGGGTGGCGCCGTGGTGGGGAATCGCCGGTCTGGGGCTTGTGTCGCTTCGTCACGCTCGTACGTCCTTGCCGTCGAATGTCCGGGGTCGCCGCCGATCCCACGAGGCGGCATGCAGGTCAGATGCAAGCTCCGCGCCAGCTCCCATCCAGAGGATGTGATCCGGAATCTCGCCGTCCCTGATCCGAAAGGGAGCACAGGAGCGTGTCGAACGTGATCGGTCGATGCGTCGACCTGGACCGCACCGGACGAGCAACCGTGTCACGCCGGAGCCGACGCCAGCGCGCGCGGCTCGACCACCACCCGGTTGCGGCCGGCCACCTTCGCCGCGTACAGGGCGCGGTCCGCGGTCGCCACCAGGGCGAGCGTGGGGGATGTGTCCTCGCGGTCGTCACCGCTGTGCCGCTGCCATGGATGCCGCGCAGGTTGCCGGTGCCGTGTGCCGTCACGGTTCATCGCCACTCGTGGTCCTTGTCGGCCACGCACGTGGGGCAGATGCCGTGGCTGGTCTGCGTGCCCACCGTGCGCGCGAGGTGCTGCTCGATGGAGATCCAGGTGCCTTCCTCGGTGCGGATCGACTTGCAGTACATGCAGATCGGCAGCAGCTCGCGCAGGGATCGCACCTCCTTCAGCGAGTCCTCCAGCTGGCCCACGCGGATCGACATCTGCCGGTTGCTGTCCAGCACCTCGAGCTGGGCCTCGATCAGCGCGCGCATGTTGTCCATCAGACGGAGGGACTGCTCCGAGTAGTGGTTCCCCTCGCGGTCGAGCACGCAGATGGTGCCGAACACCTCGCCCGTGGGTAGCTCGAGGGGGAAGCCGAGGTAGCTGACCATGTCCAGGGCGATGTCCGGGTTGTCGGCCCACGCCGGGTCCGACGGGGCGTGCGGCACCAGCAGCCTCGCCCGGGACCGGATGACCGCCTCGCAGTACAGGCCCGAGCCCAGCAGGCGCTCGCGTTGCCCGGGCTCGTAGGGGTTGCCGCGGGAGCTGGAGGCGAGGAACACCTCGATGTCCTCCTCGCGGATGCGCATCACCAGGGCCACGGGCACCGCGATCGCGGCGGCCAGGATGTCCACCGCGGCCTGCCAGCGCTGCAGCAGGGGCCGCGGGATGACCAGGTCGCCGGCGTTGCGCTGTCCGGCCAGCTCCTCCACGGCGCGGCCCAGGCTCGGCCAGTCCCGGAATCCGTAGTCCATGGCCAGCGCCTGCTGGGCCTCGGTCAGGGTGACCGCCGCGGCCAGGATGGACGGCTCGTCCGCCTCGGCGAACCGGGGCAGCCAGCGCAGCGTGTCGCACGAAGCGCGGTCGTATTCGCGGTGGGCGCGGATCAGGTCCTTGGCCTGCTTGCGGATCTGTTCGATGTTCGGTCTCAGGGGTAGGGAGCGCACGGCAGTCTCCACCTGTGTCGTGCCCCGGCCTGCGCGGGGTCTCCAGTGGAGCACTGGACCTGAGATGAGCGAGGGGAGCAGGCTCGGCCTTTTCCGCAGGCGGGTGGCCCCTCCCCGGGGCCGTGGATCAGCTTCGCCGTATGCGGAGCGGAAGTCAAATCCGACGAAGCTGATCGAGTTGTCGACGACTCCCCGAACACGACGATGACGTAGGATGGTCGTCCGCTCCGGGAGGAGAGTCATGCGACGAACCAGGGTCCACGCCGGACACACCCTCGCCACCGCCTGCCTCGCGGTGATGACCGGATGCTGCTGTGGTACGGGCGGCGGCGAGAGCGCTCCTGTGGCCGAGGACTTGATGGAGGCGTACGTCGACGACCCGGTGACGCCATCGCCCGAGCCCGCAACGCCCGGGGGCGACGGGACCGTGGCAGCACCGGACACCCCGCCGCCCACCGACCTGCTGCCCGCCGAGCACCGGGAGAAGCTCGACGGGCTGACGGCCATGCTGGCCACGGTGCACACGGCCGAGCAGTTCGCCGCGGCCTACCGGGAGTTGAAGACCACGGCGCCCACGCTGTGGGACCCGCTGAACGCGCTGTACGAGGCGAGTGAAGCCGGAACCGGGCCCTCGTTGCCCATGGACATGTTCCGCGATCACCCGTTCTACGCGCTCGACTGGGGCCCGGAGGGCCTGTCCGTGATGGTGGCCATGCCCTTCGCTCCGCTCCGCGAACGGGCCGCGGCCACGCCCGAGCCGTCGGACGACGCCCTGCTCGACCTGCTGGAGCTGATGTACGACGACGCCATGGCCACGGGCTGGAGCAAGCTGGACAACCGCAACTGGGACTACGGCGGGTGCAGCCCGCTGGGCTCGGGCGCGCACCACCGCATCCTGAAGGCCACGGACGTGGCCCGGTCCCACGGCGACCTGTTCGCCCCGGAGATCCAGGCGGTGCGCGAGGAGGTGCTGCAGGACATCCTCGAGGACGACGAGCTGTTCCCCTACTGCATGGACACCGAGGCCGACCTCACCCCGGTCGAGAAGCTACGTACCGAGGTGGACTCGATCCTGGCGGACGTGGACCTGTCGGACGAGGAGCGCGTGCAACTGACCGCGCGGCGGGACAGCCGGTTCACGGTGCGGCGGGGCAAGCTGGACCGCTGAGGGGCGGCGGTCAGTAGCGCAGGAAGTACAGGATCCCCTCGGTATACGGCGCGTCGCGGCGACCGAACACGAGCCCGTACCGGTCCCCGGACACGGCCGCGGCCGAGGGCGCGACCCAGTTGAAGCCGTACTCCTCGTCCCGTGCGACCTCGACACGGCTCCAGGTGCCGCCCTCCAGCGTGTACGTCAGCAACGAGCCGCCCTGGCCGTCGGCGTGCGTGTTGGAGGCGAACAGGACCGGTCGCCCCTGGGCGTCCAGCACCAGCCGGGCGTCGCCCGTGATCGGGTCGTCGTCCGGGTTGATGCGCTGGGGCTGTGACCAGGCGCCGTCCACCGGCAGGACCGTGAAGCGGTAGAACAGCTCGTACTCGTCGACGATGTGGGCGTACGCCACGTGCACGGAGCCGGCATCGTCCACGGCGATCGTGGGCTCGTACGCGGAGAACTCGGTGGCGTCGACGCCTTCACCCATCCAGCTGCCCTCCACGGGTGCCAGCCGCTCCTCGCCGCTGTCGAGGTCCAGGGACCACAGCGCTGCGTCGGCGAACACCGATCCCACCGGGTTGGTCGGCCGCCGCTCGTTGTGCCACACCGCGAACAGCCGCCCGCGTCCGGCCGCGCCGTCGGTTCCGCCCGCGGGGGCGTATGCCAGCTCGGCCACGGTCGACGTCCAGTCCTCGCTGATGCGCCGCCACTGCAGGGAGCCCCCCTCGTCGGTGAAGTAGTACAGGTGGCGGGTCTCCTGGGCGCAGTCCTCGGTGTCGATGTCGCAGTCGTCGTCCCAGCTCACGTCGATGCGGCCCACCACGTGGTACCAGCCGTGGGTGTCCAGCACCACGCTGCCCAGCTGCATGTTCGCCAGCTCCTCGTCCGCGGCGATGTCCTCGGGCTCCTCCCAGCTGATCTCCCCGGCGGCCGGGTCGTACGTACCGCGGACCGCGTACAGGGTGAACGGGGCCTCCCGGGAGCCGGCGTACACGGCCACGAGCTGGTCGCCGCGGGCGGCGATCGAGCCCCAGCTCGCCCGGTCCAGGTCGGTCGGGGACAGCTGCCGCGGTGGCGCCCAGGTCGCGCCGTGGTCCAGCGACAGGCACACGTACACGTCGTTGATCCCCTGGTCGAACTTGCCGGGCGCGTCGCCGAACAGCACGGCCAGGGCGCCGTCGCCGAGACCGACCAGGTTCTTCATGGCCGCGTAGCGGGTCGGCTCGGCGTGATACAGCCCGTGGGCCACGGTGCGCAGTACGTGCGGTTCGGCGGAGTCGTCGTCGTCTGCGGAGTCGTCATCGTCGACGGAGTCGTCGTCGTCTGCCGAGTCGTCGTCCACGTCGTCGTCCGGTGTGCCGGACCACCCGGTGTCGTCGTCGGCCACGTCGTCGTCGTCGGACCGGTCACACCCCGCCGACAGCACGGCCAGGCCCAGCAGCAGGGCGAGCAGGGGGCGGACGATGCACGACCTCACCATGATGCGACCGCTCCTCGGTTCACGTTCTCATAGTCGCTGGTTCCCCGGACCACAAGCCGCATGGCGCGGGTGGCCATTCCGCGGGTCGGCTACGGGCAGTGGCCGCCAGCCTCCCACGCAGCGACCTGCGAGGGCGTGACGCGGGTGAGGGTGGTGTACAGCGCGCCGGTCTGTGGATCGGTGCCCGTGACCGCGGTCTCGTAGCTGGTGATGCCCTCGGCCGCCATCTCGACGCAGAACGGCCCTTCGCCGTAGGGGCATGCCTGGCAGGTGATGGCCAGACTGGCCAGCAGCTCGCACGCGGCGCCCTCCTCTGCGGCGGGGTCGATCAGCTCGTCGAGCATGCGCGTGTCGAGCTGGCTCCACGCCTGGCCCGCGTGGATCTCCTCGCCGGACGGGCTGAAGCGGCCGGACGTGGTGAGGCCGTAGGCCACGCCCGTGGTGTCCTCGAACGCGATCTCCACGTCGGCCGGGCCGATGGAGAAGTACGGGTCGTTGTACGTGCCCGGCCCGGCGGACGCGAGGTCCCAGGTGGGGTTGCACAGGTTCTGTTGCAGCTGCCCGCCGATCGACTCGAGCATGGCCGCGTAGATGTCGATCTGGCCCGCGGCCTCGTCCACGGCATACACGTGGTACACCACGTGCACGTCGGTGAGGTACTGGGACGCCAGCGAGTCCATGCCCGGGGGATCCGTGACCGTGCCCGAGGCCAGGTCGCGCCAGTAGTCCCGCCCCTCCAGGGCGTGGCCCGTGGGCGTGACCACGTCTTCGCCGGTGGTGTCGTCGTCGTCGGCCGTGTCGTCGTCGTCGGCCGTGGTGTCGTCGTCGTCGGTCGTGTCGTCGTCGTCCGCCGGGGTCCCGGAGTCGTCGTCGTCCGCCGAGTCGTCGTCCGCCGGGGTCCCGGAGTCGTCGTCGTCGTGGGGCGGGGCGCCCTTGGGGCAGCCGGCGGCCAGCAGGCCGAGGGTGAGCAGGAGCAGCAGGACACGGAGCATGGCGGACCTCCCAGCAGGATCATGACGCCGGTCCGGCCGGAGGGGGAGGGTGCGGTGGTGCCCGGCCCTGGACGCGGGATATGCTCGCCGTATGCTCGGCTGGCTCCGACGACAGACCATGCGCACCACCATGCTGTCGGGGATCTTCCCCGGCAGCCGGCTCTGGGTGCGGTTCGCGTACGCGCTGTGGTCCACGATCTACGACTGGAGCGTCCGCCTGGATCCGGCCTACCCGGGCAACGCCCGCCGCATGGTCGAGCGCACGGTCGAGTCCGGGGACCGGGTCCTGGACGTGGGCACGGGCACGGGCCTGCTGGCCGAGACCGGTGCGGCCCTGGCCCGCGAGTACGTGGGCCTGGACTACTCGGGCTCGATGCTCTCCAGGGCCGCCCGCAAGATCGCCCGGCTGCGCCTGGGCAACGTCCTGCTGCGGTGGGGGGATGCGCGGGAACTGCCGTGGCCGGAGGCGTCCTTCGACGCGGTGATCAGCTCGTTCGCGCTACCCCACTTCGCGCGGGACGAGCGTGAGGCCGTGCTGGCCGAGATGGGGCGTGTGCTTCGGCCAGGGGGGCGGCTGGGGTTGTTCCTGGCCCAGGGGGAGGCGGCGTCGCTGTTCCCCACCCGGGAGGAGCTGGTGCAGTACCTCGAGGCCGCGGGCTACGCGGACGTGGCGATCGAGGACCGGGACCACGTGTACCGGATCGTACGGGCCGTCAGACCCTCAGCTCCCCGGTCATGACGGTCACGGCGTGCCCGCCGATGTGGACTCGGTCGCCGTCCAGGCGCACCGCCACCCGGCCGCCGCGGGCCGACGCCTGGAAGCCGACCAGCTCGGTGAGGCCGAGCTGCTCGCCCCAGTAGGGGCCGAGCGTGCAGTGGGCCGAGCCGGTGACCGGGTCCTCGTCGATGCCCACGCCCGGGCCGAAGAACCGCGACACGAAGTCCACGTCCCCGCCCGCCGCGGCCGCGGTCACGATCACGCAGCCCACGCCCAGCGCGGTCACGCGGCGCAGGTCCGGGGTCATCTCGCGGACCGTGGATTCGTCCGCCACCACCACGAAGGCGTAGTCCCCGTCGGTGGCCACCAGCGTGGCCTCCACGCCCAGGGCATTCTCCAGCGCGCCGGTGGTCTGGACCGGGGTGATGGTGCGGGCCGGGAAGTCCAGCTCGATCAGGTCGCCTCGCCGGGACGCACCGAGGGGACCGGAGCGCGACACGAACCGGGCGTCAGCGTCCACGGCCAGCCGGCCGGTCTCCCACAGCACGTGGGCCGTGGCCAAGGTCGCGTGGCCGCACAGGTCCACCTCGGCCACGGGTGTGAACCAGCGCAACCGCAGCGCGTCGCCCTCGGGCCAGCAGAACGCGGTCTCCGACAGGTTGTTCTCCATGGCCACGGCTTGCATCCAGACCGTGTCCGCGGGGGCGTCGAGGGGACAGACCGCGGCCGGGTTGCCGCGGAACGGGCGGTCGGTGAACGCGTCGACCTGGTGGATCTCGGTGGGCATGTCGGCTCCAGAAAGAGAAACCCCCGACGCGACGCGTCGGGGGTTTCGCAAGGTGGTGCGGCCAGCAGGACTCGAACCTGCGACCTTCTGGTTCGTAGCCAGACGCTCTATCCAGCTGAGCCATGGCCGCACGATATGCAGTCCGGTGTGGTGTGGCGGAGAGGGAGGGATTCGAACCCTCGGTGGGTTTCCCCACACTCGCTTAGCAGGCGAGCACCATCGGCCACTCGGTCACCTCTCCCGCGTACACGCGGGGGCAGCTCCCGCAACGGGCCACGTGGCCCTGAGGGGGCGCTTGCCCGCCGCCAAACGAATTACCGGACATTGGTTTCGAAAGAGCATCGGGCCCGATCACCGCTCCGCACGTGGCGGAGGCGGTAGGATTCGAACCCACGGAGCTTTCGCTCGGCGGTTTTCAAGACCGCTGCCTTCGACCACTCGGCCACGCCTCCGGTGCGAAAGCGGGGGGCAAAGTAGCCCAACGTGGGTTGTTGATCAAGGCGTTTTTCGTGCAGAGGAACGGCCGCGTGGGGCAACGTGTTCTGGCAGGCCATCCACTACGACGCGGACAACGGCACGGCCCGGTTCAACCTGGCCTGTGCCGAGGCGCGGCTGGGCAAGGGATATGCGGCCGTGGCAGCGCTACGAGAGCTGGAACCGTCGGCGGAGTTGCGGGCGAAGATCGAGGCGGATGCGGACTTCGACGGGGTGCGGGAAGATGGGGTGTTCAGGGAGTTCGTGGAGGGGTTGCCGGGGGCGTGAGCAAGGCGTCGGGTCCCTCGCGTCGCTCCATTACCCCCCCGACCCGGGGTTTCCCCGGGGGGGCCATTGGGCGCGGGGGCCGCGGGGGCCCGGGGGTGGGGGGGGGAGGGGGGGCTCCTCCTCGGGGGTGGGCGGCTCGGGCGTCGGCGGCTCCGGCGTGGGATCATCCGCGGAGTCGTCGTCGCCGGGCGTGGGCTCGTCCGGCCAGTCCGGGGCTGCGCCGCCGGTCTCGTACTCCATGTGGTCCGGCCGGTCGGTGGTGTCCTCCTCGGGCCAGTCCGGTGCCGCTCCGCCGCCGGTGGCCATGCCCATGTTCGTCACGCGGTCCACCGCGTCGCAGCAGCCGGTCAGGGTCTCGGCCATGGCCGCGCCGCCGAGCAGGACCACGGCGGATGCGGCGGTCTGGCGCAGCACGTCGCGGCGCTTGGGATCGGGCGGGGGCATGGTGCGGGCGAACTGTCGCAGCTGCACCTCGGGGATGGCCGCGAGCATGGCGGCTTCCGAGCGGGTGAGCTGCACGCCGGCAGCTTCGGCCACGTCTGCGCGCTGCTCGACCAGGGTGTCGAGGAACGTCGCGTCGAGGGCGGCCATGCGCAGCAGGGTCTGCACGCCCGTGGGAACGGGGGGGAGAGGGCCCAGGTTCTTCTCGGGCTGGCCGCCGACGATGGTGGTGCGAGGGGAGGGGGCCTCGGCCTCGGCTGGTTCGTCGTTGGTCATCATGCGCACGCGGGTCATGGGGCCTCCCGGGGGGATCAGAGCACAGAAATCGGGTGAGGTGTAGCGCGGAGATCAGGGCATGTCGGGGCGGGTGCCCTGCACGGCCGGGGGCGGTGGGGGCACAGGTTCGTCCTCCGCCGGGGGCTCATCAGCGCTGTCGTCGTCATCGGCCGGGGGGGGATCAGGGGGCATGTCGGGGCTGATGCCGGCGGTGCGGATGTCGTCGATGTTGTCGGGCAGGTCGCTGGTAGCGCCCAGGGTGACGGTCCTGTCCCCGAAGCGGTCCGTGCTGTCGCAGCAGCCGGACAGGGCCTCGGCGATGCCCGCGCCGCCCAGGGCGAGCACGGCCGCGGCCGCGGCCTGGCGGAGGAACTCGCGGCGCCTCGGCGGCGGCGGCGGCATGGTGCGGGCGAACTCGCGCAGCTGGGTCTCGGGGATGGCCGCGAGGATGTTGGCCTCGGTGAGGGTCAGCGGCACGCCCGCGGCCCGGGCCATGTCGGCCCGCCGCTCGACCAGCTCGTCGAGGAAGGCCGCGTCCAGCGCGGCGAGGCGCAGCAGCGTCTGGATCCCGGTGGGGACCGGGGGCAGCTCGCTGGCCTGCTTGTCGAGCTGACTGCCGACGATGGTGGTGCGGGACATGGGGACCTCCCGGATCGATCAGACCACAGGGAGGGGGCCGGGGCCAGCGCGAGTTACAGCGCGATCACGTCGCGCTTGAGGTAGTCGCGCAGCGGCTCGGGTACGACCACGGAGCCGTCGGGCTGCTGGAAGTTCTCCAGGATGGCGATCAGGGTGCGGCCGATGGCCAGGCCGGAGCCGTTGAGGGTGTGGGGGAAGACCGGCTTGGCCTTGGGTGCGGGGCGGTAGCGCAGGTTCATCCGCCGGGCCTGGTAGTCGCGGAACAGGCTGCAGCTGGAGATCTCGCGGTAGTTGCCCGCCTTCCCCTCGCTGGGCAGCCACACCTCGATGTCGTAGGTGATGGAGGAGGAGAAGCCGGTGTCGGAGCCGGCCAGGGTGACCACCCGGTAGGGCAGCCCCAGCAGCTGCAGCACCTTCTCGGCGTGGCCGGTCAGCTCCTCGAGCACCTGCTCGCCGCGTTCCGGGGGGGTGATGCGGACCAGCTCCACCTTCTCGAACTGGTGCTGGCGCATCATGCCGCGGGTGTCCTTGCCGGCCGCGCCCGCCTCGGAGCGGAAGCAGGGGGTGTAGGCGCAGTAGGCCTTCTCCACCTCGTCCGCGGTCAGGATCTCGTCGCGGTGCAGGTTGGTCACCGGCACCTCGGCCGTGGGGATCAGCCAGAAGCGGTCCGGGTCGGCCACGCGGAACAGATCGCCGGCGAACTTGGGCAGCTGGCCGGTGCCGACGAAGGCGTCGGTGTTGCACAGGAACGGGGGCATGACCTCGGTGTAGCCGTGCTCGGTGGTGTGCAGCTCGAGCATGAAGTCCTTGAGCGCGCGGGACAGGGCTGCGCCCGCGCCGAGCAGCACGCTGAAGCGCGCGCCCGCGATCTTGGCCGCACGCTCGAGGTCGAGGATGCCCAGGGCCTTGCCGATGTCGGCGTGGTGCCGGACCGGGAAGTCGAAGGTGGTGGGCTCGCCCCAGGTGCGCTCCAGGTGGGCGTCGCCCTCGCCGCCCGCGGGCACGCGTGGGTCCAGCACGTTGGGGATGCCCAGCAACAGCTCGTTGATCGTGTCGAGGGTGTCGGTCAGCTGCGGCGCGAGCTCCTTGAGCCGGGCGGACGCCCTGCCTGCCTGCTCGCGCAGGGCCATGGCCTCGTCCTTCCTGCCCTGCTTCATCAGCGCGCCGATCTGCGGGCCCACGGCGTTGACCTCGGCGCGCAGACCCTCGACCTCGTGCAGCAGGTCCTTGCGACGCTGGTTGGCCTCGAGGATCGGCTCGACCGACAGGTCGGAGGCCCGGCGATGCAGGCTCTCGGTGACCAGGTCGGGCTTGTCGGTGATCAGTTTCAGGTCGAGCATGGTTCCGTCCTCGGCGACCCAGCAGGGCCGGAAGAGGGGAGTACCAGAAGGGGGGGCGGAATTCCAGCACCGATCCGGGTTGGACCCCGTCCCCCTCGCGTGCGGTTCTATATATTGAATCGAGCGGTGCCCTCCCGCGTCTCATGGATGCGCCGGGAGGGAAGGCGGCGTGGGCATGTCGCGATACCGATTAACCATCGTCGAGGTCGAGGGGTCTCGGTCCGTACAGGAGACGGATGACGCAGGCGGCGACGAGGGACGGCGAGGACCTGGTACGGCGCGCGGCAGCGGGCGAACCCGAGGCGTTCGCTGCGCTGGTGCGGGCGCATCAGCCGGAGATCTACCGCTTCTTCCGGCGGGCCTGCCGGACCGAGGAGGACGCGCGGGACCAGTGCCAGCTGGCCTTCGTGCGGGCGTACCGGAGCCTGGAGAGGTTCGAGGGGCGGTGCAGCTTCCGCACCTGGATGTTCCGCATCGCCACGAACCTGTCGCGCAACTACTACCGCGACCAGGGGCGCCGCAAGGAGGTGTCGCTGGCCACGGAGCAGGACCCGGACGGCGGTGGTCGCCGGGAACGGGACGTCCCGGACGAGCGGCCGGGGAGCCTCGAGAGGATGGAGACGGGCGAGATGAAGGCGCAGCTTCGCGACGCGGTCGAGCTGTTGCCCCCCCGTCAGAGGACCGTGGTGATGCTACGCATCTACCACGACATGACGTTCGCGGAGATCGCCGAGACCGAGCAGATCACCGCGAACAACGCCAAGGTGTCCTACTGTCACGCCGTCAAGAAGCTGAAGGCGGCGGTGAAGGAGGCGTCATGAGCGCGGCGCACCATCTGGTGGTGCTGCGCGGAGGGCGCGAGGAGGTGGAGATGGCACGCTGTCCTTCCGAGGATGTGCTGATCCTGTACGTGTCGAGCCTGCCCGGCGAGGACGCCGAGGAGCTGCTGGACGGCTGGAGCGCGCGCGACGTGACCGGCCACCTGGCGAGCTGCGAGGCGTGCCGGGCGGTGGTGGAGGAGACCGGCGCGCTGACCGCGACCATGCGGTCGGACGAGCTGGCCGAGCCGCCCGAGGCGCTGTGGGACGAGATGGCCGACGAGGTGATGCGGTCGCTGGAGATGCCCACGGTGGAGCGGGAGCCCGAGGCCGAGGTGATCCCGCTGCGCGGCGCGACCGAGGCCGGACTGCAGGCATCGGCGCGGCGCATCCCGTGGGGCTGGGCCGTGGCCGCCGCGCTGGTGCTGGGCTTGACCGTGGCCATCGCGGTGACGCGGCAGGCGGACGAGGAGCCGGCGCTGCCCATGGCCGACGGCGGCGGTGAGCCCGTGGACGCGGTCCTGCCGGACCGGGCCACGGCCGAGGCCCTGGCCGCCGAGCTGGGCCTGTCGCTGGACACCATCGACCCGGGCGCGGTGGCCCGGGCCGAGGTGATGGACGCGAGCGCGTCGCTGGGCGACGCGGGTGTCAGCGCGCTGGTCGAGGACCTGGGCGAGGACGAGGCCGAGGCGCTGGACGTGGGCCTGGACGATGACCTGTTCGGGTTGCTGGCGGAGCTGGAACCCGAGGAGCTGGCTGCGCTGATGCAGTCACTGGAGTCGTGATGACGAACGAGAACGGACGCTGGTTGCTCGCCGCGCTGGCCGCGCTGATGGTCGGCTGGTGCCTGCCCGCCGCGGCCCAGGGGCCGCCCCCGCCGCCCATGAGCGAGCAGGACTTCGACGAGCTGATGGGCAAGATCGCCACGGTGCGGGCGTTCAAGATGGTCGAGGCGCTGGACCTGGACGAGGAGACCGGGATCCGGCTGTCGGTGTACCTGCGCGAGCACGACGACGAGCGGGCCGAGATCATGCGGCAGCGCCAGGCCCTGCACCGCCGTGTGGCGGAGTTCATCTCGTCGGGCGGCGAGGACGACGCCCTGGCCGGCGAGCTGATCGAGGAGGGCATCGCCCTGGAGCGCCGCAACCACGATGTCAGCGTGGAGATCATCCGCGGCCTCGACGGCGTGCTCTCCCCGTCGCAGCAGCTCCGCTTCGTGATGGCCAACCGCGAGTTCGAGCGCGAGGTGATGGAGATCATCCGCCAGCAGCGCGGTGGTCCCCCGCGCGGCGGTCCGGGCCACGGCCCGCCGCGCTGATCAATGGGAGGTGGGTAGGGACGCGATGGATCCGGTCAGGTGATTGGAGGCGGTGCCAGACTCGATCCGCCAGTCTCTGCGCAAGCCTGCACGGATGGCCCACAGGGCC
>CAZXHG010000152.1:0-12172 GCA_964639985.1 uncultured Rickettsiales bacterium
CGCGCGTTCCTGCGCAAGACCCGCGAGGGCAACTTCATCCTCGGCCAGTACCAGTCCACGATGCTCGGCGCGGGCTACTTCAGCCCGGACCTGCAGATGGCGCGGGTGCACTTCGCCGCGGGCGAGGACGAGGAGGGCCGGGCCAAGGTGATGGACCACTTCGCCCGCCGCCGCACCCAGGAGCAGTGGGAGCTGGTGCTGTCCGACATCGTGTTCTGCGAGGACATCCTGGGCATCGACTACCAGACGATCTTCCCGGAGGAGGCCTACCTCGACCTGGTGGTCAAGCCCACCATGTTCGGCAACAAGATCAAGGTCGCGATCGACAACCGCAGCCCCCAGACCCTGCACAACGCGACCCTGGTGCACTGCATCCAGTTCACCGACATGCACCCCGAAGACTACGAGACGTTCACCTCGCCGACCCAGCCCGCGGTGATGGCCCACGACCGCACCGACTTCGGCGAGCTGCAGGTGGAGTTCGAGTGGTTCGGCCAGCTCAAGACCGTGGAGCACATCGTGCTGCAGCGCGCCGTGCTGATCTCCAACGAGGCCGTGGTCTGGGTGGACACCGACGAGTACAAGATCGCCGAGGCCGAGGAGTTCCGCGAGCTGCGCCGCCAGCTGTCCACCGGCATGATCGAGGACGCGCCCGGCAGGCTGGAGCGCAGCCCGCTGGTCGACCAGGTGATGTCCGAGCTCGACAGCCAGACCGAGCTGGAGTTCGAGTCCAAGATCCTCGGGGACAAGGTCAGCCTGGAGCTGCCCCGCGGCTTCTCCATCCTCAGCCCGGTGTTCCGCCTCGAGGTGGAGGAGGAGGTCCTGGCGCCCGAGACCAACATGATCGACGGCGACAGGATCCTGCTGGAGTTCAACGGCATCCCCAAGGGCGAGGGCGAGCAGCCCGGCGAGATCACCCTGGTGGTCAACAGCACCTTCGCCGACATCGAGATGACCTGGGGATCGGAGGGCGACGGCACCTACCGCCTGCTGAACGTGCAGCAATAGGGAATGCTGAGATTCCTCGCCCCCCCACTCCCGGCCGAGCCGATCCGGGGCGACACCGCGCCCGCCTGGCGACACTGGCAGGTGCGGACCATGGGCGCGATGATCATCGGCTACGCGCTGTACTACGTCGTGCGCAAGAACCTGTCCATGGCCATGCCGGCCCTGGAAGGCGAGCTGGGCCTGACCAAGACCGACCTGGGCCTGGTGCTGACGATCTTCTCGGTGATCTACGGGGTGGGCAAGCTGCTCAACGGCGTGCTCGCCGACCGGGCCAACGCGCGCTGGTTCATGGTCATCGGGCTGGTGGGCGCGGCCGCGGTCAACGTGCTGTTCGGGCTGGGCGCGTCGCTGCTGTGGTTCGGCGCGTTCTGGCTGCTCAACGCGTACTTCCAGTCCATGGGCTGGCCCCCCTGCGCCCGGCTGCTGACCCACTGGTATCCCCGCCAGCGGCTCGGCACCTGGTGGGGCGTGTGGAACATGTCCCACCAGCTCGGCGGGGCCGGGATCCTGGTGCTGGGCGGGTACCTGGTGGCCAACCACGGCTGGCGGTCGGCGTTCTTCGTGCCCGCGGCCCTGGCCGCGGGCGGGGCCGTGGTGGTGGCGCTGTTGCTGCGCGACACGCCCCGGTCCGTGGGGCTGCCGCCCGTGGAGACACGGGACGCCCGCAGCGCGCCCGCGCCGGACGAAGAGGACGACCTGCCGTTCAGGGAGATCCTCTTCCGGCAGGTGCTGACCAACGAGCTGGTGTGGCTTATGAGCTTCGCCAACTTCTTCGTGTACGTGGTGCGGATCGGCATGCTCGACTGGGCGCCGACCTTCCTCGTGGAGCACAAGGGCTCCAGCCTCGAGCACGCCGGGTGGCAGGTGGCGGGCCTCGAGATCGCGGGCATCCTCGGCAGCATCTGTGCGGGCGTCATCTCCGACCGCGTCTTCCGTGGCAACCGCGCCCCGGTCAACGTGGCGTACATGGTGGGCCTGATCGGGTTCGTGGTGCTGCTGTGGTTCATCCCGGCGGGCAACGCGTGGCTCGATGCGGGTGCGCTGATCGGGGTGGGCTTCCTGGTGTACGGCCCGCAGATGCTGGTGTCGGTGGCCGCGGCCGACTACGCGTCCCGCAAGGCCGCGGCCACGGCCACGGGCATGACCGGACTGTTCGGGTACCTGGGCAGCGCGGCCTGCGGGGTGGGCATCGGCGCGGTGGTCGACCACTGGGGCTGGGGCGGCGGCTTCCTGCTGTTCGGCATCGCGGCGGTGTGCGGACTCGGCCTGTTCGGGCTCGCCCTGGTGTGGACTCGCAGGTCCCCGCCGCCGCGACATCCCGATCGCGCCGCGACGTAGTAGGATGTCGCGCCGGAGGAACCGATGATCGACGATCCCGCCACCACCGCCCTGCACGCCGCACTCACCTTCCGCACCGAGGCCGCGGCCGAGGCCGTGTTCGGCGACCTGTTCGGCATGTCGCGGATCAAGTCCACCGACCTGGGCGCCGAGCTCTGCGACGCCCTGTTCGGCATCGACCGCCCCTCGACGCTGATCCTGTACGACGGCGGGCCGTCCTCGTTCGAGGTGTTCATCGACCCGGACGCGCCCATGCCGTCCGCGCGCTTCGAGCACGTGTGCGTGGCCGTGGCCGACATGGACGCCACCCTCGCGCGCGCCGTGGCCCTGGGCCTACAGGTGCGCCGGTTCGTGGCCGGACCGGACAAGACCGTCGTGTTCCTGCGCGACGTCGACGGCAACCTCTACGAGATCAAGCCGCGCTAGCCGGACCCCCGCGCACACCCGGAGTAGACTGGGGCGATGGACTCCAGCCCCCCCTCGCTCGCGGACCGGTTGCGCGAGCGCCCGTGGCTCGACCTGGCCGGGCTGCTGCTGCTCGCTGCAGCGGTGTACGCGAGCCTGGGGGCGGCGGCGTTCACCCTCGACGACGGACTGCTGATCGCGTCGCTCGAGACCCCGGTCGACGCCACCCCCCTACACGCCTTCACCCGGGACTTCTGGGGCATCACCGCCGGCGCGAGCGGCTACTACCGTCCGCTGACCTCGCTGTACCTGGCCGCGGTGTACGCGCTGTTCGGGCCCTCACCGGCGGCGTTCCACCTGCTGAGCGTGGCGCTGCACCTCGCGACCGGGGCCGTGGCGTACGGACTGCTACGACGGCTCGCAGGCGACGATCTGGTTCGCAGCCGCACGGTCGCCGCGCTGGGTGCGGGGGTGTTCCTGCTGCACCCGCTGCAGCAGGAGGCGGTCGCATTCGTCGCGGCGGTCAACGACCTCTGGGCCGCGCTGGCCGTACTGGCGTGCCTGTGGGCGTGGATCGCCGGCCGGCCGGCGCTGGCCGGACTGGCCCTGCTCGCGGGTCTGCTGTTCAAGGAGAATGCCGCGGCCGCGCTGCTGTTCCTCGCCGTACACGAGGCCACACACCGCCGCCTGCGTCCGGGGTCCTGGGCAGGACCCTTGGCCGCGGTCGCCGTGTACCTGGGGCTGCGCGTCGGTCTCGCCGAGGTGGGCCTCCCGGGGGGCGGCGGCGAGCCAATCACGCCGTGGGGCGCCGCGGCCTTCGTGGCCCACTACGCCCAGGCCCTGGCGCTGCCGTTCTCGGTGGGGGTCTGGCGGCCCCTGCTGGGCGCCCAGCACGCGTGGTGGGTGGTGCCCACGGCGGTCGCGGCCGCGCTGGCCCTGGCCGCGGCCGTCCGGCACGACCGGGACACGCTGCCGGGCCTGGTGCTCGCCCTGACCGCGCTCGCCCTGACCCTGCCCACGGTGCTGCACAACGGCTACCTGGCCGACCGCTTCGCCTACCTGCCCCTGGCCGGGCTGGTGCTGGTCCTGCCCACCCTGGCGACGAGGCTGCCGCTGCGATCCCTCGGCGCGATCGGGGCGGCCTTCGCGCTGGCCTGCACCGCCACCACCGCCACCACCGCGGCCCGGTGGCAGGACCAGGTCGCGCTCATGGCACAGGCCGAACGGCGTGACCCCACCGGCCTCGCCGCCCACGAGCTGGGCAAGGCCCTGGCCACGCAGGGCCGTCTGGTGGAGGCCCTGGCCGCGTTCGAGCGGTCCGCGTCCGCGCGCTGGCCCCACCTGCCGGCCTTCGCCCAGGTGGGCGCCATGCAGCTCACCCTGGGCCGGCCCGACCGCGCGCTGGCCGCCCTGGACGAGGGGCTGGCCGCCGGGCTCGAGCCCGACTGGCGCCTGCACGTCAACCGCGCCACCGCGCTGCGGCTGCTCGGCCGCCACGACCACGCCATGACCGCGCTGCAGGAGGCGGTCTCGCTCGCGCCGGACGAGCCCGACATCTTCGCCCACGTGGCCGTGCTGGCCCGCGCCGCGGGTCAGCCGGAGGTGCACGACCGCGCGCTGGCGTCGATGGTGGCGATGGGGGTGGAGGAGACCGAGGCGATCGCGAGGGTGAGGTTCCTCGCGGGCGAGGCTCAGAGGTAGTTACACAGCTCCACGGTGAACTCGTAGTCCACCGCGTCCCCGACCTCGTGGTCCCCCGAGTCGTGAAGCTTGATGTCGGCGTAGGTGTTCAGGCCGATGGGGAAGGTCGAGGGCGAGCCCGGGGTGTCGCTGGCGATGATCTCCAGCACCACCTCGCCGCTGTCTCCGTGGGCGGTCGCCCACTGGACGTCGTGACAGGTGCGCGCCCCCACGGACAGCGAGAAGTCCCACACCTCGTCCGACGCCCACGTCAGGGTCGCGACGAGCACGCTGACTCCCGAATCCATCGGGAATTCGAAACCCTCGGACGAACCCAGGGCGTGGGTGTAGCTGCCGCTGCCGTCGCCCAGGTCCACTGTCCAGCATCCGGCGGCGGTGTCGTCGTCGGCCACGTCGTCGTCGGCCACGTCGTCGTCGGTCACGTCGTCGTCCGCCACGTCGTCGTCGGCCACGTCGTCGTCGGCAGGCTCCAGTACGCTGCCCGTACACCCCGTCCATGTCCACAGCACCAGGGAAAGGGCCACACAGGTCAAGGAACGCAGGTCACGAGTCATCGGTTCTCTCCGGGTCTCCGGGACATGCCCCATGATGTCTATCGATTTGGTGGCATTTTCGCGGTTCGCGCACGAAAGGCAAGCGAAATCACCGGCCGACCCTGTCAGGGAGACGCGCTGGAGAGCAGGGAGTCCATCAGCGCCACGAGTCGCTCCCGCTCCGCCTCCAGCGAACCGTCCTCGCCCAGGTTGACCTGCTCGTGGGGATCCGCACGCAGGTCGAACAGGGAGCACTCCGGGTGCTCGCGGTGGCCGTCCGGATCGGCCACGATCAGCTTCCACGGGGGCGCGCGCAAGGATGTCAGGTCGTTGCCCTCGAAGTGCAGCTCGCTCAGCGCGACCTTGTCGGCCTCGGCGCGCTGCTCCCAGGGACCGGCCAGGGTCACGCCCTGCCAGCCCTCGGCCGGGCTGCGGCCGGCGAGCGCGGCCACGGTGGGGGCCACGTCGATCAACCTCACCTGGCGAACCACGCGGTCACCGTTGCCCCCCTCGATCAGGGGGGGCGCGGGGGCCACTTGATCGCTCGCGACCGACGCGACCTCCACCTCGGCCGCTGGCTCGTCCGCGGGCATGGGGGCCGTGCCCGCGACGTAGCGGAACCCCTCCGGGTACTTCACGATCAACGGCACGCGGATCTGCTCGTCGTACAGGCTCGTTCCCTGCCACCAGCCGCCGTGGTCGTCCAGCTCCTGGCCGTGGTCGGCGACCAGCACGATCGCCGTGTCGTCGTACAGGCCCTGGTCCCGCAGGAAGTCCAGCAGCACGCCCACGTGCTCGTCGAGGTACCCCACCTCGTCGGCGTACAGCGCCCGGACCGCGTCCCCGTCGGGTGGCACCTCGTGCTCGGCACGCGCCACGGCGTGGCCGTCGTACGGTCGGCGGAAGTAGGGCTCGTGGGGGTCCTTGTAGTGCAGCATCAGCGCCCAGCGGCCGTCCCGGTGCTCCTGGATGAACTCCATGCCCTCGGCGGTCACCGAGCCCGCGTCGCGGTAGTACGTGCTGGCCAGCCGCCGGTCTCCGATCAGCCGCTCACCGATCTCGTCGCGCAGCACCGCGTACAGCACCAGGAAGTAGCTTGTCTCCGCGGCCCAGAAGGGGTGGTCCGGCACCATGTACTCGAAGTCGGCGAAGCCCTGCTGCAACGAGAAGCGGCCACTGAGGTTGAAGTCGTTGACCCGGGCGCCCGTGGTGTAGCCCGCGTCGGACAGCAGCTCCGGCAGGGTCTGGAACGAACCCGGGAGGCGGTCTGGTCGCCTCTGGGTGCGATGCGTGGACGGCACGACCGACGTCAACAGCGATGCCACCGACGGCCGGGTCCACGACGCGTGCGCGACCGCCTGCTCGTACACCACGGCCTCGGCGGCGAGCGCGTCGATGCGGGGGGACACGCCGCCGATCCCGCCGTAGCAGCCCAGGTGATCGGCGCGCAACGAGTCCACGGTCAGCAGCAGCACGTTGGGCCGCTGGGCGAGCGCCTCGGGCACCGGCCGGGCTGGCACGTCGACCGGCGCGAGCTGCCCGGAGCCGATGTGCATCGTGAACAGGAACAGCACCACGCCCGCGTAGGTCCCGAAGCCGCCGGCAGGGCGCAGCAGCGCCCGCAGCATGGTCCGCTTGAGCACGCCCGCGCCCGTGACGAAGATGGCCGCGCCGAGCAGGACGAAGCCCACCAGCGCGGCCAGCAGCACCAGCCGGGGCGGCAGGATCTGGTCGTACAGCTCGCGACGCAGCAGCCACACGGTGATCGCCAGGCCGAGCGTGCACACTGGCGTGAGACATCCCACGGACCACAGCCGCGGCGCACCGAACGGGCGGCGCGCCAGCGCCATGACCACCTGGACCGTGAACGAGGCCCCCAGGCCCACGCCCATACCGACCAGCCCGTACAGCACGGCTGCGTACACCAGCGGCTGGTAGTCGGTGACCTCGTGCGACGAGGCCAGCAGGTACACCGCCTCGCACACGCCCACGGCGCAGCCACCGAGCAGGCCGCCCATGCAGCCGCCGAGGAGCACATTCTTGAGGTCGAGCATCCGTCGTTCCCTGCGTCCGGGGGCCGGACCCAGCGCAGCACTTATAGCCGCTGGGCCCAGGGGTCACAACGTCTGCTATCCTCCCGGCCATGCGTTACGCCATGCTGCTGGTCCTGCTCGCCGGCTGCGGTCCGTCCGGACGGATCGCCAGCTTCAACCCCACCGACCAGATCGTGGTGGTCACGGTCGACGGCGTCGAGGAGGGGATCGCGCCCGGCAAGACCCGCCTGTTCCGCTTCAGCGGCTCGCCGTTCACCCTGGAGGTGAAGGACGAGGCCGGGGCGATCCTCGAGACGGTCGAGCCGACCCCGGCCAAGGGGCAGCGCTGGCTGCTGCACAACGTGGGCGGAGACCGCTGCTTCGGGGTCGCGAACTTCGGCCCGTTGTTCGAAGCAGGGACCGATGGGGCGTTGACCGGGGTGTCATGTGTGCCGGCGGCGGCGTGGGCCCCGCTGGAGCGGGAGATGGACGTGTGGCCAGGCAGCAAGCTGCCCCTGTTCTCCGAGGATCCGGAGGTCTGGGGGGTGGTGGCGATCGACTGCAACATGTGCGTGGACGTGCCCAACACCCACGCCGCGATCCAGGGGCGACTGCACGAGCTGAAGCCCAAGTGAGACCGGTCGCCCTCCTGCTGCTGTGCGCCGCGACGGCCCTGCCGTGTGCGTCGGCGCGCGGCGCCGGCGAGGAGTCGCGGGAGCGCCCGGTGCTCGACGGCACGCCCCTGTTCCACGACACCCCGGACGGTCTGTTCCGCATCCACTACACCCTCGACGGCGGGGACGCGCTGGTGGAGCTGGCCGAGGACGTGGACCCGGTCAACGGGGTCCCGGACGCGGTCGACGTGGTGGCCAGCGGCCTGGACGCGGGCTGGCAGCGGTTCGTGGAGGAGGACGGCTGGCGTCCTCCGGGGGACGACGAGGGCGAGGGCGGCGACTCACGCCTCGACGTGTACCTGCGCCACATCGACCACAACGGCCTGGCCAGCCCGGAGTGGCACACCGACCACTGGGCCGCCTACCTCCAGGTGGACCCGGACCTGGCCGAGATGACCGTGGACCTGATGGCGTCGGTGGCCGCCCACGAGCTGTTCCACGCCGTGGAGTACAGCTACACGATCGCTGCGCACACCTGGGTCGACGAGAGCTCGGCCACGTACGCGCAGTACCAGCTGTACCCCGACACCGTGGCCATGGCCGCGGCCCTGCAGGTGCTGTGGGGGCAGCGTCTGGCCGAGCCCGGCTCGGGTCTGGACGTCACCGGTGACCGCATGGAGTACGCAGCCCTGATCTGGCCCAAGTACCTGGTGGACCGCGCGGGCAACCCCGACGTGTTCCAGCGCTGGTGGGACATCCTCGCGGACGAGCCCGACTGGCGCGAATCGCTCGAGATCCTGGCTGCCGATGCGTTCGACGAGGACGCCCTGGCCCTGGTCGAGGAGTACGGCGAGTGGCTGGCGTTCGCCTGTGCGAGGGACGACGGTGAACACTGGGCCGAGGATCTCGAGTGCCTGCTCGACATCGAGGCGGCGCTGGACTTCGAGGGGGACGGGCTGCCCGCCTCCTGGGAGGCAGCACCCGCACCGAGCGGCACGTCGCTGGCGCGGATCGCGCTGGATGGGGACGAGGGGTACGTGGCCGTGACCTGTGAAAGCGACGGGACCTTCTCGGCGAGGGCGGTGGTCCTGTCCGAGGGGGAGGTCATGGAGCGGGCCTCGGCGCGAACGACCGCCGGCAGCACCACGGCGACGGCGACCGTCGACGGCGACGACGACGAGCTGCTCGTGGTCCTCACCCACTGGGAGGGTGGGGCGGCGTTCGCCTGCGTGGTCGAGGTGTCGGACCCGCCCGTGCCCGCGGACGACGGCGACGTCGATGGCGACGGTTGCGAATGTGACGCGTCCCCGGGATCCGGCAGCGGTTCGCGGCTGATCCTGCTCGTACTGGGGCTCCTGATTCTGCGGCGGCGCGTCCTCCCCGCCATGTAGAATGCACGGCGAGGGGGAATTCCCATGCGGTCCACCACCCTTGCCCGCGTCGCCCTGACGACCCTCCTGCTGGTCATCGGTTGTCCGCCCGCCGACGATGACGACCCTGTCGCGGATGACGACGCGACTGCGGACGACGACACCGGCGACGACGACACGACCGGCGACGACGACTCGGCGGACGACGACGACTCGGCAGACGACGACGACGACACAGGCGACGACGACGACACGTCGAGCGACGACGCGGACGGTGACGGCTGGACCGAGGACCAGGGCGACTGCGACGACACGGATCCTGCGGTCCATCCGGGCGCCACCGAACTGTGCAACGGCGTGGACGACGATTGTGACGGCGCGCTCCCCGGCGACGAGGAGGACGAGGATCTCGACGGCGTGGCGATCTGTGAGGGCGATTGCGACGACGAGGACGACGACGTGCATCCGGGCCACATCGAGGCCTGCGACGGGCGAGACAACGACTGCGACGGCATGCCCGGTGTCGACGAGGTGGACGACGACGGGGACGCGTTCATGGTGTGCGCAGGCGACTGCGACGACGGGGACGCGTCGGTCCACCCGGGCGCGGCCGAGGACTGCAACGGCGTGGACGACGACTGCGACGGCGCGGTCCCGGCGGATGAGGACGACGGGGATCTGGACGGCTACACAGGGTGCGACGGCGACTGCGACGACGCAGACGGCCAGATCTTCCCCGGCAACCCCGAGGTCTGTGACGGACTCGACAACGACTGCGATGGTGCTCCGGCCCTGGACGAGGTGGACGCGGACGGCGACGGAGCCATGGTCTGCGACGGGGACTGCGATGACACTGATCCCTCCGTCCACCCGAGTGCGACCGAAGCATGCAACGGTCTCGACGACGATTGCGACGGAATGGTGCCCGCGAACGAGGCGGACGGCGACACCGATGGCTGGCGGATCTGTGACGGGGACTGCGACGACGACGCCCAGGGCGTGTTCCCGGGCGCGGACGAGTACTGCAACGGGCTGGACGACGACTGCAACGGCACGCTGGACGACGCGTACGCCCAGGACGCGGAGATCTGGTACGCGGACGCGGACGGCGACGGATTCGGCGATGTCTCGGCGCCGTCGACGGCCTGTACTCAACTCGCGGTTCACGTGGTCGACAGCACCGACTGCGACGACACGGATACCAACGTGAACCCGGCGGCCGACGAGATCGAGTGTGACGGACTGGACAACGACTGTGATCCCTACACGCTCGACTCGGTGGACCACGACGGCGACGGCTACGAGTGTTCGCAGGACGACTGCGACGACACCGACCCGGAGATCCACCCGGGGGCGGACGAGCAGTGCGACGAGGTGGATCACGACTGCGACGGCTCGTCGTACACCGGCCTCCTCGTCGTTCCGACCGACTACCCGGCCATCCAGGACGCGATCGATGCCTCAGTCCCGGGCGACTTGGTCTGCGTACTTCCCGGAACGTATGCAGAGAACATCGATTTCGGCGGCCACGCCGTCGAGGTGTTCGCACGGGACGGCGCAGACACCACGATCATCGACGGCGACGGCATCGACTCGGTGGTGTCGTTCAGCAACGGCGAGGGACCGGACTCGATCCTGGACGGGTTCACCCTGACCGGGGGGGAATCCCCCGCGGGCGGCGGCCTGTTCCTGATGCAGGTCTCGCCCACCCTGCGCAACCTGATCATCGAGGGCAACACGGCAACCCAGGCCCTGGTCCCCCTGGGGGACGGCGGGGGCGTGTACGCCGTGCAGTCCACCCTCACCCTGACCGACGTCGTCGTGGTCGGGAACTCCGCCGAGAGAAACGGCGGCGGGCTGTACCTCGACGACTCGGACGTCGTCCTGGAGCGGATCGAGGTCGAGGACAACGACAGCGACGACGATGGCGGTGGAATCTACCTCTTCGGCTCGGACCTCACCGCCGACCGCGTGTCACTCCGCACCAACGAATCGGGCAGCGATGGCGGCGGGGCCTACCTGGGTTATTCGGACCTGTCCATCGACAACCTCGTCGCCACCCACAACCTGGCGGGCGACGGTGGAGGCGGGATCAAGCTGGCCTACAGCGACACGTTGCTCACCCACGGCTTCTTCGCGGGCAACTCCGCGGGCAACGGCGGTGGGGGCATCGCCAACTGGGGACTGGAACCGCTGTTGCAGAACATCGTGCTCGCGGGCAACAGCGCCGGGGGGAGCGGGGGTGGACTGCAGGCGTGGGACTGGACCTCTCCCGAACTGGTGAACGCGGTCGTCGTGGGCAATACGGCCGTCGGCGATGGCGGCGGCGTCCACGTGTACATGTACTCCGACATGCACTTCAACAACGTCGTGTTCGCGGACAACGTCGCCGGCGCCGACGGCGGCGGCGTCGAGTCCACCTACATGGTGTACGTGGACCACTGCAACGCCTGGAACAACTGGCCCAATCCCTATGGGCTCGGGGGCAACGGGCACATGGGCGTCAACGGCAACATCGCCGAGCCCCCGGCGTTCCTCGATGTCGGTGATCCGGATCCGGCGCTGTGGGATCTGCACCTGGCCGCAACCTCGCTCCTGATCGACGCGGGCGCTCCTGCCGACCTCGACCCGGACGGTTCCCTGTCGGACATCGGCGCGTTCGGCGGCCCGGCCGCGGACGGGTGGGACCTGGACGGCGACGGATATCCGGCCTGGTGGCTCCCCGGCCCCTACGATCCGGCCACCTCCCCGGGCATGGACTGCGACGACACCGACGACGAGGTCCATCCGGGCGGCGGGTGCTGAGCCACGCGGTCCTCGACCTCCGCCCCGGGCCCACCGTTCCCCCTTCGACAAACACCTGCTCGAGCCCGAACGCGCTCCTGGCCCCGGTTCAGCCCCGGACAAGCACCTCCACGGCCCCGAACCGTGGTCAGGCACCGGTTCAACGCTCGACAAACACCTCCTCGGGCTTGAACCGGCGTGGGGGGCCGGTTCAGGGCCGGACAGGTGCTTGTTCGAGGGCGAACAGGCGTGGGGGGCCGGTTCGGGGCCGGACAGGTGCTTGTTCGAGGGCGAACAGGCGTGGGGGGCCGGTTCGGGGCCGGACAGGTGTTTGTTCGAGGGCGAACAGGCGTGGGGGGCCGGTTCAGGGCCGGACAGGTGCTTGT
>CAZXHG010000152.1:12272-25028 GCA_964639985.1 uncultured Rickettsiales bacterium
GTTCAGGGCCGGACAGGTGCTTGTTCGAGGGCGAACAGGCGTGGGGGGCCGGTTCAGGGCCGGACAGGTGCTTGTTCGAGGGCGAACAGGCGTGGGGGGCCGGTTCAGGGCCGGACAGGTGCTTGTTCGAGGGCGAACAGGCGTGGGGGGCCGGTTCGGGGCCGGACAGGTGTTTGTTCGGGGGTGAACGGGGAGGATCCCGGGAGGAATCAGGAGGCGCCGCGGCCGCTGACGACCACGGGGAGGGTCTTGGCCAGGATCTGGATGTCGAGCCAGAGGGTCCAGTTCTCGATGTAGTGGATGTCGAGCTCGACCATGCGGTCGAAGCCGAGGTCGGAGCGGCCCATCACCTGCCACAGGCCGGAGATGCCCGGCTTGACGTTGCAGCGCTGCTCGAACCAGTACTTCCACTCCGGGTTGTCGTCGATGTTGTCCAGATCGGACACGGGCAGGGGCCGCGGCCCGACCAGGTTCATGTCGCCGATCAGCACGTTGATCAGCTGCGGCAGCTCGTCGATGGAGTACTTGCGGATGATGCGGCCGACCCGCGTGATGCGGGGATCGCGGGTCATCTTGAACAGCAGGCCGTCGGTCTCGTTCTCCTCTTCGAGCTGCTGGCGCAGCTCCGGTGCGTTCACCACCATCGAGCGGAACTTGTAGAAGGGGAACACGCGCCCGCCCTTGCCGAAGCGGCGGTCCACGAACAGCACGGGCCCCGGGGAGTCCAGCTTGATGGCGAGGGCGGTGGCGATCAGGATGGGCGAGATCAGCAGTCCGCCGCACAGCACGGCCAGCACGTCGAAGACGCGCTTCACGCGGTAGGCGACGGCCGTGTACTGCACCGGCCGGAACGCCTCGAGCTCCAGGTCGCCGATGTTCTCGGTGGCGATGCGCGAGGAGACCACGCCGTGGGAGTACGGCACCTTGAGCAGCTGGACCCCCATGCGGTCCATGTCCACGGCCAGCCGCACCGCGTCCATGCGCGGATAGGCGAAGTCGGCCAGCACGATGAAGTGCAGGTTGTACAGGTTCACGAGGTCGCGGATCTCGTCCACGCTGCCCAGGATGCGGTCCGCCTCGACGAACGGCCCGCCCGACATGTCCACCGGCCGGCCGTCCTCCACGAACCCGATGAGCTCGAACCCGAGCCACTCGTAGGACCGCACCCGCTCGGCGAGGTGGGTGGCGACCGGCCCGGTCCCCAGGATGGCCACGCGCTGGGGCTGGACTCCGCGGATGGGCGCGACCTGCACGCCCCAGAACACCAGCAGCCGCATCGCGCCGATGCTCAGCAGGCCGGAGAAGCCCAGCAGGGCCGCGGCCGTACGGCTGAAGTGCTGTTGCGGGAGCAGGAACTCGATCAGCACCACGCCGACCACGAACACCGCCACCGCCTCGGTCACGTCCCGCAGGATGCGCGGGGCGGACACGTTCCGCTTGGGGTCGTACAGGCGCATGCGCAGCGCCACGAGGCACCACAGCGGCGCCAGCAGCTCGATGGGCGGCACGATCAGTCCACGGATCAGCAGCCGCGGGAAGGGGATCGGTGCCTCGGCCGCCATCTCCGGCGTGAGGTAGGCCCACCCCTGCAGGGTGAGCCAGTAGGCGACCACCAGGGCGAACAGGTCCGCCACGATCGACAGATCGCGCACCAGCTCCAGGCGCCGCATACGCGGCTCCGGAGCCGAGCCCGGCGGCGGCAGCGATCTCAGCCTCGGGTGGCCCTTGCTCGATCGCGCCCGAAGTCCTTCAGGTGGCCCCATACGGCGACGACGCCCCTCTTCACGTAGTCCAGGTCCTCCAGGGAGTTGACCCGCATCAGCTGCCGCACGATGAAGCGCGGCCGCAGGAACGAGCGGTACACACCCTGACACATCGCCATGACCTCGGCCGGCTCCATGTCCGGAGTCGTCAGCACGGTCTCGGTCATGTCGAAACGATCATACTCCTTGGGGTCGAAGCGGAACGACCCCTGCTCGACCGCCTCGCGGTGGAGCCTGGTGCCCGGGTAGGGCACTACCACCGTGGCCTGCAGCATCTCGGCGTACCCGCGGGACATCAGCTCGTGGGCCAGATCCAGGGTCCGCTGCGCGTCCGCGCGCGTCTCCCAGGGGTAGCCCACCATCACGGTCAGCTGCACGTCGATGCCGGCCTGGGACAGGTTGCGGCAGCCCCGCACGATGTCCTCCACCGAGATGCCCTTGTCGATGCGGTCGAGGGTGGACTGGTTGCCCGACTCCAGGCCGCACTTGACCTTGCGCCAGCCCGCGCGCTTCATGCGCTCGGCCATGGCCGGGTCGCGGGCATAGTCGAAGCGGTCGTTGCTGGAGAACAGGATCTGCTCGCTGAGCCCTCGCTCGACCATGCCCTCGCAGAACTGCTTGCGCCACTTGCCCGGGGGGAAGGTGCCGGTGTCGTCGAACACCTCCCGCACGCCGTGCTCGGCGACCAGGAATTCCAGCTCGTCCAGCACGTTGCCCACGCTGCGCACGGCGAACCGCGGGTGGATGGTGGTCCACGAGCAGAACGAGCACTTGGGCCGTGGGCAGTCGCGCCCGGCCATGGTGTAGAAGAACGGGTCGCGGCGCTTCCACTTCTCGAAGTAGCGGTCGGCCAGGGTCAGCCGGCGGTCGATGAACGGGTAGGCGTCCAGGTCCCGCGCCAGCACGTACGGGCCGGTGTCGCGCACGTCGTCGCCGTCGCGGTACCACAGCCCCGGCGGCGGCGCCGAGTCCCGGTCGAGGTGGTTGGCCAGGTCGCGCAGGCCCGCGTCGTACGAGCCGCCGGTGAGCACGAAGTCCACCGCGGACATCTCGAACTGCTCGGCCGGCTCGGCGGTCACGTGGTCGCCCACCATGACCACGCGGGTCCCGGGCAGCCGCTGCTTGAGCTCGGCGATCAGCGCCCAGTGCAGCCTCACGACCGGGGTCTTGGTCTCGAACACGACCAGGTCTGGCTGCGCGTCCTCCAGCCCCTTCCACCACGCGTCGAAGTCCTGCTGCCTGACGATCGCGTCGTCCCACACCACCTCGTGGCCCTCGGCCTGCAACAGGGTCGCAGCCGTGGCGGGCACCACCGGGTAGATGTACGAGCCCACCGACATCCACTGGAACTGCCGGTTCTGCGTGAGCATCGGGCTGCCCTTGGTGTGGAAGGGCGGATAGGAGATCGCTACGCGCATGGTCTCATGAACCTATGGCCGCTAACCGCGGCGCGGGCAAGGACTATCCCCTCGATGGTGAACCGTCGGGGCGGCTGGCTCCCTCTAGTCCAGCGCACTGGACGCGCCCACCGGGTTGCCGGTGGTCACGTTGCGGTAGATGACCGTGCCCGACACGAACGGGCTGAGGATGCCGGTGATGCGGCGGAAGAAGTTCTCCACGTTCACGATGGTCTTGGGCGGCACGAAGATGATGTCGCCCTTCTGCAGCATGGGGTTCTGGCGCATGTCGCCGGTGGCGAGCAGCTGGTCGAGGTCGATGGTGTACAGCTCGGGCTCCTCGAGCCCGCCACGGATCAGCAGGATGTTGTTGGTCCGGCTGTCCTCGGTGATCCACCCCACCCGCGTCAGCGCGCCGAGCACGTCGAGTTCACTCTCGATCTGCAACGTGGACGGGTTGCGCACGTAGCCCACGACGTGGACCTTCATCGAGCTGACCTTGACGACGTTGATCGAGACCTGCGGGTCCACGTAGTACTCGCTGATGGCGGTGCCGAGGTGGTCCATCAGCTCCGGATAGGTCAGGCCCGCGATGTGCATGCGGCCGACCAGCGGGTAGCTGATGGCCCCGTCCGGACTGATCACGATCTGCATGTCGAGGTCTTCGTGCCGCCACACCGAGATCGCGATCTCGTCGCCCGGGCCGAAGACGAACTCCGGCACGGTGTCCGGCACCAGCTGGCCGTCGTCCCCGGTGGGCTGGGCCTCGGGGTCTGTCAGGTCCGACACCGGTCGGGCGTTGCGGTGGGCACACGACGTGAGCGCCAGGCCGGCGATCACGAACAACAGACACGCGGGTTGGAATCGTCTCATGAGAGCGGGCGCAACGTAGCACCGGGGGATCGTTCCGTCAATTTCATTGCCCACGGGTGTGGGCGCGGCTATAGTCCGCGCAGCCGCAGGCTCGGCCGGGTGCCGAGGTGTGCGCGCATCCCCGGGATAGAAGGGAATCCAATCCCATGGAACTGATTCGCCTCTGGACTACGCTGAAGCGTCGGAAGTGGGTGGTGGTCCAGGCCTTCGTGTTCTTCACGGTAGCCTCGTTGATCGCCACCAAGTTCCTCCCCAGGACCTACCAGGCGACCGCCAAGGTGATGATCGAGCAGAGCGACGCGGCCGCGTCCCTGCTCAGCGAGGTCGGGCTCGAGGAGCTGGTGACCACGCTGGGCAGCACGGGCAGCTCCAACGAGGTGTCCAACAAGATCGCGCTGGCCACGATCAACGAGAACCTCGAGGAGGTGGTCTGGCGGTTGCAGCTGCGCGACGAGGACGGCTACCCGATCAAGCCCCAGACGTTGATGAAGAAGGGCTTGTTGTACACGCTCAAGCCCACACCCCTGTTCACCATCAGCCAGTACCAGAACACCGACATCCTGCTGATCAAGGCCAGCGCCACCGCTCCGGAACAGGCCCAGATGATGGCCGACGCGCTGGCCGAGGTGTTCATCGACGTCAGCCAGGAACGGACCCGGGCCGAGACCCGCAGCGCCAAGGACTTCATCGACGAACGGATCCACGTGGTCGAGGAGGAGTTCGACTCGGCCCTGGCCAGCATCGCGGACTTCAAGTCCGAGCAGAACATCATCGACCTCGAGATCGAGACCCGCGAGGCAGTCTCCAAGATCTCCGAGCTGATGGCGATGGCCGAACAGAACGAATACAAGATCATGCAGACCCGGCGCCAGATCCGGGATCTGGGAACCTACCTCCGCAGCAACACCGCGGACTCGGTGATGGCCACGACCCTGCGGGAGAACCCGGAGATCGCGGCGGTGCGCGAGGAATTCCGCACCCAGGAGCGTGAGCTGGACCGCATGCTCCAGGACAAGACCGAGTCCCACCCGGACGTGGTCGAGCTGCGACAGATGATGGGACAGACCGAGATCCGCCTCGGCGCCTTGCTGGAGAGCGAGGTCGAGCGCAGCCCGGACATCACCGCCCTCAACCTCGAGCTGGCCGCTGCCCAGGAAACCCGCCGCGAGATCCAGTCCGACCTGACTTCGTACACCGAGCGGTTCGCGTACCTTCCCGAGGTGATGAAGGACGACGCACGACTGCAGCTGGCGGCCCAGGCCAGCCAGAACATCCTCGAGGCGTTGACCGACTACCAGTACCAGATCGGGATCGCCGAGGCGATGACGCTGACGGACATCCGCATCGTCGACCCGGCGCTGATGCCGGAGAAGCCGGCGTCGCCCAAGGTGCTCTACAACGCCGTGCTCGGCGCGTTCCTCGGCGTGGTCGTGGGCCTCGTGCTCGTGTTCCTGCTGGAGTACGTGGACGACTCCATCCGCACCCGCGAGGACCTGGAGGAGGTGTGGGACATCCCGCACCTGGGCGTGGTGCCGAACATCCGCCCGGGCGAGGGCAAGTTCATCCACACCCTCAATCCCAAGGCACCGCTGTCGGAGGCCTACCGCACCATACGCAACAACGTGCTGTACATGGCCTTCGAGAACCCACCACACACCCTGATGATCACCAGCTCGGTACCGGGCGAGGGCAAGTCCACCACCTGCGCCAACCTGGCCGCCTCCGCGGCCATGGAGGGCAAGAGCGTGCTGGTGATCGACACGGACTTCCGCAAGCCCAACCAGCACAAGCTGTGGCAGGCGGACAACACCCAGGGGTTCACGACCTACCTGGCCGGCCAGCTCTCGCTGGACGAGTGCATCCAGCGCGACGTGGTGCCCGGCCTGGACCTGCTGCCCTCGGGCATGGTTCCGCCGAACCCGGCCAAGCTGATCGAGTCCACGCGCCTCAAGGACACCCTCGAGGGCCTCAAGGACCGCTACGACCTGATCCTGCTGGACTCGCCGCCGGTGCTGGTGGTGAACGACGCCGCCTCGCTGTCCCGCGTGGTCGACGGCTACCTGCTGGTGGTCGAGAGCATGGGCGTCAGCCGCCGCATGCTGGCCGACGCGCGTTCCCGCATCGAGGTCGTGGGGGTGGAGCCGATCGGCGCGGTGCTCAACAAGCTGGACTACGGCACCGCCGGGTACGGCTACTACTACAAGTACTACAACGCCTACGGGCCCGACCGGGCGCAGACCGGAGGCGACGACGGCGAACCGCGCAAGATGCGGGTGCTGCCGGGGAGCGGGAGGTCGTCATGATCCGCGCCGCCGCCCTGCTGATCGTGCTGCTGATCGCGCTGCCGTCCGCCGGCCTGCTCGGCTGCAGCAACGACGTGGAGACCAAGGTCCAGAACCTGGCCAGCCCCAACCCCATGGTGCGGCTGGAGACCGCCAAGATGGCCAAGCGGGAGAACGACCCCCGCATCGCCATAGCGCTGGTCCCGCTGCTGCAGGATCCGAGCAAGGAGATCCGGTTGACCGCGGCCTCCTCGCTGATCTACGTGGGCTCCACCGAGCAGGTGCCGGCGCTGACCATGGCGCTCAGGGACCCCGAGACCGAGGTCCGGCTCGCAGCGGTCGACGCGCTCGGCCGGATCCAGGACGAGCGGGCCGTGGGTCCGCTGCTGGCGCTGCTGCAGACCGAGCCCGAGCCCTACTCCGTGATCTGGGCCCTGGGCAACATCGGCAGCAACCAGTCGCTCGACGCGCTCACACCGCTGCTCGACCACGAGGACCGCTACACCCGCTACCAGACCCGGGTGGCGATGCTGAACCTCCGGTAATCCCCCTCGGCTGCTAGACTCCGTCGCATGAGCGACGTCCGCTCGATCCCCTGGCCTCTGCACGTCGCTGCCGCGCTGTGGTTGCTGGCCGCCGCGCTCCCGGTGTGGGCCGCGTTGCCCGCATCCCCGGACATCCCACCGGACGATCCGCTGACACGGGACATGCTGCGTCTGTCCCTGCGGTATGCCGAACTGTCCCCGGGCCACACCACCCGACCGTTCACGCGGTTGGAGGTCGCGCGACTGCTGCACCGGGTGCAGCTGAGGTACGGCGATCCCACCGACGCCGCGGATCGGCGCCTTCGCCAGCGCATGGCCGCCGCGGTGACGCACGAGCTCGAGTTGTTCGAGGGCGGAGGGCCGGCGACGGTGCTCTTCCGGCCGCTGGCCGAGGCCCGCTGCGAGGGCATGCTCGCCTCGGGGGGCGATCCCTACCCGCTGCACGCCGGAGACGCGTCGGGTCCCTTCGCCGGCTGCTCCTGGACGTCAGAGCTGCAGGCCGGGCCCCTGGCCGTGGTGCTGGAACCCCGGCTGGCGTGGGATCCGGTGGGCGGCGGCACGGCGCCGGCAGGCCCCCTGCGCCTGGGCGACGGCGGAGCCGTGCTCGACATGCCCCGGGGGTACCTCAAGCTGTACGGCGGAGACCTCGAGCTGACCGCCGGGATCTCGGACCTCGCATGGGGCCCGGCGCGCGCCGGTGCGATCATCAGCGGCAACGCGGCCGCTCCCCTGATGGTGCGCTTCTCCCAGCCCCACATGTGGCGCCTGCCGTGGGTGTTTCGGCACCTCGGCGAGTTCCGCTTCACCGGGTTCTACGCAACCCTGCTGGGCCCACGCCCGGACGTGGCCCACCCGTCGCTGCTGGGCATGAAGGTGGACGTACGGCCCTTCCAGCCCTGGCTGGAGATCAGCGTCAGTCGCCTGAGCATGTTCGGCGGGGAGGGCACCACACAGCCCACGGCCGGCGATCTGTGGGCTCTGCTGTGGGCCACCGATCCCCACGCCGACTACGACAACGACCAGGAGGGCTTCGACGCCAACGACATCGCGGCCTACGACTTCACGCTGGCCGTGCCGTTCGCCCACCGCATCCCCGGTGTGCAGTTCCTGCAGCTGTACTGGACCAACGCAGGCGAGGACATCATCCGCACCTACCTGGGCGAGCTGCCCCTGCCCGCCCTGACGGGGGTGGGCAACCTCGGCGGACTGTACCTGGGCGTGGGTCCCCTCACCTTCCGCCTCGAGTGGACGCGCATGATGGACGACCGCTTCCAGTGGTACGCGCGCCACCGCATCTACCATGACGGCTTCCACCACCATGGCCGCGTGATCGGCCACCCCTACGACGGTGACGCCGAGGGGACGTACGTGGAGCTCGGCCTCGACCCGGGGGGCGGCGTCGAGCTGTGGACGTGGTTCGAGCGCATCCGCCACGAGGGCCGCATCGACGTGGCCGACGACGTGGTCTACACCATGCCCGCCGAGCGGGTGCGCACCCTGGGAGGCATCCAGCTCCGCGCCGATCTGCCCACGGCGTTGCCGATGCAGCTCCAGACACGCCTCCAGCTCGAGCACGTGCACAACGAGGACCACGTGCCGGGCAACAGCGCGGTCTACCCCCAGCTGTGGCTCGAGCTGCGCATGAAGGGTCCCCGTTGATGCGGCCCGGTCTGCCCCTGCTCGTGGCTGTCGGAGCCCTCTTCGCCGGGTGCCCCGAGGAGGAACGGGATCCACCGGGCCCACGCCCCCCACTCGACGACGACTCGGCGAGCGACGACGACACGGGCGACGACGTCGACCCGCTGGTCGGCGCCCACCTCGGCCAGGCGCTGCAGGGCGCGTGCCCCCCGAACATGGTCCTGGTCGACGGTGACTTCTGCATCGACCGCTTCGAGGCGCCCAACGCGCCCGGCGGGCTGCCGCTGGTGATGTACACCTTCGTCGAGGCCGTGGACTGGTGCGAGCTGCGGGGCAAGCGTCTGTGCTTCGACGACGAGTGGGAGCGGGTCTGCGGCGGCCCCCAAGGCCTGACCTACCCCTACGGCGACGACCACGAGCCCGGCCTGTGCAACGACGACGAGGTCTGGCGCCTGTACGAGCAGTCCCAGCTCAACGGCTGGCCGTCCAGCGCGAGCGCGCCGGAGATCACGTCCATCGAGGAGCTCTGGGAGGCGGCAGCCGCGGTATCCGCCACGGCTGCGGCAGCCGCGGACCACGTTCAGTGGCTCTACCAGGCCGAGCCCTCGGGCAGCAACGCTGCGTGCACCACCGGCGATGACGTGTTCGACCTGTGCGGCAACGTGGAGGAGTGGACCCGCAGGCGCGATGGCGGCAGCTCCGACTTCCACGGCAACCTCAAGGGCCGCTACTGGGCCGAGTCGCGCACCTGCCATTCGAACATCACGACTCACGGGGACTACTTCCGGTTCTACGAGATCGGCTTCCGCTGCTGCCGCGATCCCCGACCGTAGGGAACAAGATCGACCGGCCGAGGTTTTCACGCAATCCAGGACCGAAAGTGGTATGGTGCCCGACCGGCGCCGCCGGGGGACGGCGGCGCACCCCGACGAACCCCTCCTGTGGAAGGAGACGACCGTGAAGTACCTGAACCTGCTCCTGCTGCCGCTACTGATCGCAGCCTGCAACTCCGCGACCGACGCCAACGCGCCCGTGTGCGTGCCTGCCGACGCCGGCATCGAGGGCCTGACCCCGGATGGCGACCCGGTGGTCGCCATGTTCGACGACCAGGAGATCAAGCTCTCCGAGCTCGACGCCGAGGCCAAGGGCCAGATCCTCAAGGCGATGATGAACATCGACCAGGCCCGTCACCGCACCCTCGACACCCTGCTGTTCGACACCCTGGCCGAGGCCGAGGCCGCGGCTGCGGGCATGGAGCTGGAGGCGTGGAAGGCCCAGGAGATCGACGCCAAGATCGAGCCGGTCACCGAGGACGAGGCCCGGGAGTTCTTCAAGGAGAACCCGCCGCGCGGCGGCCGCGCCGACTTCGACCAGATGAAGGACCGCGTCACCGCCTACATGGAGCGGATGCGCAAGAGCGAGCGGCAGACCGAGCTGTACGCCGAGCTCAAGGAGAAGCACGGCGTGCGCATCACCCTCGATCCGTTCCGGCTCGAGGTCTCCCCGGACGACGATCCCTCCAAGGGTCCGGCCGACGCGGTCGTCACCATCGTCGAGTTCGCCGACTTCCAGTGTGGCTTCTGCGGCCGCTCCCGCCCCACCACGGACGAGGTGCTGGCCGCCTACCCGGACACGGTCCGCTTCGTGTACCGCGACTACCCGATCCCGAAGCACCCCAAGGCCGCCCGCATGGCCGAGGGCGCCAACTGCTCCGGTGATCAGGGCAAGTACTGGGAGTACTACGACATCCTGTTCGACAACCCCCGCAAGACCACGGACGAGGATCTCAAGGCCCACGCCGAGACGCTGCAGCTCGACACGGCCGCCTTCAACGAGTGCCTCGACAGCAACAAGCACGCCGACGAGGTGGCCAAGGACATGGAGGACGCTGCGGCCGTGGGCGTGACCGGTACGCCCGCCTTCTTCATCAACGGACGCATGCTCTCCGGCGCCCAGCCGTTCGAGAAGTTCGCCGAGATCATCGACGACGAGCTCGAGCGCGCCGGCGTGACCCAGGCCGCGCCCGCCGAGACCGACACCGCCGCGCAGTAGGGACGGCTCGCCCCCCGGTGCCGCGGCCCCTGCCCATCGGCGATCGCCTCGATCTGCTGGGGCTGCCCGTGCACGCCCTCGACCTGCCCGCCCTCCTGACGCGCGTCGACGAGATGGTCGCCTCGGGCGGCCGCTTCACCATCGGCTACGCCAACGTACACACGATCAACCAGGCCATGGAGCACGCCTCCGTGGCCGAGTTCATGCGGCGGGCGGACGTGATCTACTGCGACGGCAATGGCATCCGCCTGGGCGCGGCGCTGCTGGGCAACCGCCTGCCTCGCCGCATGACCGGCGCCGACTGGATCTGGGACCTCGGCGGGCACTGCGCTGCCCGCGGCCACCACATGTTCTGGCTCGGGGGCCAGGAAGGGGTCACGGCCCGCGCCGCAGTCAACCTCCAGCGCGCGAACCCGGGGCTGGAGATCGCGGGGACCTGGCACGGCTACTTCGACAAGGAGGGATCCGGTTCGCAGGAGGTCGTCGACCGGATCAACGACAGCCGGCCTCACGTCGTGCTCGTGGGCATGGGCACCCCGATCCAGGAGACCTGGGTCACCCGCTGGCGGGACTCCATCGACGCGCCCGTCGTGTGGGCACTCGGAGCCACGGCCGACTTCGTCAGCGGCGACCTGGACCGGGGGGCGTCCGTGCTGTACGACCACGGCATGGAGTGGCTGGCGCGGCTCACCGTGGATCCCGGGCGGCTGTGGCAGCGCTACCTGATCGGCAACACCAGCTTCCTGGCGCGCGTCCTGGCCGCGCGAGCGCGCCGGCGGAGACCATGATCTTCCTGTTCGACATCGACGGCACGCTGCTGCTCAGCGGCGACGCGGGCCGCCGCGCCCTGGAGATTGCCACGGACCGGCATCTACCCGTGGCGAACACCATGGACGTGGTGCTCTGCGCCGGCCGCACCGATCCCCTGATCGTGGAGGATGCCTGCGTGCACGCATTGGGCCACTCTCCGGACGAGGCCCTGTACGAGCGCATCGTGCGCGACTACCTCGCCGAGCTGCCCGGCACCCTGGCCGCCAGCACGGACTACCGCCTGATGCCCGGCGTGCCAGATGTCGTCCACGCCCTTCGCCGGCTCGAACACACGTGGCTCGCCGTGGCCACGGGCAACATCGAGGCGGGCGCCCGCCTCAAGCTGGCCCACGGGGGCCTCGACGCCCTGTTCCCCGTGGGCGGCTTCGCCGACGGGATACGGGAACGGAGTCGCATCCTGCGCAAGGCCGTACGTGCGCTGCAGGCCGATGCGGGCCTGACCGAGGCCGAGATGGGCCCGGTGGTGGTGGTCGGCGACACGGTCCACGACATCCACGCGGCGCGGGAGTGCGGGTACCACGCGGCCGCGATCGCCAACACCACCACGGCTCGTGACGACCTCGTCGACGCGCGGCCAGACCTGCTGATGTCCGACCTGCGAGAACTGCTACCCTGGGCAACAGCGCTGCACGACACGCTCTGAGAGAGGGGATCTCCATGGCCAGCAAGAAGGGCAAGGCCCTCACCATCACCCTGGGTTGCATCGTCCTGCTGCTGCTGGGCAGCGTCGTCCTGTGCTGCGGTGGCGGCGCGCTGCTCGTGATCGCCGGCCCTGGCGTGCTGCTGTCGTTCGTCGTGTCCGACGAACCGCTCCCGGTGCAGACCGTCAAATGGGACGACTCCGCGGTCGAGGCTCTCGAAGACCGGATCGGCCAGGACATCCTCGACGACCGCACCGTCTCCCTCACGGGCGAGGAGCTGACGCAGCTCATGCTGTCCGACGAAGACGTCGACGACCTGCCCGCATTCCGCATCGCGGTCGACGACCAGGACCGCGGCGTGTTCGACCTCTCCGTGCAGCTCGACCCGGCCCAGCCGCAGTACCTCAACATCCACGCGGTGGGCGACTTCACCGTGGAGGACGGCTGGTTCACCTACCTGGTGATCGACGAGATGGAGATCGGCAAGTTCGACCTCGGCCAGTACATCGTCGGCCAGGACCTCCACGCCGACGCCAACAACAGCCTCGCCCAGCAACGCGTGAACGACCCCGAGGCCGCCGAGGCGATCGACATGATCGAGTACCTCGCCGTCGAGGACGGCCACTTCACGCTCACGTTCACCGAGGAGGCCATGACGAAGCTCGCCGAGGAAGGCAAGCTCTAGCCCGAGTTTACCGCCCTCGCGCGAGGCATGCAGAGACGTCCATCGATTC
>CAZXHG010000153.1:0-24420 GCA_964639985.1 uncultured Rickettsiales bacterium
CCACATCGCCGTCCATCAGCGCCCGCTCCATCTCCTCCAGCAGCCGCGCCATGGTCCGGGCCGAGCACGCCACCTCGTACACGCCGGTCCGGATCCTCTCCCCGGCGAACCGCAGCGCCTCGTCCACCCGCCTCCGTCTCCCCGGATGCGCCACCTGAAACACCACCACGTACAGCGCCATCGCGTCACCACTTCATCCGGAACACGTCGATCCTCGACCGCTCTCCGTCCACCACCTCCCCCAGCGACTCGGCCTGGCGGAACAGGTGCGAGCGGTAGCTCGCCCGCCGCTCCCCGACCGTCACCTTGCGCACCATCCGCTGCTCCCACGCCCCCAGCAGCAACGCCGCGGCCTCGTCCTTCAGCAGCAAGCGATATCGGCCCTTCTCGCTGTACACGAAGTCCCTGCCCTTCACCCGGCCCCGCCGCACCGCGTCGAGCACCGTGCGATCCACCACGAAGCGAAACGGCTCCTGCAGGTCCGCGGCCAGCGCCGCGTACCGGTCCCGCCCCTCGTGCAGCACGCCCGCGTACGCATCCAGCCCGGCGGACAGCGCCGCCGTGTACGTCAACCGGAACAGCTGCGTGTACAGGAAGTTGAGCATCACGTTGACCGGGTCGTCTGCCCCCCGTCCGGTCCTTCGATCGAACGGGAACCGCCCGCCCAGCCACCGCTCCCACCGCGAGAAGTAGGCGTGCGCCGCCCCACCTTCGAGCCCCAGCAACCGCTCTGCCGACTCCGCCCGCAGTGCCGCTTTCGCCAGCTGCTTGAGCTGCTCCATCAGCGCCTCGTCCTCGCGATCGAGTCGCCGCACCACCATGCGGGTGTTGTGGATCTTGGCCTCGACCAGGTCCCTGGCCACGCCGAGCCTGGACTGCTCCTCCTGCATCCAGGACCACTGGCGCCGCGCGCGAATGGACGGCGCCCGCACCTTGTCCGGCAGCAACACCCCCTTGACCTCCCCGTTCCGCGCATGGAACGAGATCGGTATCCTCCGCCGCAGCGCATGTTGCGCCACGGACGGCGTCCACCGATGGCCCCCCAGCAGAGCGATCTCCGAGATCGCCTCCCACGCGATGTACTCCGGTGGGTGGCCCTCGCGCTCCACGAGCAGCCCCCGCCGCCGCCCTCGCAGCCTGGCCTTGCGGTCCACCACGTACACCGGCTTGCGGGCCCGGACCGCGGGCGCCAGCGGCCGCCGGAATCCCCGGTCGGGTCGCTTCTGGGGCTGCTCGGCCTCGAGATCGAGATCAGCTGCCCAGCCGGAGGCTCCCTGGCTGTCCCACGCGGGATCCGGAGCATCCAGCACCGCCTCCACCCGTTTGCCCCGCTTGCTCGCCGGTACATCCATGACCACCGATCGGCAGAACAGCGAGCCCAGGAACTCGAACCCGTGGTCGAACGAGGTCACCTCGGTCTTGGCCTCGGACAGCTTCAGCCCGATCTGCTGCAGCTCCTCGGCCACGATCGCCCGCGCAGCCTCCGCGTCCTCGGCGCTGCGGCACATCACCACGAAGTCGTCGGCGTAGCGCACCAGCCGCAGGTCGCGGCGCTGCAGGGCCTCGTCGAACGCGTCGAGGTACAGGTTGGCCAGTACCGGCGACACGACCGTCCCCTGGGGCAGTCCCCGGTCGCGCTGGATCCGTTGCCCGCCGAACTCCACGGGCGCGCGAACCCAGCGCAGCAACAGGTCGACCAGCGGATCGGTGCCGAAGAACGCTTCGAGCCGGATGCGCAGCCGATCCCAGTCGACCTCGTCGAAGAACGCCGCGATGTCCGCATCCAGCACGTGGCGGTAGCCCTGGTCGTGGGCTTGCTGCACGCCGCGCTGCGCCGAGCGCCGGGACAGCCCCCGGCGGTAGGCGTGACTCTCATCTTCCAGCAACTGCTCCACGGCAGGCTCGATCTCGTGCAGCACGGCGCGCTGCAGGAACCGGTCGCGGAAGGTGGGCACGGCGAGCGGCCGGACCTTGCCGTCCTCGCGCTTCAGCAGCAGCCCCCGCAGTGCCTCCGGCTTCACGTCACCGGTGGCGAGCTGCTCCCGCAGCGATCCGTACTCGGTGGTCAGCTGGTCGAGGAACTCGTCGTGCTCCATCCCGTCGACGCCGGGGGTTCGTCCGGCATCGGCCAGTGCGTCCCACGCGGCCTGCAGGTGGGGATCGCGCGCGGCGCGCTCCAGCAGCGTCTCCCCTGCCGGTGGCGGCCAGGCGAACGGCAGGTCGACGCCACCGACCGCATATCGCCCCTGCCCCATGGCCGTGGCCTTGCCGATCCCGGCCAGGCCGGCCAGCAACAGCGGCTCGGCCCACGCGCCCACACCACCGGGGAACCGCAACAGGAGTGCGCCCGAACTCCCGAGCAGCCGCTTGCGTGGGTAGGACACGTCCGCCCGCACCAGCCGGTTGTCCACCAACTCCAGGTCCGCCGGCAGCGGAGGGACATCTACCCCCTCGAACCACGCCCCCACCGCCCGTTCCACGCGCTGCAGCACGACCGTGGGATCCACCACCTCGTCGTCGAACAGGTGGTCCTTCTTCGCGACCGGCGTGCGCAGGATCAACAGCGGCGACACCATGCGCAGCGTCACCTCCTCCTGCTGCGCCAGCTGCGCGATCGGATCGGCGAGATCCCCCCGCCGCACCGTCCTCGGTGGGCGGTTCCGGCCGATACGATATCCCCTGACCGCGTCGACCACGGACTCCACGTCGAAGGTGTTGCCGAACGGCGCGCCGGCCTTCACGCCGTGCTCGGTACGCGCCCGCGCCCGCACGAGTTCCGCCCAGTCGGCCGCACGGGGACGTGTGCCGGGCTTCAGCACGAGGCCGAAGCGGTACGGTTGGCCCCGCTCGTACCGCACACGGCCGTGTTCCGACGTCACCAGCGCAGTGCCTGTGGGGAACCGGCGCGGGTTGCCGAGGCGGTCCAGCAGGAACGCGTACAGCGCGGGCTGGTGGAAGAAGTGCAGCTGGACTGCGCGGCGAAAGCGCAGGGTGAACTCGACGACCTGGAACAACGGCGCGCCCCCCTTCCACAGCAGCATAGATCAGGTGCACGCGCGCGGAAACGCGAGCGGGTATGCTCGGGGAGCAACCCTGGGGGATTCATGGCTGTACCCACCATCCTCGTCTGCACGGTCGGCGGTTCGCCCAGGCCGGTGATCACCGCGTGCCTCGACAACGCGCCCGCATTCGTGTTCTTCATCTGCAGCGCGGGCGAGGCGCGCTACGCCTCGTGCGTGGGCATCACCGAGGCGGTGGCGTGGGACTACAGCCGCCGATGCCCGGACTGCGGTACCGCCCACCCTTGCGAGGTGAAGCAGAAGCCCCTGGCCTCGCTCGCCGATCTGGACGTCGACCAGTTCCAGATCCACGGTGTGGTCGATCCCGACGACCTCGGCGACCTGCTCGCCGCATGCGCGTCCATCGACGCGGAGATCGACCGGCGCTGGCCGGACCGGGCGGTCCGCGTCATCGCAAACTACACCGGCGGCACCAAGACCATGGCGCTGGCACTCGGGCAGTTCGCGGTGCAGGTGGACTGGGAGCTGCAGGTGTGCACCAATCCCGAGCCAGGCCGGCCCAACCTGCGTGGCATCGAGGTGGGAGAGGTACCGGTGGCCCAGGACGCGGCCGTGGTGTACGTGCGGGCCGCGCTGGAGCGGGCACGTCTGCTGCGGGAGTCGTCGGACTTCGATGGCGCGGTGGGCGCGCTGGTGGGTCTGCGACGGGAGCGGCGGGTACCGGTCGACCTGGTCGGCGAGGTCAACCGGGAGCTGAAGCAGTGCCAGCTGATGGCGGCGCGAGACCGCTTCGACTTCGACGGCGCGCTCGCCCTGACCGGGTCGGACCCGGAGCTGTTGCGGCAGCACGGCAGGCAGCTGCGCGAGCTGTGCCGTGCCGGCAAGCTGCTGCAGGGTGATGAGCCGTGGCACGAGCGTGACGTGGACGGCCTGGCGTTGTTCGACGAGCTGCTGGCCAACGCGCGGCGTCGGGCGAGCGCGGGGCGGTTCGACGACGCCATCGGGCGGCTGTACCGGGCCACCGAGTTGCTGGCCCAGGTGCGGCTGCTGCGGAGGTTCGGGATCGCCACGTCGGACGTGGACGTTGCGGCTGCGGGCATCCCGCCCGAGGTGCGCGAACGGCTCGAGGGGTGGCGACAGGCCCCCCGGCTGGCGGGAGAGTCCGGACGCGTGACGCTGGGGCTGGTGGCGGCCTGGCAGCTGCTGGCCGATCTCGACGAGCCGCTGGGGACCCACTTCGTCGACCGCAAGCCGCAGGTACTGGGGTGGCTGGACGTGCGCAACCGCTCGCTGCTGGCGCACGGGCTGCGGCCCGTGGAGCGAGCGACGTGGGATGACGTGGGGAGGAAGTGGCTGGCGTGGCTGGACGACGCCAGGGCGATCGTCGCGGCATGCACGGATGCTGCTCCCCGCGCGGGCACGCAGGCCGGTCTGGGCCGGGACTGACCCAGGTCGATCCAGCAGAATCAACTGCTTGGAGCCCCGGATCCCTACTCCACATACCCCAGCACCTGCAGGTGCCGCTTCCACGCATCCCCGCCCTGGCCGAACTCGGTGATCCCCTCCTCCCCCAGCGACGCGCCCGGCTCGTAGTACGCCCGCACCCGCTCGAGCAGCTCGTCCCGCCGCTCGCCGTGGTCTGCGGCCACGTTGTGCTGCTCCACGGGATCCTCGCCCAGGTCGAACAGCATCACACCCGCATCGGGTGGTGCGTCGTCGGGGAGCCGTTCCACCACGATCAGCCGGTCCTCCCCCTGCACCAGGAACAGGTCGGCGATCACCACGTGCGTGCCCCCGTCCCGCGGCTCGGTGGCCAGCTTCACGCCGAACGCCTCCCCGGCCTGCTCCCGCCGCTCCAGCACATCAGCGAGCGACTCCCCGGCCAGCCCCTGGCCATCATACTCGACGCCGACCACGTCCAGCACGGTCGGCACCAGGTCCACCAGCTCCACCACCTCGCCGACCCGCCGCCCGGCGTGCCGCCCGCGCGGGAACTTCACCACCAGCGGCACGTGCATGACCTGGCGATGCACGTTGGCCCCGTGGGACCAGCACCCGTGCTCGCCGAACTCCTCGCCGTGGTCCGACGTCACGATCAGCAGGGTGTCGTCGTACAGCTGCAGCTCGCGCAGCCGCGCTACCAGCGGACCGATCAGGGCCTCGTCCGTGAACCGGATCTCGCCGTCGTACAGCCCCTCCATGGCCCGGCGTTCGTCGTCGGGCAGCGGGAGACACAGCCCCTCGCCGCGGGACCGCAGCAGGCCGATCGGATCCATCGAGGTCTCGCCACCGGACCACAGCGCCCCGCGATGCGGCTCGGGTGGCGCGTAGGGGCTGTGGATCTGGTACGTGTGCAGGAACAGGAAGAACGGCTTGTCCGCGTTGTCCTCCAGCCACGTGGTCGCGCGTTCGGCCAGCACCTCGGGGCTGTCGTCCACGTCCCGCGCCTCGTAGAAGTCGAACCCGGCCGAGAAGCCGAACATCGGGTGCAGCACGCCGCCGCCGGTGATCGCGCCGGTGAACCAGCCACGCTGTCGCAGGTGCTCCGCCAGCGTGGTCTCGCCCAGCACGTCCTCGGGCCGCGCCGCGCCGTACTCGGCCAGCAGCGCACGGGCGCTGCGGTGGGGGTACCGGGAGGTGAGCATGGACACGTGCGAGATGGCTGTGGTGGGGTACTGCGAGTACGCGCGCTCGAACAGCACCCCGTCCTCGGCCAGCGCGTCGAGGTGCGGACTCGTGTCCGCTCCGTACCCGTAGCAGCCCAGGTGGTCGGCCCGCAGCGTGTCCAGCGAGATCACGATCACGTTCACCGGCCGGGCCGCCCCCGCTTCCGGGGCGGCATAGAGCACCGGGTCGTACCAGCAGGTGGAGAGGCACCGTCCCGAGTCCGCACCGTGATGCCCGTCCCGGGTCAGCAGCCTCAGCACGCATCGCTGGCCCCCGTAGGCGGACAGGTCGAGGGTCCGCTCGACCGTGCCGGTCCCGTCGGGCGGGAGCTGCTGGGCCATCAACTGGTCCGAGCCGTGCTCGCCGTCCAGCCGCACCTCGAACACCGCCCCGGCCGCGCCGCTGCCCACGTCGTGGGTGTGTCCGTAGCCGAGGCGCAGACGCCCATTCTGGGGCACGTCCACCTCGTAGCGCAGCTCGGTCGGGGTGGGCGCCAGCAGCACGTTGCGGGACACCACACCCAGGTCGAGCTTCTTCTTCATGTGGTAGGGATCCGGGCCCACCCCTGCGTCCAGCAGGCCATCCCGCGGCCGGAGCGCCGCGAGCGGGGCCAGGCCGCGGTCATCCGGATCGGCCGGATAGCTCGCCTCGATCCCGGCCGGCGTCGTGTCCGCACACAGGGTGAACCAGCCCACCCGGGCCTGCACGGTCACGCGAACCCGGGGTACGTAGACCGCGGCGTCCTGCGACCATTGGGGTGCCCTGAGGGTCAGCTGGTGCGGCCCGCGTTCGACGTCGACCGCCAGGAGCACCCGCTGGTCCCGGGAACCGCGGACCTCTCCGACCACCGCACCGTCCAGCAACACCTCCAGCCGGTAGTGGTGGTGCCGCTGGTCCTCGTTGGTCACCGCCAGCTCGAGGTCGACCGATCCCGCTGGCAGGTCGAGCTGCCAGTCCACCTCGCCCCGCTCGACGATGTCCTTGAAGCCCGACGGATCCCCCTCGCCCTCGGCCGCACGCGTGGCGAACGAGTACTCGGGTTCGACGTACTGCACCGTGCCGGGTTCGACCGCACGCCCGCCCACCCGGACCGACAGGTCGTCCGCGTCGAGCAGCACCGGCCGCGCCGAGGGCTGCACCCGCCAGCAGCTCAGCCCGCGGGCCGAGGACACGGGCTCCAGCTCGGCGCCGTCCCAGCGGTCCTCCACCCACACGAGGCGGGATCCCAGGCCGACCAGCGGCGAGTCCACCACCGCGGCGGCGTCGGTGTGGTCGATCAGGCGATAGCTGGTGGGCTGGGGGGGCGGCTCGACCGGTTCGGAGCGGGAGCCACAGGAGGCCGCGAGCAGCCCCCACAGGAGCAGCGTCGCCGAGGGCGTGAGGCGGGATGGGCAGTTCACCGTCTGTCAGTGTAGAGAAGACCGGCCTACCAGTACAGGCACTGCGCCGAGTGTCCCTCGGCCGGGTCGAACGAGGCGTGGAAGTCGGACATGGACACGTCGGTCCACACACCCACCTCGGTGTGGCACAGCCGCTGCTTCTCCATGTCGAAGGCGTCGCCTCGACCCGACGGGGAGGCGCTGCGGCTGGTGTCGTGCTGCACCGATCCCCGCTTGACCACGTGCGTCTGGTTCCAGTCGTAGTCGGTGTACGTGCAGCAGAAGCTGAAGTACCAGGTCCGCCACTCGGCGGCCTGGGCCGGCTGGGGTGTGCTCGCCGTGAGCGCCACCGATGCGGCGACTCCCACCAGCGTGGTCAGGGTGAGCGCGAAGAATGCGTTGCGGATGTTGAAGCGGGTCATGGTTCGTCCTCCATTGGTGCGTGCCATGGAGGGTCGGACAGCCCCAGATTCACAGAGGTTTCCCAAAAAACTGTAAAAACTCGATCCCCAACTCTTCTTGCGGAACCGAACGCGGCACGGCCAAGATATCCGCGGGAGCGGACCGCCCATGGACCTGTTCGAGGACTTCTGCCGTATCGTCGACGCCCTCGAGGCCGAAGGCCTGGACTACGCCCTCTGCGGTGGCATGGCCGTCGCCCTGCACGGCTACCCGCGCTTCACCAAGGACATCGACCTGCTGCTCCCCGAAGACGCCCTCGACCGGGTCAAGGCGGCCGTGGCTCCGCTGGGGTACACCGAACCCGCCGGTCCCATCCCCTTCGACGTGGGCAAGCCGACCGAGCGGGAGATCCACCGCGTTTCCCGCATCGAGCCGGACGGCATCCTCACCCTCGACCTGCTGGTGGTGCCGCCCCACCTGGAGGAGGTCTGGCGCTCTCGCCGCTCCTTCGAGTGGGAGGGGCGGACCATCACCGCGGTCTCCCGCGAAGGCCTCCTGCAGATGAAGCAGCTCGCCGGTCGGCGCCAGGACCTGCTGGACATCGACAAGCTGACCGAGGTGGCGGGAGCGACCGATGAGTGAGTCCCGGCGAGTGGACATGTCCTCCAAGGCCATCGACCGGCGTCTACGCGAGGTGGGTCAGCTCTACCGGCTGGGGATCTCCCTGGGCAAGGCGAAGCCTATCGAGGACAAGGGCGCGACGTCCGCCGTGCCCGGCCCGCCGCGCGGCGGCGAAACCGGTACCTGAGATCCCCTACTGCCCCGCGATCGCCCCGATCACGTCCGCGCTGCCCGGCGCCAGCAGGAACCGGCCCACCGCGGTCAGCTCGCCGCGGTCACGCGGGTGCCGGTCCTCCCCGAGCACCAGCACCTGCAGCCGGTCGGCCATGGCCTGACCCTGCAGGTCCCACTGCAGGTCGTCCATGGCCCGGACCTCGTCCAGCAGCGCGTCCACCTCGGCGAGCAGCGCCCCGGCCTCCTCGTCCGACTGCGGCCCGTGGTGCCACTCCATGCGCTCGAGCGTGCCCTCGCGGAACCGCTCCTGCCGGCGGGCATAGGTGTTGTCCGGCAGCGTGCGCAGCTCCCCCAGCAGTCTCACCAGGTGCTCGGACGCGCCGGCCTGGCCCACCCGCGCCGGGGACGCCAGGTCGGCCGGCGGGATCAGGCACGGCTTGAACTCCTCGATGATGCAGGCCTGGCCCTCGTCCAGGACCTCGCGTGCCTCGGCCTCCAGCGCCACGAGCTCGCGCTCGACCTCGACGCGGAACTCCTGGAACGCGTTCTGCGCGCGCTGCGCGCGGTGCTTCACGTCGTCCGGGGGCTCACCGCCCCCCAGCAGGTGATCCCTGAGCACGGCGAAGCTGTCCTCCATCTCCGCGAGCACCGGTTCGAACGTTTCGGTGTGACGCACGCGCACGTCATCGGCCTCCCGGGCGATGCGGGCCAGCTCCACGAGCTGGTCGCCGGTGAGGTTCAGGCCCAGCACCAGGTTGGCCAGGGCGATGTCGTCGTGCAGCGCACGGACCTCGTCGGGGCGGGGGTCGGCCGGGTCCAGGATATGGAGCGGCGCGGCCGCCGACCCCCGCGTCGTCCACAGGACGACCAGGCACGCGCCGAGGAGAATGAGAGACGTGGCTCGAGTGTTCATGGGCCCTCCCTGTCGGACCTGCAGGTGTGGACCGCCGGCATCCCGCGGAGGTTAAATGGCCGCCGGATCCTGCGGGAGGAGAACACCGTGCCCAAGCTGTCCGCCCACTTCCAGACCCGCGAGCCGTCCGTGATCCGGATCTCCCAGATCCGGTTCGCCGAGCGCAACGACGACACGCGCGCGATCAACGTGGCCATCGGCAACGTGTCGCTGCCCATGCACCCGGCCATGATCCGCCGGATGAAGAGCCTCGGCGACCCCAACTCGCCGTTCGCCGCCGGCGTGGTCAAGTACACGGCCACCGTGGGCCTGCCCGAGACCAACCAGGCCTTCCTCGAGGTGATCGCCTCGTCCGGGTTCGACACCGAAGGCCTGCGCTGCCAGGTGACCGACGGCGGCAGCCAGGGCATGGAGCTGGTGATCCTGGGCTGCTGCGGGCCCGCGGGCAGCGACGAGCGGCCCCTGCTGCTGATCGACGCGGCCTACACCAACTACCTGTCGTTCGCCGAACGGGTGGGTCGCCGCACCGTGTCGATCACGCGCACGCTGCAGCCGGACGGCAAGTTCACCCTGCCGCCCATCGACGAGATCGAGGCGGTGGTGGCCGAGCACCGGCCCGGCGCCATGGTGGTGATCCCCTACGACAACCCCACCGGTCACTACTACGACCACGCGGCCATGACCGCGCTGGCGCGCATCTGCGTGCAGCACGACCTGTGGATGATCAGCGACGAGGCCTACCGGGAGCTGTACTACACCGACGATCCGGTCTCCTCGGTGTGGGCGCTGACCGAGGACGAGGTACCGGGCATCACCGGCCGCCGCATCAGCATCGAGACCGCGTCCAAGGTGTGGAACGCCTGCGGCCTGCGTATCGGCGGCCTGGTCACCGACGACCCGGAGTTCCACGCCCGCGCCGTGGCCGAGAACACCGCCAGCCTGTGCCCCAACAGCATCGGCCAGTACGTGTACGGCGGGCTGGCCGACGAGTCCCACGAGGACCTGCAGCGCTGGTACGCCGGGCTGCGCGGGTACTACCGCGAGATGATGACGTCGGTCACCGACGACCTGCGCGCGCGGCTCCCCGGGGTGATCGTGTCCTCCCCGGACGCCTCCATCTACTCGGTGGTGGACGTGCGGAACGTGGCCCGGCCCGACTTCGACGCGCTGCAGTTCGTGCTGTGGTGCGCGTCCCGGGGCGCGGTGGACCTCGACGGTCACCCCACCACCGTGTTGACCGCGCCCATGGCCGGCTTCTACTCCACGCCCGCGGACCAGCCCAACCCAGGCCGGATGCAGATGCGCATCGCCTACGTGGAGCCGCCCGAGACCATGGCCGTGGTGCCGCGGCTGCTCGCCGAGCTGCTGACCCGCTACGAGGAGACGCGCGGCTGACCGGGCCCTCCCCTTCCCCCGCATTCGTGGTCGGCTACGCCCGCTCGGGCACCACCCTGCTGGCCGTGATGCTGGACCGCCACCCGGACCTGGCCGTGCCGCCGGAGACCCACTTCTTCGACCAGGTGATGCGCCGAACGCGCCCGGCCGAGGGGGACGTGGGCCGCATGGTGCACCACCTGGTGGAGTGCGAGCGCGTGGTGGACCTGGAGCTGGACCCCGACGACCTGCTGGCCCGGCTCGACGACCGGACCGCCACCTGGTCGGAGGTGTACGTCGCCATGATGCACGTGTACGCCGGCCGGCACGGCGCGCGCGCCGCCGTGGACAAGACTCCGGCCCACCTGGCGCACGTGCCGCGCATCCTCGCGTGGTACCCCGAGGCTCGCGTCGCCAACCTCGTGCGCGACGGCCGCGACGCGGTGATGTCGATGATGGCCCAGCCGTTCACCCACGACGACCTGCGCCGCCACGGGTGCAACTGGCGACGGATGGCACGGCTGGGACGACGCTTCGAACGGCGGTGGCCGGACCGCTTCCGCTCGTTCCGCTTCGAGGACCTCGTGCGCGATCCTCGCGGCACGCTCGAGCGGATCGACGACTTCCTCGGCCTGCCGTTCCACGACAGCCAGCTGGATCCCGGGACCGGCTCGCGCGCGATCCCCGACTGGGAGACCGCGTGGAAGGAGCGCGCCACCGGGCCGGTCGATCCCGGCCGCATCGGCCAGTGGCGCCACCAGGCCACGGACTCCCAGCGCTGGGCCATGCACGCGGTCATGGGAGACGAGCTGCGCCGGCTGGGCTACGGCGACGCGGGACTGGACGACTGTCCCCCGGCGCTCCGGCTCCGGGAGCGGACCCTGGCCCAGGCGTCCCGGCTCGCCGTGCGCGGCCGTCGCGTGCTCAGCAGCCGCTCCAGCTGACGAACGCCGGCTCCTCGATCGCCTCGGACGTGCATTCCCCCGGCGCCGTCACCGGGTTGCAGCGGGACGGGGTGCCATCCGGGATGGTGATGTCGTAGTCCATGCCCGGTTCGGGCACCGCGTAGTCTGTGCTGATGAACGTGGCGCCGCTGTCCAGGGCCGCGTCGAAGCGGCAGGTGTCGCCGGCCTCGGCCTCCACTCCACCGCCGTCGGCGCGGGTGCGGACCAGGAAACGCTGCAGCACGCCGTCCCGGATCTCGGCGGCGTCGCCCACCGGGTCGTCGCGGATCAGGATCGCGCCGTAGGGATGATCCAGGTCGGACTTCACGAACATCAATCGCCCGTCCAGGGACGTGTCGCCGTGGGTGTAGGCCGAGCGATAGTCGCCGATCTCCAGCAGCCACAGCAGCAGCTTGCCGCGGCTGTCACCCAGGGTGGGCCAGCCGTCGGTCTCCAGGGCCGTGCGCACGTCGGCGTGGTCCCCGCGCACGTCGTCCGGGGTGACGATGCGGTCGCGGGGCCAGGCCTGCTCGATGGTCGCCTCCAGGGCATCGAACCAGTCGTCGACCGTGGCCTCGTCGTAGGCGTCCTTGGGCTCGATCATGACGAACACCACGTGATGGGCCGGGTTGGCGTCCGACCAGGCGCGCAGGTCGCCGAGGCACGCGGTCAGCGTGGCGCAGTTCGTGCCCTCGTCGGCCAGGGGCACGTGGTACACGGCGAACGAGCCGCCGTCCTGCAGGGACACGTCGAGCTCGAACTGCCGCACGCCCTGGCAGCCCGCCTGCACGTCCAGGGTGGCGTGGGTGTAGCTCCAGTCCAGGACCGCGCCGTCGAGGGTGTCCACGTGGTAGCTGTTGTGCGTGCCCTTGACCTGCAGGTGGTCGATGCGAAGCTGGTCGTCGAGGGGGTAGTCGAAGCCGGTGTCGTCGTCGTCCATCGCCTCGGTGGAGCAGGAGGCGAACAGCAGCGACAGGGCAAGGACGTGGACACGGGACATCAGCGCAGCTCCTCGACCAGCGCGGGGATCCGCTCGAGCATGTAGGTGCCGGCCGGGCCGCCGTCCATGGCGGTCATGGTGACCTCCCAGACCACGTCGCCGTCCAGCGTGACCTCCTTGATCCGGCCGTCGTCGTCGCCGTCGAGCACGCTGCCCGAGGCGAACAGGGTGTTGCCGTTGGCCAGCCGGTCGGCGTCGCCCCAGACCGAGCCGAACCAGCGGTCATCGCCGTCCTCGGCCGGGTACTGCCACACCGGCTCGATGGTCATGGCCTGCTGGTCCAGCGCGTACTCCATGATCCGGGTGTAGGGCCGCGTGGACGACGAGCCGTTGTCGTGCACCAGCAGGTTGCCGTCGGGGAGGATCTCGGGACCGTGGCTCCGCAGGAACCACGGGTCCTCGTGGTCTCCGAGCACGGTGAAGTCACGCCCCTCGCCGAGCTCCCACAGGATCTCCCCGGTGGCGGTGTCGAACCGGAACATCGCGCTGAGGTTGCGCGAGTGGTAGTACGCCGCGGCCCCGTCCGCGTCCACCTGGGCCATGTTGCCGTGCAGGGACTGGTCGTCGTTCTCGGGGATGTGCTCGCCCGCGTGCCACTCCCACGCGGTCTCGAGGTCCTCGTCGAACACGAACACCACGTCCTTGAGCGTGCCGTGATCCAGCTCGTAGCGCATGGCGAGGAAGCGGTCGTCGGGGAGGAGCTGGAAGGTGTGGTGCAGGGTGTCGTGCTGGGCTGGCCCGTCCGGCTGCTGCGGCCCCTCCCAGAGCACCTCGCCGGCCAGGTCCACGAGCCGAGGGTGCAAGGTGGGCGGCACGTGACCGCCGATCAGCACCTGGTCGCCGTCGATCAGGGAGGTCTGGATCCCGGCGAATCCCTCGATCTCGCCCATGGAGTGGTACCAGACCACCTCGCCGTGGTCGTCGATCATCACGGCCACGGCGGGCGGGAACGCGTCGCCGACCACCAGGTTCATCAGGGTCCAGCCGGGCTGCATGCGCCCGGGATCGTGCAGTACGGCCTCGATGGTTGCGGTCTCGAACGGCAGCCAGGTCGCCTCCCGGTCCAGCCACATGCTGCGCGCCTCGCTTCCGTCCTCCATCACGGACACGGCCTGCAGCTCGTGGTCCCGGCCGGGCCGCAGGCCGAGCACGAGCACGTCGTGCTCGGTGGTGGGTTCGTCGCTGCCCACCCGGAAGCGGTCCGCGCCGGCCACCGTGCCGAAGTGCACCCACGACGACGCGGGCTGCTCGGTGGTCCACCTCACGCGGCAGGCCACGGCGCAGGTATCCAGTTCCTCGATCTGGACATCGGGGATGGGGATCGGCTCTGCACACCCCAGGACGGCAGCGCACACGACGGACAGGCCCGCGACCGTGCTGATCCGGAGGGAAAACGAACCGTGGCAGAGGCTCCATGCGCGCATCGGGGCCAGCATAACAGGCCCGGATCGCAGGGCAGACTACTCCTCCCAGTCCCCCTCGAACCCGGCGGTCGGCGACGTCAGCGTCTCGTCCCCGCCCGGGTACGCCACGCCGTTGAGTTCGTCGTAGTCCAGCCGGATGCGGCCGTCGCCGCCGTCGCCGCCCAGGGCGCTGCCGTAGGGGATCCCGACCTGCGACGCGGACAGCCCACCCTCGCCGCCCAGGGCCTCCACCGCGCCGTTGTGGGAGATGGACGACGCGGCCAGCAGGACCTGCCCGCCCGACCCGGCGCCGCCCCCGCCGTTCTCACCCCAGTACCCGTCGGTGAACGCGTCGTCACCGTCCTCGCCGTTGGCGGACACGACGCCGTCCACCGCCAGGGTGCCGCCGCACCAGATGGCGACCAGCCCGCCGCCGTTGCCGCCATCGCCCGAGTAGTTGTGGATGTCGTCGCCGTCCCCCTCGGTGTCGGGTGAGCCGCCACCGCCGCCGGAGCCCACGTACCAGTCGAGCAGCTCGGCGTCCCCATGGGCGATGCCGCCCTCGCAGACCGCGCTGCCGCCGTACGACGTGCCCCACTCGCCGTCCGTGCCGTAGCCACCGCCGCCGCCCGAGTCGGCGTTGTCCCCGCGCCGCGGGTAGGCGCCGCCGCCGCCGTCGTTGGCCGAGGTGTCGCCCGCGGCGCCCAGGCCGCCGTGGGACTCCCCCTGGTACGGGTCGTAGTCGTTGCCGTACACACCGTCGCCGCCCGTGAAGCCCAGCGCGTCCGCGTGCACCGTGCCGGTCACGGCCACGTCACCGGTGGCGCGGAAGGCCACCACGCCGCCGCCGTCGCCGGCCCACGCGTCGCCGGTCAGCTCGGTCCCGGAGGGCACGTCGACGTCGGTGTAGTGCGGCACCCGCTGCACGAGCACCACGGAAGAAGCGTCGTACCCGTTGAGCAGATCGGGCTCCACGGTGAGGGTGTTGCCGGTCACGCCACCGACGAACACGAACTCGACCAGCCCCGCGTCCGTGCCCTGCTGGCTCAGCACCAGCAGCTCGTCGCCCTCGGCGAAGGCCGTGGCGTCGTCCACGTCGATGTCCGGGTCCCCGGCCGCAGCGCCACCGTCGAGCAGGGTCCAGTCCTGCAGGGTGACCGTGCCGCTGACCGTGAGCGCGCCGTCGCTGCCGAGCCCCTGGTTGGGTCCGCGCACCACCGAGTCGTCGTACTCGTCCGCGTCCCACTCGTTGCGCAGGCCGTCGCCGTCGATGTCCGGATCCACGCAGTCGGCCACGCCGTCGGCGTCCTGGTCGAACCCCTCGTCCTCGTCGCCGTCGCAGTCGTTGTCCACCTCGTCACAGACCTCGGCCGCGTCCGGGTTGACGTTCGCGTCCGCGTCGTCGCAGTCCCCCTCGCACTCGCTGTACCCGTCGGCGTCCACGTCCTGCTCGTCCACCGGCAGGGCACCGTCGCAGTCGTTGTCCACTCCGTCACACAGCTCGGTCGCGCCGGGGTAGGAATCCTCGTCACCGTCGTCGCAGTCCCCCTCGCACTCGGTCACGCCGTCCGCGTCCACGTCCTGTTCGTCCGCGGGCAGGGCGCCGTCGCAGTCGTTGTCCACCCCGTCGCACACCTCGGTCGCCCCCGGGTAGGAGGCCGCGTCTGCGTCGTCGCAGTCGCCGTCGCACTCGCTCACCCCGTCCGCGTCCACGTCCTGCTCGTCCGCGGGCAGGGCGCCGTCGCAGTCGTTGTCCACCCCGTCACACACCTCGGCCGCGCCCGGGTAGCTGCCAGCGTCAGCGTCGTCGCAGTCCCCCTCGCAGTCGGTCACGCCGTCCGCGTCCACGTCCTGCTCGTCCGCGGGCAGGGTGCCGTCTCAGTCGTTGTCCAGCCGATCGCACAGCTCGGGCGCGCCCGGGAAGCGGGTGGCGTCACCGTCGTCGCAGTCGCCGTCGCACAGGCGGGCACCGTCCGCGTCCGCGTCGTCCTCGTCCGCGGGCACACCGCCGTCGCAGTCGTTGTCCAGGCCGTCGCACAGCTCGGTGCCCCCCGGGTAGATGGTCTCGTCCGTATCGTCACAGTCCTCGCAGTTGACGAACCCGTCGCCGTCCGCATCGAGCTGCTCACCCGCGGGGATGGTCCCGTCACAGTCGTCGTCGATCCCGTTGCAGGCCTCGGTGGCGTCCGGGTTCACCGCCGGGTCGCCGTCGTCGCAGTCGCCGCCGCAGCCGGTGTGGCCGTCGCCGTCGAGGTCGTACTCGTCCGAGGGCACGATCCCGTCGCAGTCGTCGTCCACGGCGTTGCACTGCTCCTCGGCACCCGGGTGGATCGAGGCATCAGCGTCGTCGCAGTCCGCGTCGCACAGCCGGTAGCCGTCGCCGTCCAGGTCCACCTCCGTGGCCAGGATGCTGCCGTCACAGTCGTTGTCCAGGCCGTCGCACAGCTCGACCGCGCCGGGGTACACCGAGTCCTCCGTATCGTCGCAGTCCGCGCAGTTGACGAATCCGTCCGCGTCCGCGTCGAGCTGCTCGTCCGCGGGGGTGGTGCCGTCGCAGTCGTCGTCGATCCCGTTGCAGACCTCGGTGGCGCCCGGGTACACGGCCGGATCCGTATCCCGGCAGTCCCCCGCGCACGCGGAGAAGCCGTCCCCGTCCCCGTCGACCTCGTCCGCCGGGACCACGCCGTCGCAGTCGTTGTCCACCGCGTCGCACAGCTCCTCCGCGCCCGGGAAGACGGTGGCCGCGCCATCGTCGCAGTCGCCGTCGCACAGGCGAGAACCATCCAGGTCCACGTCTGCCTCGCCGGCCGGCACCGCGCCGTCGCAGTCGTTGTCCACGCCATCGCACAGCTCGATCCCGCCGGGGAAGGCCGTGGCGTCGGTGTCGTCGCAGTCCTCGCAGTTGACGAATCCGTCGCCGTCCGCGTCCAGGGTCTCGTCCGCGGGCACGGCGCCATCGCAGTCGTCGTCCACGCCGTTGCAGGCCTCGGCCGCGCCGGGGAACACGTCCACGCTGGCGTCGTCACAGTCGCCCGCGCACGGGGCATATCCGTCGCCGTCCGCGTCGGTCTCGTCCTCGGGCACCAGGCCGTCGCAGTCGTTGTCGAGCGCGTCACACAGCTCCGGCGCACCCGGGTACACATCGGCCAGCGTGTCCTCGCAGTCCCCGTCGCAGGGGGCGAATCCGTCGCCATCGAGGTCGTCCTCGTCACCGACCACGCCATCGCAGTCGTTGTCCAGGCCGTCGCAGAGCTCCGGGGCGCCGGGGAAGACGTCGGCGTTGGCGTCGTCGCAGTCGCCGTTGCAGGCCATCACGCCGTCCGCGTCCGCGTCGTCCTCCCCCTCGCCGACCGCGCCGTCGCAGTCGTCGTCGAGGCCGTTGCACACCTCCTCGGCGCCGGGGAAGACATCGGCATTGCCGTCGTCGCAGTCGTCGTCCTCGGTGCCCGCGACACCGTCCTCGCCGCACACCGAGAATCCATCCCAGTCCACGTCGAAGCCCTCGTCCACGCTGTCGTCGCAGTCGTCGTCGATGCCGTTGCAGATCTCCTCGGCCGCGGGGTGGACCGCTGGATCCTCGTCGTCGCAGTCGATGTCCTCGGCGTAGCCGTCGCCGTCGGCGTCCACCGGCTCGGGCTCGGACGTGTCGTCGTCGCCCGCGGCGCTGTCGTCGTCGTCCACGACGACCTCGTCGGGACAGCCGAGGAGGCTGAAGGAGAGGCCGGTGACCAGGATCAGGAGCAGTCGGGACATGGGGACACCTCCGCGTCGCCGAGGGGGCGACCCGGTCAGTGTATCCCGTCATCTCGCGGATCGGAGGCGATCCCGGATCGCCCACCCCAGCAGCAGGGCCCAGGCGAGCACGGTCAGCCCCAACCCGGCCCGCCGCGCCGGCGTCTTCCAGGAGTAGCGGAAGTGCAGGACCGAGGCCCCTTCGGGTGCGTCGGCCCCCAGCAGTCCGTCGATGTCCAGCGCCGGCTCCCACGGGCCGTCGTCGACCCGGACGATCCACCCGGGGAACGCCTGGAACAGGAGCTTGACCCGGCCGCCGGGGTGATCAGCGGGCAGCTTCACCCGCAGGTGCTCGGGCTCGATCTCGGGCGCGGGAAGCGGCACGTACCCCCGCCCACCCGCGAACTGCAGCGAGGCCAGCGGCGCGGCGTCGACCCGGTCGGCCGCTGACCGCCCGCTGCGGTAACGCCGCTGCACCCCGTACGCGCCGGAGACGGACGCGTCACCCTTGCGCGGACCGACCTTGATGTAGCCCTCGAACACCGACGCGGTCATGTACTCGCGATGGCTGCGGTGGGCCTGGGCCACGCGGAAGCCGTAGGTCTCGGGGGGGTGACGGAGGCGCTCCACGCGAACGAACTCGTCCGCGGGCAGGTCCGCGTCCACCGGATCGTGGGTCTCGGCCCAGGTCGTGCCCTCGCCGCCGACCCAGACGTGGTGGGCGGCGCCCCGGTAGGGCTCGTGGTGGTCGCAGGCGCCGAGGTACGGGAAGGCGTCGGCCACCAGCGCGACCACGGCCACCGCGGCGACGGCCAGACCGGGCCAGCGCGCGGCGCTGGCCTCGTGCACGGCGACGCCCGCGAGCAGCGCGGCGGCCACGGCCGCGGGGCCGAGGAACCGCCATGGGAACTGCAGGGCGTTCAGGGGCGGGATGGCGTCCAGCAGAGGCGCCGGGATCCCCGCGCTGAACAGCAGACAGATCAGCAGCGTGACTCCCAGTCCCGTCGGCATGGCGGCTCGCGACCGCCGGAACGCGGTCAGGGCAACAGCTGCTGCCGCGGCGGCCAGTAACGCCAATCCGAAGTAGAACGGGATCAGGTGGTTGGGATCCTGCCCCTCACGCGGCTTCAGCCGGCTGTGCTCGTAGCCCTCCCAGCCGTGGCGCTCGAACAGGTCGTCGAATGCGATGGCGTTGGTGGACAGGGGGTGGTGGGGGCCTGGGATGAAGCGGCCGATACAGGTGTGGTGCTGCTCCGCGAGCAGGGGCAGCAGGAACGCGCCCACGAGCCCGGCGGCGAGCCCGCACAGGGCGGCCAGTCGCAGCAGCCCGATCGCAGCGGTTCGCAGCTCGCGCCAGCGCCCCAGCGCGGACTCGGCGGCCACCCACAGGCCCACCACGATGCCGCCCATCAGCGCGCTGAGCAGGTGGGTCGTGAGCAGCAGCGCGGCGACGGCGAGGAAAGGGGTCAGACGTTGACACTTGACACTTCGCGAAGTGTCAAGTGTCAACGTCTGACCCCATACGACCTCCCTCCCCAGCACCAGGAACGGCGGCACGAGCACGAACGCGGCCAGCTCGGCCAGGGCGAAGCGGTAGCTGGCGTCGTGCAGGTGGTACGGCGCCAGGGCCAGGGCCGCGCCCGCGACCAGGCGGCCGGGCCAGCCCACCCCCAGGCGCCCTGCCGACCAGGCCGCGGCCAGGCCCGACAGCCACGAGGTCAGCAGGACCAGCGCCGCGCCGGTCTGCACCGGGGACAGGCCCAGGAACATCAGCGGCTGGGCCGCCATGTAGCTCACGGGCGGGTAGAACTGCAGCAGGGGGTAGCCCAGGCCCATGTAGGGGTTCCAGCGAGGCCACAGGTCGCCGTCGAGCACGCAGCGGTGCAGGCTCCACAGGGACCACAGGTGCAGCCGGCCGTCGTGGGTGCGGGGGAAGCCCTCGCCCAGGTGGGCCTGGGAAGCCACCAGGGCCAGGGCCAGCAGTGCCACGGGCAGCGCCCAGCGCGCCAGCCGATCTCCGCGGGTCAGCAGGGGCAACGCGGCCAGCGCGAACGCCACGCCCAGCGCAGTCATCCAGAGGTTTGCCGGCACCGCGGTCGGTCCACCAGACCACGCCACGGCCACCACCGCTGCGACGACCACGAGCGCGACTGCGACCACCCTGCGGACCACCACCGGACCACCCCTTGCAGGCGCGTACGCCCGCGATTGCGTGCCATACGACGCGCCTGTATCATCGCGCGTCCACCACCGGGGAGTGCACCCGGGCAGGATAGCGCGCCCCGCTCCCCTGCACGCGCTCCCCCACAGGTTTTCGAGGAGCTTCCATGTCACTGCACCCTGACCACGCCATCGACCGCGACGCGCTGGCGGCGTCCCACGAGGTGCTGGCCGAGCTGGATTATCCCCCCAGGAAGATCCAGCGCGGGTACGCCAACCGCACGCTCAGGATCGACCTGTCCACCCTGTCCTTCGAGGTGCTCGAGGTGGACGAGGAGATGAAGCGGATCTTCGTCGGCGGCCGCGGCTTCGGTCTGTACTACCTCTGGCATTCGGTCAACCCGGACACCCTGTGGAACGACCCGGAGAACGCGATCATCATCTGCTCGGGTCCGCTGGGCGGGAACCCGTCGTATCCGGGCTCCGGCAAGTCCCTGGTGGTGTCCCTCTCCCCGGCCACGGGCATCCCCATCGACTCCAACGTCGGCGGCCACTTCGGACCGCTGCTGAAGTTCAGCGGCTGGGACGCGCTGGTGCTGACCGGCAAGGCCGACGAGGACGTGGTGGTGTACATCGACGGCAACACCCACAAGGTGCAGATCCTGCGGGCGCCGATGGAGGCGGTCGACGCGCATGTGGTCTCCGAGCAGCTCACGGAGTTCTTCGCCGAGGGCCCCAAGGAGATGCGCGAGATCTCGGTGGTCTCCGCAGGCCGCGGTGCCGAGCACAGCCTGATGGGCTGCCTCAACTTCTCTTGGTTCGACTGGCGCCGGGACACGGCCCGCATCAAGCAGGCCGGCCGCGGCGGCATCGGCACGGTGTTCCGCGACAAGAAGATCAAGGCGCTGGTGGCCAAGAAGTCCGACTACCTGCCCCGCTGGCACGTGCACCGGCCCAGCTTCCCCAACCACAACGGAGGTGAGTGATGGATACCGCCGCCGTCGATACCATCATCGACCGCTGGGGGCGCGACCCCCACTACGTGATCGAGATGCTGCAGGACATCCAGGAGGCCTACCGGCACCTGCCCCAGGACGTGCTGCGCTACCTGTCCGACGAGATCCGGGTGCCCCTGCGGCAGCTGTACCACCTCGGCACCTTCTTCAAGGCCTTCAGCCTCGAGCCCAAGGGCGAGCACGAGATCCAGGTCTGCGTGGGCACGGCCTGCCACGTGCGCGGCGCGGCCCGGGTGATCGACGCCTTTGCCCGCGAGCTGGACGTGGAGGCGGGCAAGACCACCGAGGACGGCAAGTACACGCTCGAGGAGGTGCGCTGCCTGGGCTGCTGCAGCCTCGCTCCGGTGGTGCAGATCGATGAGCAGATCACCAGCGGCGCCAATCCCGGGGACGTGCCGCGCATGCTCGAGAAGGTGGACGAGGGGGTGGCGCGATGACCCGCATCGACACGACCAACCTCGACGCAGCTCGCGACGCGGAACGCGCGCGCCTCGCCGGCTACCGCGGCATGCTGATGGTGTGCACCGGCACCGGCTGCGTGGCGGCCAAGGGCTTCGAGATCAAGCAGACCCTGGAGCAGGTGCTGGCCGACCGCGGCCTGGCCGACGACTACCTGGTGGTGGCCACGGGCTGCAACGGCTTTTGCGCCATGGGCCCGATCGTGGTGGTGCAGCCCGAGGGCATCTTCTACCAGAAGCTCACGCCGATCGGCGTCAACAAGCTGGTGGACGAGCACCTGATCGGCGGCACGCCGGTCAAGCGCTACCTGCACAAGGACCTGACCAGCAAGCAGCGGCTGCCGACCATGGAGGAGATCCCGTTCTTCGCCAAGCAGGAGCTGATCGCGCTGCGCAACAAGGGCCTCGTCGACCCGGAGAGCATCGACTCGTACCTCGCCCGGGACGGGTACCAGGCGCTGCGCAAGGCGCTGACCACGATGAAGCCGGGCGACGTGCTCGACGAGGTCAAGCGCTCGGCCCTGCGCGGCCGCGGCGGCGGCGGCTTCCCCACGGGCGTCAAGTGGGAGAGCGCGGCCAAGGCGGCGACGGACGACAGCCGGCCGTACATCCTGTGCAACGCCGACGAGGGCGACCCCGGCGCGTTCATGGACCGCTCGATCATCGAGACCGATCCCCACGCGGTCATCGAGGGCATGCTGCTGGGCGCGTATGCGCTGGGCGCCACCGAGGGCTACATCTACATCCGCAAGGAGTACCCACTGGCCATGCAGCGGCTGATCAAGGCGCTGGCGCAGGCGCGGGAGCGGGGCCTGCTCGGCGACGGGGTGATGGGCACGGATCTGTGCTTCGACATCCACGTGCACCGCGGCGCGGGCGCGTTCGTCTGCGGCGAGTCCTCGGCGCTGATGGCCTCCATGGAGGGCAAGCCGGGCGAGCCGCGGGCCAAGTACGTGCACAGCACGGAGAAGGGCCTGTTCGACAAGCCCACGGTGCTCAACAACGTCGAGACCTGGGCCAACCTGCCGCCCATCGTGGAGAAGGGCGGCGAGTGGTTCGCTTCGATCGGCACGGGCGGCGACCTCGAGAACAACCCCTGGTCCGGTTCGTCCGGCACCAAGGTCTTCTCCCTGGTCGGCGACATCAACAACACCGGCCTGGTCGAGGTCCCGATGGGGATCTCGCTCGAGGAGATCATCTTCGAGATCGGCGGGGGTATCCCCAAGGGCCGCGGCTTCAAGGCCGTGCAGACCGGCGGACCCTCCGGCGGCTGCCTGCCCGGTGACGCCCTGGACCAGCCGGTGGACTTCGACACGCTGACCAGGGCCGGCTCGATGATGGGCTCCGGCGGCATGATCGTGATGGACGAGCACACCTGCATGGTGGACGTGGCTCGCTACTTCATCGACTTCCTGGCCGACGAGTCGTGCGGCAAGTGCACGCCCTGCCGCGAGGGGCTGACGGTGATGTCGGATATCCTCAACCGGATCTGCCGCGGCCAGGGCCGCGACGGCGACATCGAGATCCTGGAGGACATCTGTGGCTCCCAGGAGGACGGCTGCCTGTGCCAGCTCGGCGCCACCGCGCCCAACCCGGTGCGCTCCACGCTGCGGTACTTCCGCGGCGAGTACGAGGCCCACATCCAGCACGGCAAGTGCCCGGGCGGGGTGTGCAAGGAGCTGATCACCTACACCATCAACGACGACTGCACCGGCTGCGTGCTGTGCGCCAAGCGCTGCCCGACCGAGTGCATCGACGGCGAGAAGAAGCAGCTGCACACCATCCGCCAGGAGGACTGCATCCAGTGCGGGACCTGCTGGGACGTCTGCCGCTTCGACGCGGTCACCATCGAGTAGAGGGAAGAGGATGGAGGAAGTGATGATCAACGTCACCATCGACGGAAAGCGGCTCGAGGTCGAGCCGGAGACCACCATCCTGGACGCGGCGAAGGAGGCCGGCATCGGCATCCCGTCGCTGTGCAGCCACCCGATGCTGGAGCCCTACGGCGCCTGCCGCATCTGCACGGTGGAGATCAACGAGCGGGGCCGCGACAAGATGGTCACCGCGTGCAACTACCCCATCCGGGGCGAGATGCACGTGCAGACCGGCTCCGAGCGTGTCCTGCAGCTGCGCAAGACCCTGCTGGAGATGATGGTCGCGCGGTGGCCCAACGTGCCCCGGATCAAGGGGATGGCAAAGCGCGCCGGCATCGACGAGCCGCGGTTCACCCACCCCCAGCGGGACGAGGATCCCAAGGCCTGCATCCTGTGCGGGCTGTGCGTGCGCGCCTGCACCGAGGCGGTCTGGGAGGACATCATCGGGTTCGCCGGCCGCGGATCAAGCCGCACGATCGGCATGCCGTTCGACACCCACTACGACCGCTGCGTCGGGTGTTCGACGTGCGCCGAGGTCTGTCCGACCGGCGCCATCGAGATGGGAGAGGATCCCAACCACCCGGCCGAGCCGCTGCGGATCCGCAAGTACGGCGCGAAGATCACCGAGGAGATGGCGATGTACGACGACGAGCAGTGCCAGATGCGCCGCTCGGGTACCGCCCACCTCGTGGAGATCATGGACGCCTACGACCTGCTGCCGACCCACAACTTCAAGTTCGGCAAGCACGAGGACACCCCCAACATCAACTCCCACGTCTGGACCGCCACCGTCAGCCAGGACGTGCCCGACGGCTGCTGGCATGGCTGCACGATGGCCTGCGCCAAGGGCATCGACGACTTCGAGGTGCGCACCGGCCCGTACCAGGGTCACAGCGTGGTCGTGGACGGCCCCGAGTACGAGACCGCGGCCGGCTGCGGCTCCAACATCGGTGTGTTCGACGCCCACTGGGTGGCCGAGCTGAACTTCTACTGCGACACCTACGGCGTGGACACGATCACCTTCGGCACGGGCATGGCGTTCGTCATGGAGTGCTTCGAGAACGGGCTCCTGGACGCCGACAGGACCGGCGGCCTGGAGCTGACCTTCGGCGCGGCCCGCAACGCCCTGGAGACGTTGCACCAGATGGCTCGCGGCGAGGGCTTCGGTCTGATCTTCGGCGGCGGCATCCGCCGCATGAAGGACCACTTCGAGCGCGAGTTCGGCGCGGACCGGGCGTTCATGGACGACATCGGCATGGAGGCCAAGGGGCTGGAGTACTCCG
>CAZXHG010000154.1:0-192 GCA_964639985.1 uncultured Rickettsiales bacterium
CGCCTCCATGCCTGAACCGCCACCACCACCGCGAAGCGGTTTAGTCCAACACCTGCCCGCGCCTGAACCGGCCCGACAAGCCTGTTCACGCCCGAACAAACACCTGCCCGCGCCCGAACCGGCCCGACACGCGTGTTCAGCCCTGAAGAGATGCTTGTCGAGGGGTGAATCGGAGCCACGGGCCGGTTCGTG
>CAZXHG010000154.1:292-24191 GCA_964639985.1 uncultured Rickettsiales bacterium
GCCGAGGAGATGCTTGTCGAGGGGTGAACCGGAGCCACGGGCCGGTTCGTGGCCGAGGAGATGCTTGTCGAGGGGTGAACCGGAGCCACGGGCCGGTTCGTGGCCGCGGAGATGCTTGTCGAGGGGTGAACCGAAGCCACGGGCCGGTTCGTGGCCGAGGAGATGCTTGTCGAGGGGTGAACCGGAGTCACCGGCCGGTTTCTGGCCGAGGAGATGCGTGTCGAGCGTCGAATAGACTCCATGACCCGCGAAGACGTCAGCAGAGCTCAATTTCTGGCGTTTACCCGATCGGCGCTCTCGCGGACGGGAGCCTCCCAGCCCGCTGCAGCAAGAGCTGTCCGACCTCGCAAGTGTCGGTGGTATCCTGATCGGCGGAGGGGATCGCCGTGAAACCCACGTTCGACACCGTACTCCTGGTTCTCCTGGCCATCGCGGTCGCGTCGAGTGGGTGCGATGTCTGCGAACCCGGCGAGACGCAGGCCTGCGTGTGCGCTGATGGCGCCAGCGGTGCACAGGTCTGTGCCGACGACTGGATCGGCTACCACGGAAAGAGCTTCCTCGTCCGCATGCTCTCTTCCCGGGGTGGGTACTCGCTCGTGTCGTACACGGACGACAACCACGTGACGCTGACCTCGGTGGATGGGTACTCCGTCGACCTCGAGACGTCTGCTGTGCTCGACACGGGCGAGACGCTGCGCCTCTACGACTTCCACGATCTCGGCCTGTCCTATTCGGAGGACATCTGGCTCCATGTCACGGCGGATGAACCGGTGTCCGCGGTGTTTGGCATGTTCTCGTGCAATGGCGGCACCCAAGTCTATTCGGGTGACATGGAGGAGTACTACTTCTCGTACTACGGTCCGGTTCGTCTCTTCGTCACGGCCGGAAGCTCATCCGCCGTGGTGTCCTGGTCGGATCTGGAATCGACGGAGAGTGATCTGGTCGCAATCCCTGCGGGCGACCTCTACGAGTACTACGGAGGCAGCACGGGCTGGCACACGATTCACCTGGAATCGGACGAACCCGTCGTGGTGGAGATCGAGGACAGCTGCGCGGGGTTCTCGCCGGCAATCCAGTACAGCAGTGACGATCTTCCCGGTGGCGTCGGCAGCGAGTACTACGTCCGCGCCTCCAACGCGGCGCAGACCCGGATCGTCTCTCTGGCAGATGCCAACACCATCGAGCTGTCTGGCTGCAACCTCGGCACGATCGTCCTCGACGAGAATGCCTACGCCACCCCCAGTGGATGCAATTCCCAGGACGTGCTCCATGCGGTTGGTGACGGTGATTTCGTGCTCGAGATGAGCCACTCGACCGAGAATGCGACGGCGTGGATACCGATCTTCTAGCAGGTGCCGACTACCGCCCCACCCACCGCAGCAGGTTGTCGATCCTCGCATCGGCGCCCAACCTCGCCTCCCTCCCCAGCCGGACCCCCGCCGGGTCGAGGAACTCCACCGGGCCGGCCTCGTCCGGCGGCACGGCCGCGACCACTGCGGTCCACCCGAGACGATCGCCCTCCGCCTCCATGCGCGTGCACTCCGACTTCCTGAACCGTACAGGCAGCGCCGTCCGCTTCACCTGCACACCCAGGCGGGTCGGCCCACGGATGGCCAGCAGGTCGAACGCTCCGCGCGACGCGCGTGATCGGTAGACGAGCTCGAATCCCATCCAGGCCAGCTCGTCGGCCACGCGTCGCTCCGCAGCATCTCCCAGAACCGTCATCGGGACGGCCGTCCCACCCTCGCCCCGCCACTGCAGCCATCGAGCGAACGTCGGGTCGTCGATTTCGTATCTGCCGTCAGGGCGCTGGACCACGGCATCTCCCAGGCGCCCCAGGTTGGCCGCAACAGCTCCGCTGGGAATCCCCAGAGCGTTCACGATCTCCTGGAACTCCATGGGACCGTCGCTCAGCACCTGCATCTGCCTCGACAGATGAGCCGATCGTCCGACCAGCTTGGCGAGCTGGTTCTCGAAGTACAGCGCCAGCCGGCCGGTCGAGCTGAACAGCAGGGCCTGCATGGCTTCCTTCAGGGCGGCCTCGTCGTAGGGGGGCATCATGGCCGTCAGGGCCTCACCTGCGAGTTGCAGGTAGAAGGGGTGGCCGGTGACGAACTCGACGATCCGGTTTGCCAGAGGTTCGGGGATGGGGCGGTCGTCGGGAGCGTTGTCCACCAGCAGCCCCACGGCGTCAGCGTCGGAGAAGGCTCCGAGATCCATGATGGCGAAGTGCTGGAAGAACGGGGAATGCTCGTCAGCGACCATCTGCTGCAAGAGGCTGCGTTCGGAACCCGAGACCACGTACGCCGTGCGGTGGTGTCGTTGCCAGATGCTGCGCATCAGGGGGAGTGGATCGTATCCGTTCCGTTTCGATCCCAGCTTCGCAAGCGCCTGGAACTCGTCCCACGCCACCAGCACGTTCCTGTTCGTGGCCTCTGCCAGCCGCTCCGGCCACTCCAACACATCGCGGATGAGGTTCGAATCCACATCCCTGTCGGGCAGGTCGAGGATGTCGGCCCGCAGGTCGGACGGCAGCCGTATGAGGATGTCCGATCCTGCGATGAGCTTGCGGTAGCCCGAAGGATTGCGGATGGACGCTTCGAGGGAACGTCCGACCGCGTCGGCGAACAGGGCATCGAGTAGCCGGAGGGCGTAGCGGCGAAACACCTCGAGGGATACGGGCGATTGTTCGAAGGTGTCCAGGATCACGAACGCAGTGCTGGAACTGGCCGATCGCCGAGCGAGCTCCAGCAGCAAGCTGGTCTTGCCGATCTTGCGGCTACCGAGGATGGCCAGCCACGTGGGGGATCCACTCTCCAGATTGGCGAGCAGGCGCGTGAGCTGCTCCAGTTCGGAGCGGCGGTCCAGGAAGGCGGCGGCAGTGACTGGGATGCTGGCCTGGAACATGGATTGATCGTAGTGCTCTCCGCGCTTAGTAGCAAGTTTGCTACGTAGCAAACTTGCTACGTAGCAAACTTGCTACCTCAGAAGAGGCCCTTCCCCGCGCCAGAGCCGGACGCGCACCGCTTGACTCACCCATCCCCTGTGGCATCCTCTACAGCCGTTCCAACCCAGGAGGATCCCCATGAAGCTGTCCGACGTGGTCATCGTCTCCGCCGTCCGTACCCCCATGGGCCGTTTCGGCGGCACCCTGCGCAACGTGGCCTCGTTCGACGTGGGCGCGACCGCCGTGCGCGCCGTGCGCGAGCGCATCGGCCTGCCCGGTGACGCGGTCGACGAGGTGATCTACGGCTCGTGCCGGCAGGCGGGCAACGGCCCCAACCCGGGCCGCACCGCCTCGGTGCGCGGCGGCGTGGACATCGCCGCGCCGGTACAGACGATCAACATGGCCTGCCCGTCCGGCATGATCACGGTCATCCACGCGGCCCGCGGCGTGCAGCTCGGCGACTTCGAGGTCGCGCTGACCGGCGGCATGGACTCCATGAGCACCATCCCCTACCTGCTCAAGAACGTGCGCTTCGAGGGCTTCAAGATGGGGGACAAGACGCTCGAGGACGGCTGGAGCGACAGCATCGATCCCCTCTGCGGGTTCGGCATGGGCGTGACCGCCGAGAACCTGGTCGAGAAGTACGACATCCCCCGCGAGGACATGGACGCCTTCGCCCTGGACTCCCACAAGAAGGCCGCGGCCGCGCGGGACAACGGGTGGTTCGAGCCCGAGCTGACCCCGGTGGAGGTGCCGCCCGCCCACCGCAAGGCCGAGGCGGTCACGTTCACCACGGACGAGACCATCCGCGAGAACACCACGGTGGAGAAGCTGGGCAAGTTGAAGGCCGTGTTCAAGAAGGGCGGCCGGGTCACGGCGGGCAACGCCTGCGGCATGTCCGACGGCGCCACCGCGATGATCGTCACCTCCCGCGGCCGCGCCGAGGCCGAGGGCTGGCCGGTCCTGTTCTCGGTCGTGGCCCACGCCACCACCGCGGTGGCCCCCGAGACCATGGGCGAGGGCCCGGGCGTGGCCATCCCGATGGCCCTGGAGCGGGCCGGCATGACCCTGGGCGACATGGACGCCTACGAGGTCAACGAGGCGTTCGCCGCCCAGGTGCTGACCAACGAGCTGCAGCTCGAGTGGGATCGGGACAAGCTCAACCAGCACGGCGGCGCCATCGCCCTGGGCCACCCCACGGGCATCTCCGGGGCCCGCATCCTCGTCACCCTCGACGGCGTGCTGCGCCGTACCGGTGGCGAGCTGGGCGTGGCGTCGATCTGTGGCGGCGGCGGCGTGAGCACCGCCATGGTCGTGCGGCGGGAGAGCTAGCCCTCACCCTTCCGACTCCCCCTTCATCCCGCACAGGTCCTGGCTGGGCTTCATGTCCGCGGTCATCTGGAAGTTCTTCATCGAGCAGAACTTCGGACCGCACATGGTGCAGAAGTCGTCCGAGCCCACGTCACCGTCCTTCAGGTCCCCCAGCCGCAGCTCCCGGGCCCGGTCGCCGTCGAGGGCCAGCTCGAACTGCTTCGGCCAGTCGAAGCTGTAGCGCGCGCGGCTCATCTCGTCGTCCACGTCCCGCGCGCCCGGCCGGCCGCGGGCCACGTCGGCCGCGTGGGCTGCGATGCGGTGGGCGATGATGCCCTCGCGCACGTCGTTGAGGGTGGGCAGCCCCAGGTGCTCCCGGGGCGTGACGTAGCACAGCATGGACGCACCGCAGAACGCGGCCATGGTGCCGCCGATGGCGCTATTGATGTGATCGTAGCCGGCCGCGATGTCGGTCACCAGCGGGCCCAGCACGTAGAACGGGGCGCCGTGGCAGCGCTCCTGCTGCTTCTCCACGTTCATCTGGATCTGGTCGAATGGCACGTGGCCCGGGCCCTCGACCATCACCTGCACGTCCCGCTCCCAGGCGCGCTCGGTGAGCTCGCCGAGCACGTCGAGCTCGGCGAACTGGGCCTCGTCGCTGGCGTCGGCCTGGCAGCCGGGGCGCAGGCCATCGCCGAGGCTGAGGGCCACGTCGTGCCTGGCGCAGATGTCGAGGATCGCGTCGTAGGCCTCGTACAGCGGGTTCTGCCTGCCGTGGTTGAGCATCCAGCGGGCCATGATCGCCCCACCGCGGCTGACGATGCCGGTCAGCCGGGAGCGGACCAGCGGCAGGTGCTGGTGCAGCAGTCCGCAGTGCAGGGTCATGAAGTCCACGCCCTGGCGGGCGTGCAGCCCGATCACGTCCAGCAGCAGCTGCTCGTCGATCTGCTCGATTTCGTCCACCCGCTCGGCTGCCTCGTACAGCGGCACCGTGCCGATGGGCACCGAGCTGTTGCGGATCATGGCCTCCCGGATGGCGACGATGTCGCCGCCGGTGGACAGGTCCATGACCGTGTCGGCGCCGAAGCGGATCGAGGCCTGGAGCTTGTCGATCTCGCCGTCGATGCCCGAGGCCAGCGGCGAGTTGCCGATGTTGGCGTTGACCTTGCAGCGGGTGGCCAGGCCGATCCCCATCGGCTCGAGCTCGGGGTGGTTGACGTTGGCGGTGATGAGCAGCCGGCCGGCGGCCAGCTCGTCGCGCACGAACGCCGGATCCAGCTGCTCGATGCGGGCCACGTGCTCCATCTCCGGCGTGATCGTGCCGCGGCGCGCGAGGGCCAGCTGGGTGACGACGTCGTCACCCGCACGATCGGCGAGCCACTGGGTGCGGAATGCCATGTCCATCCTCCTCGGACGCACCGGGGCGCCCAGCGGAAACGGTCATTGTAGTGCCTGACGGGGCTAGCGGCCGCTCCGGCTGCGAGATCGGCTCGAAGAAGGGGTGGTCTGCGTGACCTCGTCCATCTTCTCCAGCACGGTCGGGTCGTAGCAGCGTTCCAGCAGGGTCTCGCGCGTGATGATGCCGTTGCGGAACAGGTGCAGCAGGCTCTGCTCCATGGTGACCATGCCCGAGGTGGTCTGGGTCTGCATCAGGTTGGGGATCTGGAAGACCTTGCCCTCGCGGATCAGGTTGCGCACCGCGAAGTTGCACATCAGCACCTCGGTGGCGCAGACGCGGCCGCGGGTCTTGCGCGGGACCAGCTGCTGGCAGACCACCGCCTCGAGGGAGTTGGAGGCCATGGTGCGCACCTGGTGCTGCTGCTCCTTGGGGAACACGTCGATCATCCGGTTGACCGTGTCGGCCGCGCTGCGGGTGTGCAGGGTGGCCAGCACCAGGTGGCCGGTCTCGGCCGCGGTCAGGGCCAGCGAGATGGTCTCGAGGTCGCGCATCTCCCCCACCAGGATCACGTCGGGATCCTCCCGCAGGGCCGAGCGCAGCGCGTTGGCGAACGACTTGGTGTGGGTCAGCAGCTCGCGCTGGCTGATCACGCACTTGGCCGGCCGGTGCTGGTACTCGATGGGGTCTTCGATGGTGATGACGTGCTCGAACCGCGTCTGGTTGATCTCGTGGATCAGCGCGGCCTGCGTGGTGGTCTTGCCGTGACCGGTCGGGCCGGTCACCAGGATCAGGCCGCGGCGCAGCTTGGCGATGTCGCGCAGCACCAGCGGCAGCCCCAGCTGTTCGATGGTCTGCACCTCGTCCGGGATCGCGCGGAACACCGCGCCCATGCCGTGCAGCTGCTGGAACACGTTGACGCGGAAGCGGCACAGTCCGGGCAGGGCGAACGAGAAGTCCAGCTCCATGTTCTCCTCGAACAGGGACTTCTGACGCTCGTTCATGATCGAGTAGATCAGGCGATGGGCCTGTTCACTGGTCAGCGGCGGCGCGCTCAGGGTGCGCACGACGCCGTCGATGCGCAGCGCCGGGCTCTGACCGGCAGCGACGTGCAGGTCGGACGCTCGTTCCTTGACCGCGTGGGTGAGCAGATCGTGTATGTGCATGGCCGGTCCATTGTAGATTGGCCGCGAGTCGAAGGGATAGTGACGATGGACAGGCAGCGGTCTTTTGGCCCGCTGGCGCTGGACGGGGTGGTGGCCGACGGGCGCCTGGACCGCACGCTGGCGAACGTGTTCGGCATCTCCCGGGGCGAGGCGAGGCGCATCATCGCGACGGGCGGCGCATGGCTCGACGGTCGCCGCTGCAAGGTGGCATCGCGGGTGGTGGGCCCCGGCCAGGTGGTCGAGTGCCACCGACGACCCGACGGGGTGCCGCACGAGCCACGGGTGCTGTTCGAGGACGGGCGGCTGGCCGTGATCGACAAGCCACCGGGGGTGCCCAGCGGTCCCACGAGGGCGAGTGACCGGGGGCACGTGGTGTCGTGGGCCGAGCAGCACTTCGCGCAGCCGATCCACCTGCCCCACCGCCTGGACCGGCGGGCGTCGGGGCTGTTGCTGCTGGTGCTGGACAGGTCCCTCGACCGGGACGTGGCGGCGGTGTTCCGGGACGGCGCCATCGAGCGCGTGTACCGGGTCCGCACCGACCGCCGGCCGGAGGCTGACGAGGCGCGGCTCGAACACGTCCTCGACGGCAAGGACGCAGCCCTGCGCTACCGGGTGTGCGCCGACGGCAGCCTGGAGGTGCGGCTGGAGACCGGCCGCACCCACCAGATCCGGCGGCAGCTGGCGGCCATCGGCTGTCCGGTGAGCGGGGACCCGCGCTACGGAGGCACTGAGGGGCCGCTGCGGCTGCGGGCCGTGCGGCTCGTGCTGACCCACCCGGGCAACGGCGAGCGGCTGGTGGTCGAGGGGGACGATCAGTACAGCGTGAGCTGATACAGCCCGAGGATCCAGTCGCCGAACAGGAACCAGGCGAACGCCCCGAGCACCAGGAACGGGCCATACGGGATGTAGTGGAAGGTCGGGCCCTCCTCGTCCTCCGGCTCCTCCTCGGGGTCCTCCCCGGCTTCCTCCAGCGCGCGCTTCTCGTCGGGGTCCAGCGGCTCGTTGGTGCGCGCTCGCCCGAACACGCGCAGGGCGATGCCGATCACCGACCCGGCGATGGACGACAGCAGCAGCACCACCAGCAGCGTGGGCCAGGCGCCGAGGAATGCGCCGATCAGGGCCAGCAGCTTGACGTCGCCCATGCCCATGGCCTGGCGGTTGAACAACCAGCTGCCTCCCATGGCCACCGCGTAGAGCACACCCCCTCCCGCGAGCACACCGGCGACCGACTGCAGCGGGGACACGACCTCGGCGCCGGCGTACCACAACCCTGCCGAACCCGCGATGCCCAGCGGGATCAGCGGGTAGGTGATCTGGTTGGGCACGATGTAGTGGTCCAGGTCGATGAAGAACACCGCGATCAGGCCGGCGAAGAACACGAACAGGTACAGCCAGGTCAGCAGGTCCTGCCAGCGGATGGGGGCGGCCACGGCCACCAGCTCGGTGGTCTCCCGCAGCGCGGGCGCAGCGTGGTGCAGGTCCACGGCCGGTACCACCTGCCAGAACACCGCCAGCGAGACGCCGCAGGTCAGCAGCTCCACCAGCGTGTACCGCACGGGGATCGACACGCCGCAGTGACGGCAGCGGCCCCGCAGCACCAGCCACGAGAGCACCGGCACGTTGTCGTACCCGGCGATGGGGGTCTCGCACGCGGGGCAGCGTGAGCGGGGCCTGACCACGCTCAGGCGCGCGGGCACGCGGTAGATCACCACGTTGAGGAACGAGCCCACGATCAGGCCCAGCAGGCCCGCGATGGTCATGAAGTAGGCGTAGACGATCATGCCAGCGCCATGCCGAGGACCCACAGGCCGTAGCCCGTGGCGGTCGTGGCGATCAGGATCCACGTCGTGCGTCGCCGCCGCTCCGCGCGGCCCACGCGCCAGGCGAGCACGCCGCCGGCGACCATCCAGCCCACGAAGCCCAGCTCCAGCACGACCACCCACAGCGTGTCGGGATCGGTGTGCTGTTGCAGGTTGTCCGCGATGATCGCCCGGCGCGCCTCCGAGGGCAGCGCGCGGTCGGGCCACGCGCCCGCGGGATCGGCCTCCATCAGCGCTGTGATCCGCTCCTCGGCGCGGACGATGCGGCGGGGCAGGGGCTGGTAGAACGAGCGGGTCGCGTAGGCCGCGCTGCGCAGCCCGCGCCAGGCGAACAGGGCCAGCTCGGGATCGTCCGCGGCCTCGGCCACCTCGGCCAGGTCCTGCAAGGCATCCGCGGCGCGGCCGACGTAGGGGCTCCCCGGCAGATACCAGCGGATGGCGCGCTCGTAGTGCAGCGCGGCCTGGAACGGTCGCCCCGCCTCGAGCTCGGCTCCGGCGCGAGCGCACTCGGCGTGACCACCCCACAGCACGCGCAGCAGCACCGCGATCACGGCCACGACGATCCATGGCGCCGTCCGGCGCCAGCCCATCAGAAATCCCGCCGGTGGAAGATCAGGGCGGCGCCTGCCAGCACGAGCCCGGAGTACAGCAACCCGTACGCGGCCGTGGAGGCCAGGTAGGGCAACGGCAGCTCCACACCGTGCACCACCTCCATGCGCACGTTGAACGCCTCGAGGTCGGGCAACACCCAGTACACCGCCGCGCTGAGCTCCTGCACGAACCGGCTCTCCGACGCGCTGCCGAAGGAGCGGATGTCCTCGGTAAGGTGGCCGATGACGTAGGTCGACAGGGAGAAGAACGAGGCCAGGGTCGGGCTGGTGAAGGTGCTGTACAGCACGGCGAAGGCCGTGACCACCATCAGCTCCAGCAGGGTCATCCCCAGGGCGATCCCGAGGCCCGCGCCGAAGGGCACGCCGTTGAGCAGCAGCACCAGCACCTGCGCCGTGCCCATCAACGCCACCAGCAGGCCGAGCACCAGCACCAGCCCGGCGTACTTGCCGATCACGATCGAGGTACGCGGCACCGGCTTGGACGCGATGGTGTAGATGGTCTTGCGCTCGATCTCCCGGTTGACCAGGCCGATGCCCACGAAGATCGCGATCAGCACGCCGAACAGGGCGATCGCGCTGAGGCCGACGTCCATGATGATCTTGTGGTACTCGCCCACGGTCAGGTGACTCAGCAGGAACGACAGGGTGATCGGCACCATGGCGAAGAACAGCAGCGCGTAGAGGATCCGGTTGCGCACCGCCTCGCGCAGCGTGTTGGTCGCGATGGCCCAGATACGGCTCACGGCGTGACCTCCGGCGTGGGGACGCGGGTGCCGTCGAGCTCCTGCACGAACAGGTCCTCGAGGCTGGGACGCAGCGGCGTCACCGAGACGATGGTGGCGCCGAGCTCGGTGAGACGGGCCAGCAGCCGGGTGGCCGGCTCGCCGTCGCCGCAACGCATCAACCACTGGGCACCGTGCCGGTCGACCCGGTCGGTCAGACCGGCCAGGGTCTCGGCCACGTCGTCGGGCAGGACCTCGGCGCGCACCTCCACCTCGTTGACGTGTCGCTCGAGCAGGTCGGCCACACCACCGGTGTAGTGGAGCCTGCCCCGCACCAGGATGCCGATACGCTGGCAGATCATCTCCACGTCGCTGAGGATGTGGCTGCTGAAGAACACGGTGCGGCCCTCGTCGCGCATGTCCAGGATGACGTTGCGGATCAGGCGCCGGCCCGCCGGATCCAGGCCGCTCATGGGCTCGTCGAGCACCACCAGCTCCGGGTCGTTGATCAGGGCCTGGGCCACACCGATGCGCTGCAGCATGCCCTTGGAGTACGTGCGCAGCTGGGTGTCGGCCGCCTCGGTCAGCTTGACCGTCTCGAGCAGCTGCGTCGCCCGTGTCCGGCGGGTGGCCTCGTCCAGGGTGAACAGGCGGCCGTAGAAGTCGAGGAACTCCCGGCCGGTCAGGTAGTCGTAGAAGTAGGGACGTTCGGGCAGGAAGCCAACGCGGGCCAGGGCGACCGGGTCACCCACCGGGCGGCCCAGCACCGATGCCGTGCCGGCCGTGGGTCGCGCCAGCCCCATCAGCAGCTTGATGGTCGTGGTCTTGCCCGCACCGTTGTGCCCGATGAAGCCGAAGATGCCGCCCCGCGGGACCTCGAGGTCCAGGGACTCCAGGGCCACGAAGCGGCGGCGCAGCAGGCCGGTGCGGAAGACCTTGTTGAGGCCCCGCATGCGGATCGCGCTGTCGCTGCCTTCGCTCATCGTCCGTCCCTGAAGCGCAGCACGCGCGCGGGCACACCGGCGGCCACGGCCAGGTCCGGGATCGCGCCGCTGACCACCGCGCCGGCGCCGATCTGCACGCCGCGGCCGAGGGTCGTACCGGGCAGCAGGATGCAGCCCACGCCCAGGTCGGAGCCGTCGCCGACGACCACCTCGGCGCGCTCGAGGTCGCCCTCCATGATCGCACGATCCGGACCGGGATCCCGGTGTGTGGAGGTCAGGATCTGCACGCCCGGGCCGATGCCGACCCCCTCGCCGATGCAGATCAGGGCCGCGCCCGAGAAGCTGCAGTCCGGGCCGATCCAGGTGTCGCGGCCCACCTCGATGCCGCCTTCGGGGTAGGCCTTGAGCATGGCGCGGTGGCCGACGTAGACGTTGTCCCCGAGGCGGACCTGCTCCGCGCCGAAGATCAACACGCCCTCCTCGATCACCACCCCCTCGCCCACGGCGTCGAGGTCGTCGAGGGTGAACCGTCCGGTCCCATGGCTGCGGAACTGTCGCATCGCCGCGATGATACCCCGCACGCGTGATAGCCTTCCACACCTCGACGGGAGGTGTCGATGTCTCGGGAGCGGGTGCACTGGTTCGTCGCCGGGGACGTGGACGGTTTCTTCGGCCTCGCCCTCGACAACCTCATCCAGCTGCTGCTGATCGTGGGCCTGTGCCGGGTCGTGCTGGGCTTCGACGACCAGCTGCTGCTGCACCGCGTCCTCCCTGGCGTGGCGCTGTCCGTGGTGGTGGGCAACCTGTTCTACTCCTGGCAGGCGTGGAAGGTGGCGAAGGCCAGGGGGCGCAACGACACCACGGCGCTGCCCTACGGCATCAACACCGTCAGCCTGTTCGCCTACATCTTCCTGGTGATGTTGCCGGCCAAGCTGGCCGCGCTGGGCGCGGGCGCCACCGAGCAGCAGGCCTCGCATGCCGCCTGGTGTGCCGGCGTGCTGGCGTGCTTCGGCTCCGGCGTGATCGAGCTGGGTGGGTCGTTCTTCGCTGGCTATCTGCGCAAGGTCACGCCCCGGGCGGCCATGCTCTCCACCCTGGCCGGCATCGCCGTGGGCTTCATCGGCATCGGCTTCCTGTTCCGCACCTTTGCCGTGCCCCTGGTGGGCTTCATCCCGTTGGGGGTGGTGATCCTGATCTACTTCGGTCGGGTGAAGCTGCCGGCGCGGATCCCCGGCGGGCTGGTGGCCGTGGTGCTGGGGACGGGCCTGGCCTGGGCCACGGGACTGGTGTCGTGGGACACCGAGGCCATGCGGGAGGTCTCCTCGTCGGTGGGCATCTACCTGCCGCGGCCCGCCTTCGGCGCGTTGCTCGAGGCGGTGCGCTCCGGCTACCTGACCGCCTACCTGGCGGTGGTGGTGCCCATGGGGGTGATCAACCTCGTGGGTTCGCTGCAGAACATCGAGAGCGCCGAGGCGGGGGGCGACACCTTCCCCACCGCGCCGTCGCTGGCCGTCAACGGCGTCGGATCGATCGTGGCGGCGTTCTTCGGATCGTGCTTCCCCACCACCATCTACATCGGCCACCCCGGCTGGAAGGCGCTGGGGGCCCGCGTCGGCTACTCGGTGATGGACGGGGTGTTCGTGGCCCTGATCTGCATGACCGGCAGCATCGGCCTGCTGGCCGCCTTCATCCCCATCGAGGCCGGCATGGCGATCGTGCTGTGGATCGGGCTGGTGATGGTGGCCCAGGCGTTCCAGGCCACGCCCCGCTCCCACGCGCCGGCCGTGGCCGTGGGTGTGCTGCCCGGCGTGGCCGCCTGGGGTGCGCTGATGCTCAAGGGGGGCCTGCGCGCCGGCGGGCTCGGCACGCCTGACACGCCGTTCACGCCTGCCCTGGTCGACACGCTCAAGGGCGCGGACATCCACGCCCACGGCGTGTTCGCCCTCGAGCAGGGGTTCGTGCTCACCGCCATGATCTGGGCCGCGGCCACCGTGGCCGTGATCGAGCGCCAGTTCGTGGCCGCCGCCCTGTGGTGCGTGGCCGCAGCCGGCTGCTCCATCATCGGGCTGATGCACACCTACCAGTGGACCATGGCCGACACCGTGGTCGACCTGCGCATCGGCCCGGGCTGGCCATGGGCCCTGGCCTACCTGCTGCTCGGCGTCGTCTTCCTGTCCGCCCGCTGGATGAAGGAAGCCGAGGGCGACGTGCACTGACGCCCCGCCCCGAATCCACCCCCAACCCCTGCCTCGAACCACCCCGGACGGGGACATGCACACGTAACTCACCCCTGTGGCTTCGATCGGCCCCCTTCCTGCCGGAGTTACTTGTGCGTGTCCCCTGTGCCGCCTCCAACCACCGGTGGGATCCACGGAGCCTGCGGAGCAGGCGACGGGCCGCGTGCCGAGGAGATCGGAGAAGGTCCGATGGAGCCGGTCAGGTGATTGAGGGCGGTACGGGGACAGGTATAAGAAACTCCGAGGATCCGGGGTAGATCGAAGCCCCGAGACGAGTTTCGTATACCAGTCCCCGGCGGAGGCGGTTCAGGCTTGGGCTGGCCCATCGAAGTTGGAACCGAACCGGATCGGAGCCCGTGGATTGGAGCCGAACCGGATCGAAGCTACGGCCCGCACACCTTCAGCGCCTCCACCACCCGATCCACCTCGTTCGCCGTCATCTGCGGGTACAGCGGCAGGCACAGCGCCGTTTCCGCGGCGCGCTCGCACCCCGCGAACGACCGGCCCTCGCAGTAGGGCTTCAGGTACTCGATGCGGTGCAGGGCGTGGGCGCCGATGGAGTTCTCGATGCCCATGTCGAGCAGCTTCGTCATCAGGTCGGGTCGATCCACGGATGGATCCAGCAGGACCGCATAGGTCTGCCAGGTGTGGCGGTAGCCCTCCGGCTCCACCGGGGGCTCGAGCCAGTCGAACGATGCCAGCGCCTCGGCGTACAGCGCCGCGTTCGCGGCGCGGCCCTGCAGGCACGCCTCGAGGCGGTCGAGCTGGCAGTTGCCGATGGCGGCCAGCACGTCGGGCAGGCGCAGGTTGTAGCCGGGCTCGTGGAAGGTCACGCCGTGGGGGCCGGGCTGCATGCCGTGGTTGCGCTGGGAGCGCACGCCCGCGGCCAGGTCGTCGTCGCTGGTGGTGACCGCGCCGCCCTCGCCGGTGGTGATGGTCTTGCGGGGATGGAAGCTGAAGCAGCCGGCGATGCCCACGGCGCCGGAGAGCCCGGCCGGTGAGCTGGCGCCCAGGGCGCAGGCCGCGTCCTCGACCATGGCCAGGCCGTGCTCGTCGGCCAGCGCGCCGATGGCGCCGAGATCGGCCATCAGCCCGAACTGGTGCACCGGCATGATCGCGGCCGTGGCCGGGCCGATGGCGTCGGCGGCCGCCCGCGGATCCATGTTGTACGTCGCGGGGTTCACGTCCACGGGCACCGGGACCAGGTCGTGCAGCAGCGCGGAGTGGGCCGTGGCCGGGAAGGTGAAGCCCGGCACGATCACCTCGGCGCCCCGGGGCAGCTGCAGGGCCAGCAGGGCCAGCTCCAGGGCCGCGGTTCCCGAACTCGCGGCCATGGCGTGGCGAACGCCCACCTGCTCGGCCAGTCGCTGCTCGAAGGTCGCCACCTCCGGGCCCTGGGTCAGCCAGCCCGAGTCGAGCACGCGCGCCACGGCCTCGCGCTCGGCGCCGCCGGTCCAGGGGCGGGTCAGGTGGATGCGGTCGGTCACTCGGCTTCCTCTCGCTTCATCTTCTCTGCGTACCACTCGATGGTCTTGCCGAGCCCCTCCTCGAGATCGATCGCCGGTTCGAACCCCAGCAGGCGCCTCGCCTTGGTCACGTCCGGGATACGCAGCTCCACGTCCGGGTGGTCCCAGGTGACGAACTCCAGCTCGGAGGTGGAGCCCGCCAGCCGCACGACCTCGCGCGCGAGGTTGTAGATCGTCAGCGTGGAGCGGGGGTTGCCGATGTTGAACGAGTGTCCCACGGCCTTGTCGAAGTCGATGGCCCGTACGACCGCGTCCACGATGTCGTCGATGAAGCACCACGCGCGGATCTGGGCGCCGTCGTTGTGGATCTGGATGGCGTCGCCGCGCAGGGCCCGCAGGATGAAGTGGTGGATCGCGCCCTCGCCCACCTGGCCCGGTCCGTAGATGTTGAACGGCCGGATGGCGACCGTGGGCAGGCCGAACTCCCGGTAGTAGGTGTGGGCCATGTGCTCGGTGGCCAGCTTGGACACCGCATAGGTCCAGCGCGCCTCGCCCACCGCGCCGAGGGAGGTCACGTCGCCCTCCTGGACCTTGTAGGCGTACGCGCCGAACACCTCGGACGTGGAGAAATCGACGAAGCGCTTGATGCCGCCGGCGGCCACGGCCGCCTCCAGCACGTTGTAGGTGCCGATGATGTTGACGCGCATGGTCTTGGTCGGGTGGGCCAGCACCGTGTCCACGCCGGCGATGGCCGCGCAGTGAACCAGCACGGTGGCGCCGCGGATGGCGCGGTTGACCGCGTGCTGGTCCAGCACGTCCCCCTGCACCAGGGTCAGGTTGGGGTGCTCGGACAGCTCGGGGTCGTCCGCGATCGAGTTGCGGTGCAGGTTGTCGAGGATGACCACGCGGTTGTGGTCCACGAGCCAGCGGGCGATGGTCGAGCCGATGAAACCGGCGCCGCCGGTGATGAGGATCGTCTCGCCCTTGATCCGGCGGGCAATAGGCCTGCTCACGGAAGCCTCCTGAGGGGAGCTATTCACAAGCTCTTTCACTGGGTGCGGAAGATGGGGTTGCCGATCAGCAGCAGGGCGCGGAGCAGCTTCTCGAAGCGGCGCCGCCCCTTGTTGGAGTGGAACCCGATGATGCGGCAGCCCACGCCCAGGGGGAGATCCTGGTGGGGGCGCTGTCGGCTGTGCCAGGTCACCTGCACGACGATGTCCAGGGACTTGGGCTGGCCGTCCACCTCGGCGCCGTCGAAGCGCACCGTCATCACCGTGTCGTTGGGTGGTCCCTGTTCCGTGGCGAGGAACAGGCCGCCCTTACTGATGTTGACCACGCGGCCGGGGAACGGCGGCACCGAGCCGGTGTGGGGCAGCACGGTCACGTCGATCTCGACCACCGAGCGGTTCCCACGGGCCCGCTTCGAGGGCTTCGGCGGCGCGGAAGCGTCGTCCTGGCCAGGGCGCGGCTGCTTGGACCACGTCTTGGAGCGGCCAGGTGAGGAGCTGCCCAGGGCCGAGCGGCGGACGTCGCTCGCCGACAGCTGGGTCACGCGAGAGGACGAGCTGCCCGACGAGTCCTTGCCCTCGAAGCCGGGGACCTGGGGCGCGGGGAACACACCGCTGGCGCCGGAAGCGTCCCGGACGCTACCCAGCAGCTCGATGAACTGCACGCCGTACCCGGGCTCGGGCTGCATGGGGTCACCCCGGTCCACCGTCCGCTTCACTTCCCCCTCGAGGTCGGCGATGCGGCCCGACACGGGCTGACGGAAGCGCAAACGCAGCTTCTCGCCCACCTTCAGCTCGACGCTTGTGGCGACGTACACCCCGCCCTCGCTGTAGTCGAGGATGGTGCCGTACCACGTCCTGTCCCCCTGGCGCAGCGCGACCTTGACCAGGCATGGCTTGCGGGGATGGCTGCGGCGGTCTGCGGCGTCGTTCACGGTGGATTCACAGGGCGGTTCATTCTATCAACCGAACCGATGGTTCGGCCAGCGCCCGCCCCGAGGAATCCGTGCCGATATGGATCAGTCGCCGCGTCGCCCGCGGACGCGCTGCCAGCGCTCCAGCACCTCGTGCTCGCCCGACTGCTCGAGGTAGCGCCGCACCCGGTCGTCGGGATAGGAGCCGGCAGCCCGCCAGTTGCAGTCGTCGCAGAAGGGCCCGGAGGCGTCGAAGTCGCCCTCGATCTGTGCGATCCGCCAGCGGTGCAGGGTCTCGCCGAACCACAGGTCCGAGAGGCTGGACTCGGCCAGGTTGCCCAGCCGGTTGCGCAGGTGGTCGTCCAGGCAGCAGGTCGTCAGGTCCCCGCTGACGTGCACGGTGGGGGTCTCCCACAGGCCGCTGCAGGGGGGGCGGTCGTCGCTCACGTCAGAAGCTCCGGGCCATGGTGTCGCCCTGGTCGGCGTCGGTGATCAGCCCCAGCTCCAGCAGCACGTCCTTGTGCAGCGCGGTGGCCGCATCCTGCTGCTCGTGGTTGAGGCGGCGGAAGTAGATGGTGTCGAGCCGCTCGATCGGCCAGTCCCAGGTCACCTGGTACCGGCTGTCGAGCTGTTCGAAGGTGTCGCGCCAGAACCGCAGGAACGGCGCGGCGTCGTGGCGGTTCTCCTCCATCACCACGAAGGCCACGGTCACCTTGGGCCACTCCAGCCCCAGCTCCCGGCGGCGACGGAGCAGCGTCAGCGCGTTGTCGTAGGCGGTGTTCCGCACGTCCACCCCCTTGACCCGCAGGAAGGTGTCCCGCTCGAAGGCGTCGAGGGAGAAGTGGAGGAACTCGAAGGTGTCGGGCTGCTGGTCCGGGCGAGCGGCGCAGGCCAGCATCGTCTCCACCCCACCCTTGCGGTGCAGCAGCGCGCCGTTGGTGTGCACCTTGAACGCCCGGAACAGGCGGTTGTCGCGGTTGCGCTCGAACGCCTCGGCGACCATGGGCGTGAAGTCGGGGTGCACGGTCGGGTCGCCCAGCCAGTGGGGACACAGGGACACGTCGTGGCCCACCGTGGCCAGCCCCTCCAGCAGGCGGGTCCAGGTCTCCCGGGTCATGTAGCGGTCGGGCGTGTCGTGCACGTTGTCGGTCCACGCCTGGCCGCACATCACGCAGCGCAGGTTGCAGCGATCGGTCAGCTCGAGGTTCAGGTAGATCATGCGTCGGCCAGGATCTTCCGGATCTCGTCGTTGCGGGAGATCATCGCCATGGAGCACTCGCGGCAGCGGCGCGGGGGCTTCTTGGTCCGCATCTGCTGACGCAGCTCCTCCATGTACAGGCCCGCCTCCCAGGTGGCCTTGAAGCCCCGGGTGCGCACGTCGTGGCCGGTGCCCACGATCACGCAGCAGGTGCTGATGTTCCCCTCGGCGTCCACCACCGCGTAGTACCAGGGGTTGAGGCACGGGGCGTGGGGTACGTCGTCGGGACCGTCACTGGGCAGCTCCATGTGGCCGCGCTCGGTGGCGCGCGGGTCGGCGAGGTGCGCGAGGTTGTGCTCGATGCCACGCTCCTCGGCCACGGCCATGGCCCGGTGCACGTGCTCGGGCAGCTCGGCCCGCTGCTCGTCGGACAGCAGCAGCGCCTGCTGTTCGGCGCGGTATGCGATGAGCGCGTCCACGTTGATCCGCCACGCCCCCACGGAGGCGGCGAAGGCCACCAGCCGGTCCAGGTCCCGGTAGTTCTTGTTGGTGATCACCGAGTGGATGAGCAGTCGGGGCAGGCCGTCACCGCGGGTGCGTCGCAGGCCGCCCACGCGACACAGGTTGCGGGCCACCTTGTGCAGGGCATCCGGCGTGCCGCGCAGGTAGTCGTTGACGCGTGGGTGGGCCGCGTCGAGCGAGACCTGGACCTCGTCCCAGCCCACGTCCACGAGGGTCTCGGCCATCTCCGGTCCGAGCAGCAGGGCATTGGTCGACAGGATACCCTCGATGCCCGCGTCCTTGATCCGCCGCATCAACGCCGCGTCGGCGCCCGGTGCCAGCAGCGGCTCCCCGCCGCCCAGCAGCATGATGCGGCGCACGTCCATGGCTGCGGCGTCGTGCACGATCGCCTCGAGATCGGCCGGCTTCAGGGTGTCGGGGCGGCTGCCGTCGCGGTAGCGCGTGTCGCAGAACACGCAGTTCATGTTGCAGCGCAGGGTGGGGTACAGCTCCAGGGTGTAGGGGCCGGGGGTCTCACCCGCGTCCCACGCTCGGATGCGGCGCGCGATCTCGTGCCCTTCGGCCCACATGCGGCTGCTCTCCTCTGCCGGTTTGGTACCATGCGCCCAGGAGGCCTGCAACAACATGAGTACGCGCGCGGACGGCCTCCGGCAACCCCTGCTGGTGATGGTCGGCACGGCCACCGAGCCGGTGGCGGGCGGGGTGTCCGCGGCCGTGCGCGCGCACGCCCACGCCGCGCGGCGGGCAGGCCTGGACGTCGAGGTGCTGGCCAGTCACCGGTCCGGCAGCGCCGTCGGCAAGGTCGTGCCGTGGCTGCGGACCTCGCGCGCCCTGCGCGCCCTGGTCGTCCGCGGCGTGTCACCTCCGGCGATCGTGGTGGCCCACGCCGGCGCCTGGCCGTCCCTCGTGCGCAAGGCCGCGTTGCTGCGGCGGGCGCGAGCCCTGGGCGCGCACACCGTGATGGTGCTGCACGCGGTGGAGGTCGACCGCTACCTGCGGCGGCCCCCGCAGCGTCGGCTGCTGTTCACGGCGCTGGGCGCGGCCGACGTGGTCGGCGTGCTCACGCCCTGGTGGCGGCGCAGGCTGCGCGGAGCGGGCCACACTGGACCGCTCGCGCTGATCCCCAACCCGTTGCCGCCCGAGATCGAGGCCGAGGCCGGGACCCGGCGTGCAGCGTCGCGCGCGCCGGACGCGCCGCTGCGGCTACTGGTGTTCACCCGGCTCGTGCGGGGCAAGGGGGTGTCCCTGGCCATCGACGCGGTCGCCGACTCGGCGGACACGGACGTCACCCTCCGGGTGGCGGGCGACGGCCCGCGCAGGTCCGCGCTGGAGCGACTGGTGCGGGAGCGGGGCGTGGCCGATCGGATCCACTTCGTCGGCTGGCTCGAGGGCGAGGCCCGACGGGAGGCGATGTCGAGCAGCGACGCGCTGTGCCACGTCAGCCACCACGACGCGCTCCCCATGGGCGTGCTCGAGGCCATGGCCCGCGGGCTGCCCGTGTTGACGTCGCGGGAGGGCTCCCTCCCCGACGTGGTCCCGGATGGCGTGGCCGGCCTGCTGGTGGGGGATCGCGGCGAGCTGGCGGACGCCATCGAGGCGCTACGCGATCCGTCGCTGCGGGCCGAACTGGGGGAGGGGGCGCGCCAGACCGTGCTACAGCGCCACGGTGCCCGGGTCGTGGGGGAGGCATGGGCCGATCTGACCCTGCACTGGCCCGTTGATGTGCACCGCTGCCGTCCTTAGACAAATGGACAACGCCGCCGGGGATGCTACTCTACGTAGCGCTCCGTTCGCGCCCGGGTGCGCACCATGGCGGATGGCTGGCCCGACAACCGAACATGAAGGTCTGCATCGTCACACGTAAGGACATCTTCCCGGCGGTCCACGGGGCCGCGGTGAAGATCGTGCGCACGGCCGAGGGGCTCAGCGAGATCAGCGGCGAGAGCTTCGCGGTGACGTCGGATCGCGAGGGCTACCACCGCTGGGTCGCCGGGCGGCACGAGTTCATCCCCTACCCGCGCTGGCTGATCGGCGGCACGCGGGTCCCCCCCCGCCTCGACCGCTGGCTGCAGGATCGCGGGATCCCCGACTACTGGCAGCTGGTCGAGCGGGCCGTCGACCGGCTCGGCTACCCCCGGCCGGAATTCCTGCTCTACCAGTGCATGGTCGACCCCGACTTCTGGCTACGCGCCACCTGGGTGGGCCTGCGGCACCGCATCGACGTGTTCCAGGCCGAGTTCCCCGGGTTCGTGATCCCCAGCGTGGTGGCCGCCTCGGTGACGCGGGCTCGCACGTCGCTGGTGGAGCACAACGTGGAGTGGCAGCGGCTGGCCGACACCACCGAGATCCCGCCGGACCTGATCGAGAGGTACCGGAAGATCGAGGTCGCGCTGTGCCGGCTGGTGGACGACGTGATCCCGGTCAGCACCGTGGACGGGGAGCGGCTGGCGGCCGCGGGCGTGCCCGCGGCGTCCATGACCGTGTTGCCCCACGGCGTGGACGTGGGGTCGTTCCGCTTCGCCCCGTCCGCCGGGCTGCGCGAGCAGTTCGGCGTGCCCGAGGGCGTGCCCCTGCTGTTCTTCCACGGCACCCTGCACTACGAGCCCAACACCGTGGCCGTGCGCATGCTGGCCGAGGAGATCCTGCCCCGCCTCGAGGAACGCGAGGTCGAGGTGCGCGTGGTCGCCGCGGGCATGAACCCCCCGTTCGAGTACTGGCACAAGTGGCTGTACTACCCGGGGATCGTCGAGGACCTGCCGGGCAGCATCGCGGATGCGGACCTGTGCGTGGTGCCGCTGCTCGCCGGTGGCGGCACGCGGCTGAAGATCCTGGAGTACCTGGCCGCGGGCGTGCCGTGCGTGTCCACGCTCAAGGGGGCCGAGGGCCTCAAGGTGGTGGACGGCCAGGAGATGGCCCTGGTGGAGGACGGCGCCTGGGACGCGTTCTGCGACCGGGTGGGGGCGCTGCTGGCCGCGCCCGACGAGGCAGCGGCCATGGGCGAACGCGCGGCGCGCTTCGCCCAGCGGTTCGACTGGTACGAGGTCTGCCAGGCGTACGTGGATCTGTACCGGGGCCAGGGCCGCGGCATGGACTTCACCGACGGCATCGAGCCGAGCCGCGCGCTGGAGCAGCTGGCCGCACCCACGGCCGAGTGGGCCACGTTCACCGCGCGCAACCGGGGCGCCGTCGTCGAGGAGGAGCCGCCGCCGGAGATCGCCGAGCCGGCGGAGCCGGCCACTCCGCAGGCCGAGCCCGTCGAGCGCAAGTCGAGACCGGCGAAGGAGAAGCCGAAGAACTCCCGTCGTGCGGCCGACAAGCAGCGCGGCCGGTCCGGCAGGCGCCGGCGCAAGGGGCCGGCCAAGGCAGCGAAGAAGCCCCTCCGCAAGAAGACCGCCGCGAAGCGCGCGAAGACCTCGCCCGCGCCCTCGCCGCTGGAGGTGCTGGAGGCGGAGGTCACGTCCCACCTGCCCTCCACCCCGGCCTGGACCAAGCCGCGCACCGCGATCGTGATGCTCAACCGGCGGTGCAACCTGCGCTGTGCCTTCTGCGATCACTGGTCGTTCAAGGACGAGCTGCCGGCCGAGGCCGTGCACTCGCTCATCGACCAGGCGCCCGACGTGGGCATCAAGCTGCTGGTGCTGACCGGGGGGGAGCCGTTCCTGCGCAAGGACCTGTTCGAGATCATCGACCACGCCCGCGACGCCGAGCTGGGCGTGAACATCACCTCCAACGGCACGATGCTCGCCCGCCGCATCCGGCTGCTGGCCCAGCACCCTCCCCACTCCCTGTCCGTGTCCATCGACGGCCTCGACGACACCCACGACCGGCTGCGTGGCCGTCCCGGCACGGCGAGGCGGGCGTGGGAGGGCATCGAGCGGGTGATCGCCGACACCGACATCATGATGAACGTGTACTTCGTCGTGACCCGCACGAACGTGCACGAACTGATCCCGGTGTACGACCGCGCGCGAGCCGCGGGCGCGGACTTCGACTTCTGGCCGGTCAACGGCGACCATGGCCTAGGCATCGACGACGAGCAGGGGAGGGCGGCCTACCGCGCGGCCGTGGAGCACATCCTCGACCACGAGCCCGAGCGGCAGCAGCATGCGTCGTACTACGAGTACGGCCTGGACTACCTGGGCGGCCGCCGCGACCCGGTGCGCTGCCTGGGGCTGGTCGAGCAGTTCGGCGTGGACCAGCAGGGCCGCGTGGTGCCGTGCTGCGTGTGGGGTATCGAGGACCTGTCCGTGGGCAACGTGATGGACGCGCCCCTGACCGAGCTGCTCGCGTCGCCGCGGGCGGCCGAGGTGCGGCAGCACGTGTTCGACGAGGGATGCCTGGACCGCTGCTTCAATCACAGCCTCTACGAGTTCGAGCAGGCCACTGGCCTGCCGTTCGTGGTGGGCGGTACGTGCGTCACGGGGGCAGGCCGATGAACCTGACGCCGCTGCGCCAGCCGGCGAGCCTGCTGCACCTGTCCCGTGCCCCGGTGGTGCCGGCCCAGCTGCACGTGTCGCTGACCGAGCGCTGCTGCCTGCCGTGCACCATGTGCGACATCTGGAAGGCGCGACCGGGCAAGGAGCTGACCCTGCAGCAGTGGTGCGGCCTGTTCGACCAGATGGCGGCCTGGGCCGGTCCGGTGGCGCTGAACTTCTCCGGCGGCGAGCCGCTGATGCGCAAGGACTTCCCCCAGCTGATCGCGCACGGCGCGTCCCACGGCTTCACGGTCACGTCCAACAGCAACGGGGTGCTGCTCACCGAGGCCAAGGCCGCGTCCATCGAGGAGGCTGGGCTCGAGGAGCTGTTCATCGCCCTGGACGGGATCCGCCCCGAGACCCACGACCGCATGCGGGGCCGCAAGGGCACCTTCCACAAGGCGATGCGCGCGCTGGACATCATGGAGGATCACCGGCGGGTGCGCACGATCATCGCCTCGGTGATGCACCGCCACAACATCGGCGAGATCCCGGGACTGCTGGCCGAGGCCGAGCGGCGGGAGTTCTACCTGATCTTCCAGCCCATCTTCCATTCCTTTGGTCGGCCGTTCGACCCGGGCTGGGTGCACGACACGGACCTGCTGCCCACGCCGGACGACTTCGACCTGATGGAGGAGATGCTGGACATGCTGGCCGACGTGCGCGAGCGCGGGGGCCCGATCTGCAACCCGGTGGGACAGCTCAACGGGTTCAAGCAGTACTTCCGCCAGCCCGGCACCTACAACGGCCTGCGCTGCAACGCCGGTCACTCCGACGTCGCCATGGACCCCTACGGCAACGTGCTGCTGTGCTTCTGGCTGCCTCCGGTGGGCAACGCCCTGAAGACGCCCATCCCCTGGCTGTGGAACGCGCCGCAGTCCATGCGTCGCCGCTGGGAGATCGAGCACTGCCAGCGCACCTGCAACGTGCTCAACTGCAACTTCGAGCGGGCGGTCTGACGGGATCTGAGGAGCCCCGATCCCTCTGCATTTCCAGAATCAAGATCACCAGGGGGTCCGAATTGCGGAACAAATCGACGTCTTGGTTCCGGGGGTTTCGTCCCAACACCGCTGCAGGTGACGGGACTGGCGGCAACCCGTCTGGCGGTCTAGCAGTCTTCGGGGAAACTCGATTCCCAAACGATTAGGATCACTTAGGAATCC
>CAZXHG010000155.1:0-24145 GCA_964639985.1 uncultured Rickettsiales bacterium
CCGCCTCGATGTGCTTGCAGGTGCCCAGCTGGTTGGTGGCGAAGTCGTCGCAGCTACACCGGTTGAGGCGCTCGGTCGTCGAGCGGATCTGGACCCGGTATTCCCGCGGTATCCCACCTGTAGGGTCAACCGAGCGAGCGTTCCAGGTGCCGAACTCGGGCTCCCCGGACAGATGCTCCACCACCACCTCGGTCTGGGCCTTACGCAGGCGAGCCTCCAACGCCTCGTCCGACGCGCTGGACACGTCATCCTCGGTGATCGGCTGACGAGCGTTGTAGGCCAGCAGCGTCGCGATCACGTGCTTGCACACCGGCTCCCAGTCGAAGGGACAGCTGCAGCTCGGGATCAGCTCGCCGTCCTGGTCGATGTCGATCTCCACACCGTACGGATTGTCGGGGTTCGATCCCTCCACGGTGGCCTGGAGCCGATGGTCGTCCCACTCGATCTCCATCACGCGGTGTTCCTTGAAGTAGCCCACGCCGCGCTTGATGATCTTTTCGGAGGCCAGGGCCCGCAGCCCCTCGACGTCCCTCCAGAAGGGCCCCTTGACCGGTTCGTGCTCCTCGCGACGAGATGAGTCCGTTGTCTCGGGACCGCGTCCGTTCGTGCTCATCGGGACCTCCAACAGGAGGCCGATGTCTACCCCGCCGATGCGCGATCTGCAAACTCTCGGATTCTAGGACTACACGTGAGAGTCGACCGGTTGCCGGCCCGCGTCTTGGGAAGGCACACCGTCGAGGTGTCCAGATGCTCCTCGAATTGCGGCCATGCGCCGTTCGGCGGGCCGTACGGGAGCCGGTAGCAGCCCTACCGCAGCGCCTCGGCACGCGCCTCGGCGCGCTCCCACATGCGGATGTAACCCTCGGCAGAGCGGAACAGGGCCTCGAGGCTGTCCTCGCTCATGCCGTCGAGGCGGGTGTCCTCGAGGAGCTCCGGCAGCAGGCCGATGTGCAGCATCCCCTCGGTGTTGAAGTCCACCACGCGGTTGCCCAGCCGGGGCTCGGTGAAGGTGATGTCCCCCGCGTAGGACCCGAACGGATACGTGACCGGGTTGGGCTGCTCTTCCGAGCAGTGGCTGTCGTCGCCGAAGCGCGGCCGCGGGGCGCCCGCGAACCCGTTGTTGTCGAAGCCGAAGCCCTCGGCCGGAAATCCGCCGTTCTCGCCGACCTGCTCGATCCGGTCGGCGTAGCCCTGGCTCATCGCGCCGGGCTCGTCCGGATCCGCGCAGCGGCCGAACCCGGTCTTGGACAGCCCGCCGGTGTGGTAGATCTCGCCGCCCACGCTGTCCCCGTGGGTCGACACGCCCGGGTAGTCGGCCTCGTCGAAGATCTCCAGCGCGCGCTCGACGCTCCGCCTGGGCAGGTGCGCGATGTCGATGACCATGCCCCGGATCATCATCTCGTCCATCAGCTGCTCCCCCAGCGGCGTGAACCCGTGGTTCTGGCAGTAGTCCCCCTCGAGCGGGCCCGAGGTGAACTGGAAGAGCAGCGGCGTCAGCGTCAGGATCGGATCCTCGGCGAAGCCGCTCATGTCCAGGGGCGGCTCGTCCATCTGGTACTCGTCCCGGGGCTGGTTCAGGCCTGAGAACGACACCCCCCCGTCATCGCCCCACCAGGAGACGTCCGGGCAGTCCTCCACGTAGTTCGAGTAGTAGCCGCTGTTGATCAGGTTCGCGAGCTCCATGACCCCGCGCTGGCCATCGCCCGCGGTGAAGGCGTTGTCGAACTTGTGGTTGGGGAACAGCGCGCGCACGCCCATGTCGTGGTACGTGTCGAGCTGCTCCTGCACGTGCGCCAGGTCACAGACCGGCGCACCGTCCGGCGGCGTGAGGAAGCAGTCGAAGACGTTGGAGATCTCGATGCCGAGCACCACGGCTAGCTTGCCGTCGTCGATCACCTCCCGGGCCTCCTGAGGGGACAGCACGATCCGGAACCAGCCCTTGCCCGGGCCGCCGTGCTGCGCGTCGATGTAGCGTTCGAGCGCCCAGCTCTCCTCGAGGATCCGGTCCACGGACACCATGTCGTTGCACGAGTAGCGCTGCTCCTGGAACTCCAGGCCGGTGATGAGGTCACACAGCACGGAGTTCCCGGTGGCGTAGTTCACGAACACGCGCATGCCGCTGAGATACGCGCGCTCGATCCAGCGGTAGTACGCGGTCTGGTGGGTGGAGCTGGCCCAGCCGTTGGGCCAGTCGGTGAACTCGGGATACCCGTCCGTGGAGTGGTTGGGCTCGGGGAGCTCCCCTTCCCCGATGATGGACAGCAGCTCGTCGATGTCCAGGTCGTTGTAGTCGCCGTGGTAGACGTACCCCAGGAGATCCTGGCGTCCGTCCACCCCGTGGAAGGCCTCGCAGCTGGGCAGCGCGTGCTCCACGCCCAGCCGGTGGAAGGGCGCGCCGTGGAAGATGCCTCCCCCGCCGAAGCTGAAGTTGGTGAACGGGTGGCTGTGGGTCTCGACGAACCCGAACACGTCGCCGTCCTCCCACGTGCGCGGCTCCACCGTGCCCTCGGCGTCGAGCGTCAGCTCCGGGAACTCGGCGCACCCCGTGGAGGGGTGGAACGTGATCACCGCGGCGGCGGTCTGGTCGGCGGTCAGCCCGTTGAGCATGAGGAACTGCCGCGTGCGGAAGTGGCGCAGCCGGAACCGGCCCTCCTCGCCCGGGTAGTCCTCGAGAATCCACTCGGCGGGTGACACGTAGCTGTCGTCGTTCAGCAGGGTGTCGGAGAGCAGCTCGGAATGCCGCTGCAGCGTGTGCCCGCCTTCGCCGCCGGCTTCCGCGACCAGGTAATGACCCTCCGTGTCGTAGAAGAGGTAGGTGGCCAGATCGCTGGCCCGCATGTGGAAACGCGAGGCCGTGCCCTCGTCCTCCCCGGTGAAGCCGAACGCGCCACCGGTCTCGTCCGCCTCGAGGTACCGCGCGGTGACCCGCCCCGGTTCGGCCGCGTCCACGACATGGCAGCCGTTGGCGAAGCCGTAGATCCCGTCGTTGTCCGGTGGCGCCGGCCTCTCCGCCGGGGTCTCGTCGCAGGAGAGACCGGTCAGGCCGAGGATCGAGACGGCGAGGAGGGCGATCGGGGCGTTTCGGAGCCGTGCCGCATTTCGGTGCATGGCCGAAATATACCAGCATCGGGCGGCCCCACGGCGATCCAGCCGGCGCAGGCCCAGCGCACCACCAGTGGGCAGCGAGCCGCGATCGGGATATCCTCGTCCCTGGATCAATCCAAGGGAGGGACGCGATGCTCCGATGGACTACCCCATTGCCCGCACCGGTCCTGGTTCTCATGCTCGGATCCGGTTGCCCGCCCGCCGCCCAGCCCAACAGCAGCGACGACGACGACGCGGCCGGGGACGACGATGCCACGGGCGACGACGACACCAGCGACGACGACACCAGCGGCGATGACGACGACAGCAGCGGTGACGACGACACCAGCGGTGACGACGACACCACGGGCGACGACGACATCACCGGCCCGATCCTCCTGATCCAGGACTCCAACCCGTGGGGTGACGACGCCTGGGAGACCACGCTGAACGAGGCGGGCCTGCCCTGGTCGCAGATCTCGTCCGAGGAGCTCGCGTCCGCGGATCTGCTGCAGCACGGTGTGGTGATCACGTCGGGCGCCCAGGACGGCGACTACAACGGAATCGTGCTGGCTGCGCTGCCCACGTTCGAGGCCTACGTGCAGGCGGGTGGTGCCCTGGTCTGGTCCGGGGGCACACGCAGCTACTACACCCCCTTCCCGGATCCTCCGTTCGGTGGGACGAGCGTGTACGAAGAGGACGACACCAACGACATCGTCGACCCGCTCCACCCGCTCATGACCGGCATCTTCCCCCCGTTCGAGGGCCGCTGGGCCTGTCACAACTACTTCACGGGGATCCCGGCCGACGCCCACGTGCTCCTCACCGAGCCCGACTCGGGTGAACCCACCCTGTACGTGCTGGAGCGCGGCTCGGGGGTGGTGGTCGTGGCGGGCATGCCCTGGGAGTACCACGGCGCCTCGTCGTACCACGAGGACGTGATCCAGGTGCAGGCCAACTCGGTGACCTTTGCCTGGGGGTACTGAGCCACGGGGAATGGAATGCCGCATGGGCGGCGACGAGCAGTGACCACCGACGAAGACACGTCGGTTCTCCTGCGAACGGCACGAGGATGCCGCTAACGGTTGCCGGGGCAAAGGTGGAGCGCCAGTGCGGTGACCTCGAGCTTCAGCTCCTGGATCCGCTCGGGCGACAGCCCGCCCAGGGGGCGGGAGCTGACGGTGAGGGTCGGCCCGTCCAGGGTCACGTGGTTGCTCGCCAGCTCGTTCACCCGGACATCGGTCAGCAACGCGAGCAGCGCAGACTGCACACCCTCGTCCGCGAGCAGCTCGCGCGCGGCCGCGTCGTCAGAGGTACGCACATAGATCCGGCTGTCGAACACGGGATCGCCGACCTCGACCTCGTGGGTCAGCACCTTGAGCAGCTTGTACTTCCACGTCTCCGGCACGCACTTCAGGTGGAACTCGGGATCCTGGCCCGGGATGCCCAGGCCTGCGGAGAACCAGCCCAGACGCGTGTCCCACTCCGCCTCGATCCCCATGGACGCAAGGGCGTCGGTGGGATCCACGGTCCGGCATTCCGGACAGAGATCGTGACCAGAGACACGGACCAGTCCGTCGGTCGAGACGCCCGTTCCGCACAGCGCACATGCCGCCATCACCAACCTCCCTCTCGTGGGTGGACCGAGGGTATCACGCGCCCGGGTCGCGGCTGGCCCTCTGGCGCGTGGTACCCTCCGCATCGAGGGGATCCCCATACTCCGCACCACCGTCCTCGTCCTCTGCCTCTCCACCTCGATCCTGGCCCACGTCCAGGAACCTGCCCGCGAGCTCCCACCCGAGCTCGACGCGGTGGGTGCGCAGGCGTTCGAGCTGATCGAGTCGGGCCGGGTGGCCGAGGCCCTCGACCTGCTCATGGGTTACCTCGAGGAGCACCCCGACCACGTGCCCGCGCGCCAGCTCGCGGCCGCGACCCTGTCCTGGGACGGCCGACCTCTCGAGGCGGCCGCGCTGCTTCGTGCCGGCCTGGAGTTCGACCCGGAGTACTGGGCGCTGTGGGACATGCTCGGTGGCGTGGAGCACCAGCTGGCCGAGGACGACTACGACGCCTACCTGCTGTGCGACTACCTGGAACGGGTCGACCACAAGCCGGGCCAGAAGCTGTACCGGCAGTGCATGCAGGCCCGGGCCGAGGAGGAGGAAGCGGAGAGCCCATAGACCCGACGATCTGCAGTGGAGAAAGGTGCCCTTTCTACCGCTCGTCCGCGTACCACATCCGGTACCTTCACCCTGGCAGCATCGATCTGGGAGGCAATCATGGTCGGATCAACGGTTCGCTGGCTCGCGGCGTTCGCGCTCGCGCTGTTCGTCGGAGGATGGGGTTGCGCGAGCCCCCAGGTGCTCGACGTCCTGGTCTCGGACAACCCGTCCATGGTTCTGGAGAAGCAGTTCACGGTCGCGCTCTCCACGCCGTCCGCCCTGGCCGTGAAGTGTACGCGCGACGACCGGCCGGACGAGATCCACCTGGTGGAGTCCACCGAGCCAGCCACCGAGCACGTGCTGAACGTGCAGGGGCTGGTGGCGGACGCGGACTACACCTGTGTCGTGGCCCCGGTGGACGTGGCCGAGCCCGCGCCCAGCGAGGGCGTGTTCAGCACCAGCTCCCTGCCGTCCTCCATCCCCAGCGCCACGGCCGTCACCTCGGGTGAGCCGGGCGCGGCCTACACCCTGATGCCCCACCAGCGCCTGATCCTCGGCGAGACCAGCATCCGCCTGGTGCTGATGGACGACGACGGCGAGGTCCGCTGGTACTACCCCCTGCCCATCGAGGGCTGGGCGGACATGGGCGCCGAGTACTGGGGTGACGGGCTGTTCCTGTGGGGCGGGGTGGGTGACTCCGAGGCCGGGGATGGCGCACCGCGGCTGGTGGACGTCAGCCACACCGAGCACTACCACGCCGACTACCCGGGCGCGGCCGACAGCAACTACCACCACTCGTCCGAGCAGCAGTACGACGGCACCGTGGTCACCCTGGTCGAGGCCGAGGCCAGCATCGACGGCGACGAGGTCTACGGCTTCGAGGTCCAACGGGTGGACGTGCAGGCCGACGAACTGGTGTGGTCGTGGCACGTGCAGCAGGCCCTGGACCAGGGCGTGGAGGTGGGTGACGCCAACTGGGCCGGCGTGATGCCCCACGACGACGGGTCCGAGACCCTGGTGATCAGCGTGTGCGAGGGCGCGGCCGTGATCGGCGTGGACGTGGCCAGCGGCGACGTGGCCTGGTCCCTGGCCGAGTGGGGCAGCCTGGATCTCACCGAGGGCGAGTTCCCGGACATCCAGCACGGCCTGGACATCGACGGCGAGCACATCCTGCTGTACGACAACGGCGCCGTGCCCACCACCCGGGCCGTGGAGTACGCCATCGACGCGGCCGCGGGCACGGCCACGCAGACGTGGGCCTGGACCGAGGACGGATTCAACGAGGCCTGGGGCTGGGGCGACGTGGACTACCTCGGCGACGACCACGTGGTGATCGCCAAGGGCCACGTGCCGGACTGGGAGGGCGAGGGTCCCTCCGAGGTGATCGAGGTGGACCGCACCGACGACTCGGTGGCCTGGCGGCTGAGCTTCAGCGAGGAGGAGGACGCCATCTACAGCGCGGACCGGATCGGTGGCTGCGACCTGTTCACCGAGACCTCGCGCTGTCCGGCGCTCGCCGCGAGGCTCGACGAGCTATCGCCCTGGTTCGAAGAGGGGGACCAGCCATGAACGCGCGCACGATCCTGTTCATCTTCCTGGTCCTGCTGATGGCCGGTTGCAGCGGCGAGACCACGTGGCGCTACGACACACCCCCGGGCGATGACGACGACGACGTCACCGACGACGATGACGACGACGACGGTGACGACGACGACGATGACGACGACATGTACGAGAAGGTGCTGTGGGGCGAGCGCTGGGAGGACGAGGCCTGGACCGGCTTCTTCTTCGTCGATCCCGCCCAGGGCGGCGAGCTGTGCGAGGTGGAGTACGAGGTCGCGTCGTGGGTGAGCACCGACGACTGCGCCGACTGCGTGGAGGCCTGGACGATCACGCGGGGCGAAGGGGACGCGTTCCTCGACGTGCACGGTACCTGCGGCGACCTGGGCTGGACCGGGCTGGAGGGCACCAGCCTTGGCGTGGGGCACGACGGCGACTTGCTGTGGGCCGACCTGGGCCAGGGATGGCAGGCCATGGAGGACGCCGAGGGCGAGATCGGGGGCGACGAGGTCTGGTTCGAGATCTGGCTCGACCAGGGCGGCGACCCGGACAACCAGGGCCTGCTCGGCCGCGCTGGTACGGCCACGGTCAGCTACACCAGCTACGAGGGAACCGAGGAGCTGTACTTCGCCGCGGACCAGGGCCAGGGCGAGGACATCTGCCGGATCCGCTACGACCTGTCGTCGACGGCCGTGCGCGACGACTGCGCGGACTGCGAGTGGGCGTTCGACCTCGTGGTGAGCGGCGCGGAGCTGATCACCGAGACCGCGCCCGGCTGCCTGGCCACCGTGGGCGCGGACAGCGCGGCGCTCGGCGACCTCGAGGGCACGGTGGTCAGCTACGGGTACGACCCCGACTACTTCGGCCATATCGAGATCCTGTTCGTGGAGCAGGGCGGCGCCTGGGCCGCGGCCGACCACGCGTCCTGGGACGCGTCCAGCGGCGCGTTCAGCTACGACTGGGAGGACGGCTACCACCCGTACTGAGGCCCCTGGTCCACGACGCCCCTCGCGTGGGAAGATGGCCCGGGAGGTTGGGCCAATGCGCGTACACATTCGGGTCATCACCCTGACTGCGGCCACGCTGCTGGTGGGCTGCGTCCACCGCGACGTGCCGATCGAGCGGTTCAGTCACCAGTACAACCAGGCGCTGCACGCCTCGTCCGACGAGCAGCTGCTGCTGAACATGCTGCGGCTGAAGTACGGGGAACCACGTACTTCATGCGCGCGGGTAACCTGACCACCTCGCTGCGCTACAGCGAGTCCGTGGGCATCGGGGTTGGCGCGCCCGCCTGGAGCCGCTCCACCGAGTCCGGCGGGGGTGGGGAGAGCAGCGTCTCCGGCATCGCGGGCGTGCCCCTGGCGCCGTCCATCGACGTGTCGGGCAGCTCCAGCTTCGCGCCCACCGTGATCATGTCGCCGGTGCTGGGGGACGACCTGGTCAACATGTACCTGCGCGAGCTGGACCAGGCCTCCCTGGCCTACCTGCTACGCGCCGGCTGGGACCTGCGCAAGATGCTGCTGCTGATCGTGGAGCGGGTCGGCATGCTCAACAACGACCCGCGCTGCGCCACGTACCCCGCGTTCTACCGCTTCGTGGAGGAGGTGGGCGCGGTGCAGGACGCGGGCATGGTGTTCTTCTACCCTCGGGAGGTGCTGCTGGATCCCGGAGATCCGACCTCGACCGCGCGGGTGCCGACCCTGTGCCTGGTCGCACCGCGGCCCGAGGCCGAGGCCGTGGCCGCCACGATCCGGGAGGCCAACAGCTTCCCGCCGCTGCGGCTCGACGCCGCGCGCTGGATCCCGGTGGAGATCCTCACGCCCGACGGCGAGCGGGTGGGATCGGGCGCGGATGCGGGGCTGTACCTCGCCACCCGCTCGTTCCACGACATCCTCTGCCACGCTGCCCAGGGCATCGCCGTGCCCCGACAGCACGTGTGCACGGGGGACGACGGCGAGGACTGCGCCCGGCCCGTGGACAACCGCGGCGGCCGGCACGAGCGCTGGCTCGCCGCGCTCGAGGCCACCGACAACCCCGTCGAGGTGCACTGGTCCGACAGCCGCGCCCGGCCCGCGAACGCGTACGTGGCCGTGCGCTACCGGGACCTGTGGTTCTACGTGGACGATGCGGACGCCGACTCCAAGAAGACGTTCGTGATGTTGAACAAGATCTACGCGTTGCAGTCCGGAGCGGGCGCAGAGATCGGCACCGTGCTGACGATCCCGGTCGGGGCGGACTGAGCGAGTCGTTCATTCCCCGGGAGACCGAAGCGCTCCAGCCACCCCTAGCATGAGGGTGGAGGAGCGGAGCCATGAGAGTCGCAGCCGTCGAAGCCGCCGTGTTCATCCTCGGATTCGCCCTCGTGGCCTGGCGGGGGGGGTGCGGGCGGGGGCCCGGGGCCTTCGAGGTGCACGACGACTACTACCTGGGCCACCACGACGACGTGGTGGGCGACGACGACACCGCGGACGACGCGGACGACGACACGGGCGATGACGATACGGTCGCCACCGGCGACGACGACACCGCGCCCGCGTGCACGGACCAGTGCCAGGTCGCCGGGGAGCTGGATTGCACGGCCACGGCCGACGGGACGGTCGTGTGCGCGGACCACGACGGGGACGGATGCCTGGAGTGGGGCGGGTACGTGCCTTGCAGCGGCACCGAGTTCTGCGACGAGGGCCAGTGCGTGGACGAGTGCATCGAGGAGGGGGAGGACTGCGAGGAGTGGGACGACTGCTGCGAGGACTACCACTGCTGCCCGGTGTTCCACATCTGTGTGGACGACTGGTGGGAGTGAACCGATCGGGGCGGTGACAGGCGCCCGGGGGAACGGGATGTCTCCGGTCAGCTCTCGTCTGCGGGGTGCTCGACCGGGGCCCGACTCCAACCATCCGTCCTCACGCGCCACACGCCCAGCAGCAGCGCCAGCGCCAGACATCCCAGGCCTGCGGTAGCCACGATCCCGGCGATCATGAAGTTCAGCGGGTTCCAGGTCACCTCGCGCAGGTGCTGGTCGGTCCAGATCTCGAGCAGTACGACTCCGACCGGAGCCCCGACCACGGAGCCGCCACCACACAGGACCAGCGCGGTGACCCGGATCACGTTCACCACGGGGGACGACGACCGTCGCAGCCCCAGCAGCGCCCACAGTCCCACGACCAGCATGGCGACGAGCGCGACGACGGCCACGGGGAACACGATGATCGTGTTGAGGACGCCCATGTCGTTGGCCGCGGCGGGGAGGTCCGGGATCAGGCTGGCGCTCACGGCCAGCATCAGCAGCGGATATCGCAAGGCGGGGCGAGTGGTGTTCACGACCGCCCCCAGGATACCAGAGGCAGCGACGCCACCACCTCCACGCCGCACTCGGCCAGCCAGACAGGCAGGTCGGACTGCCACGGCAGCAGCAGCACGGTGAGGTTGCAGCGGTCGATCACGTGCTTGCCCCGCGCCACGGCGTGGTCCACCAGCCAGCGGAACCGCGGATGCAGCTCGGGCGCGCCCCCGGTGATGTCGGGGAACTTGGGCAGGTGCTCGGTCTCGTAGTAGCTCATGGTCCTCGCTTCCCTCGTCTCACTCTCATCCAGGTCTCCGGCGACCGCAAAGCCACTCGCACACGTGCTCGCGGACTTCGTCTACAAGACGGTTGTCTTCGAACCGCTTACACTGCGATCGGTGTTTCTGCCGAGGGAGTGAGATGGGTGACGTCGCGCTGGCGGTGATCGGGGATCCCCACGGGGAGTGGGACCTGCTGGACAGGGTCGTGGGCCGGCTCCGCAACGAACGACTGGATGGTGTGCTGATCGTCGGCGACTTCTTCGGCGAGATGCACCTCGGCGATACCTACGGATCAGACCAGCGGGCCACCAACCAGCGGCACCTGGAGCAGGCGGTCACCACGGTCGAGCAGCTCGGCGTACCCGTGCTGTGGGTGCCGGGAAACCACGACACGCCCCACCTGATCGGCGATGGCAACGTGGATGGGCGGCTCCGATCGATCGTCGGGATTCGCATCGCGGGCATCGGCGGCTCGGGCCCGGCCCGGTTCGGCTTCCCCTACGAGTGGGACGAGGACGAGATCCGGGCGCTGGAGCTGCCCGACTGCGACGTGATCCTGTCACACACCCCGCCAGTGGACACCAGCCTGGACGAGACCGCGTGGGGCAACCGCCACGCGGGCAGTCACGCCATCCGCGAGCGCGCCGAGCGCCACGACGGCGTGCTCGTCTGCGGCCACATCCACGAGGCCGCGGGCGCAGTCCAGCTCGAGGGCTGCCTGTGTCTCAACGCCGGTGCCCTGGGCCAGCCCTTCGGCGAGGCCCAGGTCGGATTCGTCTGGCGACGGGACGGGGTGTGGTCGGTCGGCCACGAGGTGCTCGGAGGGGCTCGACGAACATGGGAGATGACCGGATGAAGGCCGTGTACCTGGCGGCGATGATGGTGCTGGTGGGCTGTCCGGGCGGCGGCCCGGGAGGCCCCGACGGCGACCTGGATCCCTGCGCGTTCCCCGCCCCCATGGCCATGGAGCTGGAGATCGGCCCCTCGTTCCGCTCCAACGGCAACGACATCCAGGCCAGCGTGCTGGAGTGGCCCGACCCCACCCTGTACGAGGTGCACGCCGAGGCGGGCGCCTGCCGCCACATGGTGATGTCCCTGGGCAACTGCGATCCGGCCTGCAACTACGACGAGGTGTGCACGACAGACGCCGAGTGCGTGGCCTACCCGGCCAACGTCTCGGCCGGGGTGCTGACCGTGGAGGGCATGTTCGACGAGCCGTACACCCTCGAGGCCCAGTCGTGGAACGACGGGCTGTACTACGAGGTCGATCTGGACGGGGCCCCGGCCATCGGCGACGAGGTCATCGAGGCGAGCTTCAGCGGCGACGTCTTCCCCGCGGTCGAGCTGGCCGCCCGCGGCGTGGCCGCGTTCGATCCCGGCATCCCGTCCACCCTCGACATCCCCACGGGCTCGGACCTGTTCTTCACCTGGGACGAGGCCGACGACGGTTCCTGCGTGGAGCTGCGCCTGCACGGCATGGGCGCCTACGACGGCGCGCCCCTGCAGGACGCCATCTGGTGCGTGACCGACGACACCGGCTCCCTGTCCATCCCCGGCATCCTGCTCACCGACTTCCCCCTCAGCGACGAGCTGATCTGCGACGACAAGCACGGCTGGTGCCCCCAGTCCGAGATGAGCCGCTACACCCGCCAGACCGTGCACACGGACGGGGGGATCGCGCAGATGTCGGTCAGGTCGGCGGTGGAGTTCCGGTACGACCATCATTGAACGTCCCCTTTTCCGAGGAGAGCCCCATGGATTGTCCCCGCTGTGAGCAGACACTGGTCGCGCGCACCCTGGCCCACTCGACCGTCGACGAATGTGGAACGTGTGGCGGCATCTGGTTCGACGAAGGGGAGCTGCAGGACGCCCGGGACGAGGCCGATCCCGACCTCTCCTGGCAGGCCCTGGACGTGTTCACCGACGCGTCACGCTTCGCCCTGTCGAGGTCGAGCCGCCCGTGCCCACGTTGCCTCCTCCCGATGGCCACGGTGGACTACGACGATGCCGGCCTGCAGCTGGACAGCTGCCCGACCTGTGAGGGCATCTGGTTCGACCAGGGCGAATTCGCGGCCCTGGTACGCCTGCTGGTGAATGAGGCCACCCGCATGGACGTGCCCGACTATGTGCGCGAGGCGATCGAGGAGGCCGCCGACCTGGTCCGTAATCCGAAGCACGTGGCCGCGGAGTGGAGCCAGCTGTCCGCAGTGCTTCGCATGCTGAGGTATCGCCTGCTCGCCGAGAATCCCCGGCTGGTCGCCGCGCTCGCCGCGATGCAGGACGCCGGTTCACGGGTCTGACCAGCCGACCGGATCCTACCTAGAGCGCCACCGGCGCGCGCATCCACTCGATGATCTCCCCCATCGGCACGATCCGCACGTCGGGGTGGCCCAGCGCGAAGTCGAGGAACATCTCCACCGCCCACTGCCGCTCCTCGGTCGTGGCGTTGGGGGCCGCCGTGTAGAGGCTGGAGTACCCGTCCGTGTGCCCACCCACCGTCACTCCGGCTCGGGACAGCGGCTGGCCAGCGTCGACCAGTCCACCGCGTCGAGGGCCGCGCGTACGCCTTCCAGCTCGGTCGCCGACATCCAGGTCTCCTTGACGTCGTCGTCCTGCGGCAGGGTCCGCACCATGCGCCCGTCCATCCACAGCTCGTGATGGCCCGAGTACACACCGTCGGTGTGCCACTCCACATCCAGCAGCTTGCGTGAAGCGTCCTGCCCGTCCAGCGGCCCGGTCCCGGTCTGGCCCCGCACCATGGCCATGAAGGCGGCCCCCAGGTCGTCGATCGCGGAGGGGGCGCAGGGGACGGTGGCCTGGTGCTCGGCGCCGCTGGCCATGGCCGTGACCCGGATGGTGATCTCGGGCTGAACGTGGGCGTCGATGAAAGCCTGGTCCAGCGCCACCAGCGCCGGCACCTGCACCGCTGCGATGATCTGGACCTGCACCAGCTGCCCACCCACCTGGATGCGCCACTCGGTGCGACCCGCGTCCCTCACCGCGTGTTCGGGCTCGTATCGCGCCTGCAGCTGGTCCAGTCCCAGGTCGGCGATGGCCCGGCGGAAGGCCGTGACCTCCTCGTCGGACAGGGTCTCCAGCAGGGTCCACTCGCCGCTGCGGTCCCGGCCGCCCAGGTGTTCGTAGCGACCGTCCGCCCACAGGCGTCGGCCGGCCGGTGCGCCGGTGGGCGGCGTCGAGATCGACTCGAAGATCGGGATGCTGCTGTCCAGGTCGGCAAGGGTCACGGCGGGCTCCTCGGGGACCGACGCCTCGGTCGAAGCTGGCGGAGGGTCGGTGGGGGGGGATTCGGCCGCGGACGAGCCGCGCCCACAGCCCGCCATCAGCAGCAGGGCGAACGTCGCGATCCGGAGCACCCCTCGCGTCCTCATGGATCGACCGTCTGGCAGTGGTGCTCCACGGCCTCCCAGTCGACCCGGTCCAGGGCTGCATCGAGCCGCTGCATGCCCTCCTCGGACAGCCACATCTCCTTGCGCTCCCCTCCGGGCAGGAGGGTCCGCACGAGCCGCCTGTCGGCGGTGAGCGCGTGCTCGCCGTTCGACACGTCGCTCTCCTTCCACACGATCACCAGCAGGCGCTCGGCGCCGGGCCGGGCCACCCCCGAATCGGCGTGGTTGTGCGGCATCAGCAGGGTCTTGGTGACCTCGTCGAGGCCCGGGCAGTCCATGGGGGAGCACGCCAGCTCGTAGGTGTGCTCGGCGCCGTCACGAAGCACGCGGACCTCGGCACCGGCGCGGATCCCGACCTTCTGCGCGTCGAAGAAGGCCTGCTGGATCGCCTCGAGAACCGGTACGCGGGCGCTGCCCACCACCTCGACGCGGTGTTCGGCCCCCCGGGCGCGGAGGGTCCACACGGCGGTCGAGGGCACGCCGCGCACGGCGTACTGCGGTTCGTACCGCGCCTCCAGGTCGTCCAGATCGGCGCTCTCCAGGGCGCGGACGAACGCCTCGACCTGCTCGGCGGTCAGGATCTGGGTCTGGACCCACCGGTCGTCACGGGCGTCGGACCCACCGCACAGCTCGACCCGTCCGTCGGGGAACAGCCGGTAGCCGGCGGGGCGGCCCTGGAACGGCGTGCTGACATACTCCAGGAGGGGTTCGGTCATGGCCGTGGCTCCCGCGGATCAGGGTTGGCTCGAGACGGCATCCACCCGGCAGGGTAGCGCGTGCACGCTCACTCCGCCTCGCAGGTCCCGGTCGCGGCGCCCCGGCACATGGACTCCACGGTGGCCTTGGGCATGGGCTGGCCGATGGCCCAGTTCGGCATGTTCGTCAGCTGCTTCAGGGCCAGGTAGAAGTTGACGTAGTGCTGGGCGTGGATGGTGTTGCCCACGGACATCATGCTGTCGCTGTTCTCGGTGATCGAGCCGGGCATGTTGGCGCCGGTCTGGTCCTGCATCCCCTCGGTGTTGGCGTTGTCGTCCGTGTCCGCGCCCACGCCCCGTCCGGCCGCGCCCACGTACTGGTCGTCGAGGCCGAACACGTGGCCGAACTCGTGCATGCCCAGGTTCTGGGGGCTGCCGTTGACGATCTCGATGTCCACGCGGCGGTCGTCGGCCGCGGTCGCGCCGGATCCCGCCTCGTCCTCGCCCCGGGTCTCCGACTCCATGCGCGTGTCGATGTTGGTGAACCCGTTGCCGCGCAGGTAGGCGGCGACCGCGTCCACGCGGCGCTGGGCCAGCCCGCGGTTGTACTCGGCGCTGCCCGACGCACTGGTGTGCCCGACGAGCTTGATGTCCACGGCATTGGTGGCCGCGTCCGTGGGAGCGCCGTTCATGTTGGTCACGAAGCTGTCCAGGATCCCGGTGGCCGTGGCGTCGAGGGTGTCCTGGTTGTTGCCGAACTTGACCGAGCGTGGAGTCATCCACTCGGCGCCCGAGTCGCAGCGCGCGGTCAGGTCCGTGCTCGACAGCCGCACGTTGGCGTTGCCGCTGACCGCCGAGGTGCCGCCGTGGTTGTAGATGTTGTCGCCCTCGGGGTACTTGTACACGTCGATCACGACGTGGTTGTCCCCGGTCGGGCCCCCGCCCGCTGCCTGGATGGCGGCCAGCTCGGTGACGCTGACGTCGATCTCCACGGCCGCGCCGACCCACTCCCAGCCCTCCATGTTGACGAAGAACTTGTGGCCGGTGCCGGCCGACGACCACCCGTTCTCGACCAGGGTCTGCACGCCGGCATTCCACGTGCTCTTGGTCGCGCCGTCCCACATGTAGCCAGCCGCCGCGGCAGCCCTGTCCGGCTCGGGCACGGCGTTGATCTGGGCGGCGATGCTCGCAGCCGCGCCGTTGGCCGGCGTCGCGGAGGTGCCCGAGTAGGTCACGCAGTCCAGGAAGTTGATGGCCGCGCGGACCTCGATCAGCTCGACGCCGTCCTCGCCGCTGTGGGGGTTGTAGTTGACGTCGAACCAGCCCCAGCCCGCGGTGGCGGTGTTGTCGTACAGCTCCGGCCCCAGCGGCCCGTTGGAGACCCAGTGCTCGGCCTGCTCCAGGCCCTGGGAGCAGGCGCTGTCCGCGGTCGTGGCGTCGGCCGGGGCGGGTGTGGCGTCCCCCTCCATCTGCACCGGCATGCCCACACCGGCACCCATCAACGGATCGACCAGCGGGTCGGACAGCTGTTGCACGGCCAGCGGATCGGACATGCACTGCTGGTTGCCCACGTCGGCCGGAGCCGGCTGCACCGCGGATTGCCTGGTGGCCCGGGTCGAGTCGCTCATGTCTCCCCTCCAGAGCTGGTCCGTCGATACTCGCAGGGCCCTCGAGGCACGGTCAACGCGCACGTACGCGGGAGTGCGGGAATGGTGCACCGCAATATGTTGTGCGGGTGTGTCGGGTCCGTCAGCGTGGTGTGCGCGCGCAGCGGATCCCCAGTCCAGGGGACCGTGTGTCCGTGCTCGAGTAACCCCGGTTGACCGCGCGCAGCTTCTCGGCGTCGTTGGAGCTGCTGCCGCCGCGGGTGATCCGGCCACCCCCGCCGCCGCTCTCCCATGCCGAGCCGTCGGCCGGGGCGCCTTCGTAGCTGGCGTGGTACCAGTCCTGCACCCACTCGGCCGCGTTGCCGGCCATGTCGCACAGCTCCTCGTCGGTGTCACCGGCCGGGCTGCGGCTGCACACGGGCCACACCGTGGCCAGACCGCAGCCGTTGCCGTAGTCGAGGTCGTGCATGATCGCGTGGTCGCACGTCGCCGGCTCGTCTCCCCAGGGATAGACCACGTCCGCGCCCCGGTTGCGGGCTGCAAACTCCCACTCGGACTCGCTGGGGAGGCGGCCGCCGGACCAGGCACAGAAGTCCTGGGCCTGGTCCCAGTCCACGCACCCGATCGGCTGCTCGGCGTTGTCCTGCACGGTCGCGGTGCAGTTGTCGGCGTCGGGGGTCGGAACGGTGCAGGCGCCGGCATCGATGCAGGCCACGTAGTGCGCCACCGTCACCTCGGTCCGCATCAGCTGGAACGACGGTACCGTGACCGTGTGGATCGGCAGCTCGTCGGCGTCCCCTTCATCGCTGCCCATCAGGTACTCGTCGCCGTCGATGGTGATCCACGGATCGTCGACGGGGGTGGTGTCGTCGTCGCCGGTCGTGTCGTCGTCGTCGGCCGTGTCGTCGTCGATGACGGTGTCGTCGTCCACCCAGGGAGGCGGCCAGTCCGGGAGGACGCAGGCGACCAGCAGCAGGCACAGGCCGGGAGGCAGGCAGCGGAACATCGAATCGGAGCCTAGCACGGGGGAAACGAGCTCGGGACGGCTGGCACGTCGATCGGCCGTACGCTAGAACTGGACTCGCACCCGCCACACGCACCGTATCGGTGCTCTTCGGCCGAGGGGAGCAGCCACCATGCGATCGGACCGGCTCCTCGCCGAGATCGACCAGCGCCTCGGCACGGTCGCCGGTGACGACGCGCGACGGCTCTTTCATGGCCGCGGCGGGCTCCATCCCGGCCTGGAGGCCGTGGTCGTCGACTGGTTCCCACCGGTGGCCCTCGTCACCCTGCACGACCGCGAGGCCGAGGCCCTGCTGGACCCCCTCGTCGACAGGCTCGCACACGGACTCACCGAACTGCGCGGCCTGCTCGTGCAGCGGCGACACCTTCCCGGAGCTCCCGCGGAGCTGCGGCGCGGGAACCTGCCCGAGCGCGTGTGGGCCCATGAGGACGGTCTGAGATACCGGCTCCGCCTCGACCACGGCATGAACGTCGGCTTCTTCGGCGACATGGCCCGCGGGCGCGCGCGGGTCCGCGGCCTCGCGCCCGGGCGCGCCGTGCTGAACCTGTTCGCGTACACCTGCTCGTTCTCGGTCGCGGCGGTCGAGGGCGGCGCCGATCGCGTGGTCAACGTCGACATGAGCAGGTCGGCGCTGCAGCTGGGTCGAACCAATCACATCGACAACGGCCATGATCTCCGACGCGTCTCTTTTCTGCGACACGACATCTTCAAGTCGTTCGGCAAGCTGCGCCGCCTGGGACCGTTCGGCCTCGTCGTCATCGATCCGCCGACGGACCAGGGACGGAGCTTCGCCACCGAACGGGGCTGGCCCCGGCTCCTGCGCCAGGTCCCCTCCCTGGCCACCCCGCGGGCCCACCTCCTGCTCGCCTCCAACTCACCGCGTCACGGCGTGGACTTCCTCGCCGATCGAATCGCCGAACACCTGCCCGGCGCGGAGTGGTGCCTCCTCGACCGCGCTGAGGACTACCCGGACGCTTCGGATGATGGCGGCCTCACGGTTCTCCATGTTCGCCTGCCCTGATCCGAACCGCCGCTACCCTCGGCCCCCATCCCCGACCACGGTCAACGTGCGCCGGTGGTGCTCGGGGTTGCCCAGGGAGTCGAGCATGCAGGCCGCATAGTCCTCCCGGGTCAGGGAGCTCGACTTCAGCTTCGACGCCGAGATCAGGATCGCGACCACGGCATCGCACCCCTCCAGGGCCTCGGTGAGCATGGCCTCGTCCGACACCACCGGCGCGGTCACCAGCTCGAAGCCGGTGTGGTCCGCGTATTCGATCAGCCTCGCCGCGGACGGCTCGCGGCACACGGCCGCGACCTCGAATCCAAGTTCGAGTGCCAGGCGTGTGGTGCAGATGCCGGTCTTGCCAGCGGCTCCGATGATGGCCAGCTTCATGGTCTCTCCTCCTCGCAGGTGTGATCCCGGCGGGTCTACACCGTGACGACGACCTTGCCGCGGGCGTGTCCCTCGCCCACGTAGGTGAATGCCTTCGCTGTCTCGTCCAGCGTAAAGGTCCGGTCGATGACCGGCGCGACCTCGCCGGACTCCAGGTACCCGGCCAGCGTCGCCAGGTCGCTCGCATTCGGCGACCAGGCGTTGCCGCGCACCGTGAGCGGGGCGAACACCGAGGCCAGGTGCTCGCGGGCCATGCGGACCAGCGGACCGAACCAACGGCCGCCCACCGTCCCGTTCTGCGAGATCAGGACTCCACCGGGTCGGACGACGCGGCGCAGATCCGCGAACGAGTGATTCCCCGCGTTGTCCACGACCAGGTCGTAGCGCTGGCCGTCCCGGGTGAAGTCGTCCCGGGTGTAGTCGATGACCCGGACCGCGCCGAGAGAGCGGACCAGGTCCACGTTTCGCGGGCTGCACACCCCGGTGACCTCCGCACCGAACGCCCGGGCCATCTGCACGGTGAAGGTACCGACCCCGCCAGACGCGCCGTTGACCAGCACCCGGTGCCCGGGCTGCACCTGTCCGGACCGCTGCACCCCGTGCAGGGCGGTCAGTCCGGCGTTGGGCGCGGCCGCGGCCTGCTCGAAGGTGAGTCCAGCCGGCTTGCGGGCGAGCCGATCCGCGTGCACGCACACGTACTCGGCCAGGGCCCCGTCACCCAGACCGTACACCTCGTCCCCGGGCTGCAAGCGGGTGACGTCCCTGCCCACCGCCTCGACCACGCCCGCGATGTCCAGTCCACGGATCCGGATCCGTGGACGGCGCAATCCAAAGGCCAGCCGCAGGATGTAGGGCGTGCCGGTCATCATGAACAGGTCGCCGATGTTCACGGACGACGCCCGCACGCGGACCAGCACCTGGTCGTCGCCCACCGCGGGTCGGTCGATGTGTTGGAGCCTCAGTACGCCCGCGGGGCCGTATTCGTCCTGCATGATCGCTCGCATCGTGGTCTCCCCGATCCATGGTCTCGTTGTCGTTGCCTCCCTGAATTGCAGGGGGCGTGCCAACCGGGACGAAAGTCGGAGAACATCAATGGTTTCGCGCAGTTGCGATGGTATCGGCCGTGGAGGCGGCCAGGGATCGAGGGAGGCATCGGTATACCAGATTGGCACGGTCGAGACGGGGAACCCCGAATGCGGCGTGAGCGCCGCCGAACCGCGCCACATTGGTGTGCAGGGAAGAGGGGGGCGCCAACGTCCCCTGTCCTCCCTCAGCCGGTGATCTCCTCGTCGCAGGTGTCCGTACAGTGCCCGTCCTGGCCGTTGAAGATGCCGTGGTCGCAGGTCTCGTGGGGGCCGAGGTAGGCATCGCCGCACACGTTCTCCAGGCAGGTGGGCAGGCAGACGCCGTTCACCGAGTTGTCTTCACCCTCGTCGCACTCCTCGCCCGCCTGGACCTCTCCGTCCCCACACGTCTCGGGGACCTCCGGTCCGCCCTCGCACAGGCAGAGCAGGTGGGGTACGCACCCGGTGCTGGGACCAAGCTCTGCCCTCTCGCACAGGGTGTCGCACGACAGGGGACGCCAGTACTCGTTGGAGCAGAGCTCGACATCGGTGCTGTCACACACACACTGGCCCAGCTCGTACTCCCGGGCGTGTGACCAGCACTCCTGCTCGTCGTCGGGGTCGTAAGCCGAGCACGCCTCGTCGAGGTCAGCGGCGCTGTCGTCGTCATCACCCGTGGACGCGGGACATCCGGCCAGGACCACGGCGAGCGCGAGCCAGGGAGCGAGGCGCGACGCGAACGGTCGAACACCGAGGATGGGACCACTCGAGCTGTCGAACATGACCGGATCCTCCCGATAGTGATCAGCTGGACGTCTCGAGAACACGTGTCTCCGCATCCCGAATCGTGACGATCCACCTCCTGGCCCTGCTCGAAGACCACCCCGTTCCCGATATCATCACCGACGTTGTGGGCGTGGGGATCCTACGGGGAAGGAGGGGTCTGCCAGACCTGGCCCGCCTCGTTGAATCGCTGCCGCAGCTCGTCGAGGAACTCGGTGGGCCGCTCCGGGGAGATCAGCAACGGGCGCGCCCTGGTGAACGTCACCACCAGCACCGGCTCGAAGCGCGAGATGTACATGCTCAGCAGGCCTCGCTTCGACGTCCTGAAGCCGAACGCGCCCAGGAACCCACCGGCCCCGATGCGGCCGCCACGCCCGTACACCCGCCTGAAGCCCTGCCAGTCGTACAGCTCGGCGCCGGTGATGCTGCTCAGAGGGTAGGTCCGTCGGCGGATCGGCCACACGATCCGGAGCCCGCGCCCGGAGATCTCGAAGTAGCGGGGGCGGTAGTACACCAGGATCGATCCGAGGATGCCGCAGAGGAAAAGCCCGAAGGCGAGCACGGCCAACCCGATTCCCGTGAACACGGCGTGATCGGGGCGCGCCAGCAATCCCACCCTGATCAGCAGCTCGTGACCCACCTCCTCGATGGTCAGGAAGAGTCCATTCATCAGGGCGGTCAGGCCGATCGTGCCGACGGTTGCCACGACCAGGGCCGTCAATCCCACGTTCAGGTTGTCCATGGGGGCGAGGCGGAACCGCTGGGCTGATGCGGGCACGTCCGACCTACGCCGCTGACCTCGCCCCATTCCACGCTCCGCCCGCTCGGAAGTGGTCCAACCTCACCCGTTGCCGATCTCGATCTCGTAGTCCTGATCGCTCGGCAGGCCCACGCCGCGGTACACGCGGATCACGAAGTCCATGGAGTTGTCCGTGCAGGTGTTGTGGCCCTCGCCGGGGTCGGTCCAGGAGCAGGGGCACTCGCCGGACGCGTCCCAGGAGAACACGGTCAGGTCGATGTCGCACGGCTCGCCCGGGCCGGACCACAGGTTGCAGTCCGTGTCGTAGATCTCCAGGCGCACGTCGCCGGTGGGCTCGCTGGAGAAGTACACGTCCACGTCGAACGGGTCGCAGTCGCCGTCATTCTCGGTCACGTCGGTGGCGTGGATCAGGTACCAGTCCTCGTCCTCGTCCGGGTGGAAGTGGTCGTACACCAGGTTACCGGTGATGAACTCCGTGGTGGGCGGGTCGTCCGTGAACGGCGCCCAGCTGTCGAGGGCGTCGCCGCAGCTGTCGCCGCCGTAGAACTCCCAGCCGTCCTCGGCCACCTCGCAGCCGGTGGCGTACTGGTTGTCCATGTCGTACCAGCCCTCGTCGCACTCGGCGATACCGCACTGCAGGTCCACACACGCGGCCGTGCCGTTGGCCACCACGCAATCGACGGGATCCACGTCGATATCACCGTCGCAGTCGTTGTCGATCCCGTCGCATACCTCGTCCGCGCCCGGGTTGACGTTGGGATCGTTGTCGTCGCAGTCGCCGGCCGCGATCCAGTAGCCGTCGCCATCCGCATCGGCGTTGGTGGTGCTGTCGTCGTCGTCCGTCGCGCTGTCGTCGTCGCCGGCCGCGCTGTCGTCGTCCGCGTCGTCGTCGTCCGCGGCCACGTCGTCGTCATCCTGCGCGGCCGTGTCGTCGTCCGGGTCGTGCTGCCACTGACTGCACGTGCACACGAGCAGCCCCAGCAGCGCCAGGACCAGCAGCCATGGCAGTCCGCGGCGGCCCATCGGGTTCACACGCACGTCCCGGTGGCGTAGTCGCACTCCATGCCCTCCGGGCAGTCGTCCGGGCTGTCACAGGGGATGTGGCCCTCCACCTGCAGATCGGCGGGTAGCCGCGACACCACCTCGAACTCGATGCACCCGGTGTCCCCGTCCACCGAGTCCAGGGTGTGGCGGTAGATGGTGCCGGTGGCGAACCCGGATACGCCGTATCCCACCAGGGTGTCGACCACCTCCGAGGGGATGCTCATCGACCCGGAGTCGGCCACGTCGCACCACACCTCCACCGGGGTGGTGCCGTGCTGGTCGATGTTGAGCCGCACCCAGACCGTGGCCCGGCTCGAGCTGTCCGTGGTCCAGGTGACCTCCAGGGGCTGGCCCTCGACCACCACCCACGGCTCGTCCGGGATCTCGATGGGGGCGAACCCCTCGCCGTGCAGGGTGAAGCCGCCGATCTCGTTGCCCGTGGCCACGAGCTCGATCTCCGCGCCCGGGTCGAAGGCCGGGTGGGGCATCTGGGTGTCGTAGTACGTGGCGGGCATGCCGCCGCCGGGCGGCTCCATCTCCACGGCCTCGTTCAGCCCGGTGACCGTGACCGTGCCCACGTCCATGTTGGTCGGGTACGGGATGCACTCGCCGTCCAGATCGCACGTCTCGTCCGGCTGGCAGGGCGGATCGCAGAACGGGTTGTTCGCCCGCCACAGAATGCAGTCCCCCTCCTCCACCACGTTCTCCAGGATCGTGATCGGGACCACGCCGTCGCGGACCTCTCCCTGCACGTACGAGTAGGCCTCCTCGTGTTGCACCACGAACAGGCCGACCTTGTCCTCGAACGCGCACGCCCCCCGCAGCTCCGGTGGGGTGGTGTCGTCGTCGTCGTCCGTGGCGTCGTCGTCGTCGTCGTCCGTGGCGTCGTCGTCGTCCGCGACCGCGGAGTCGTCGTCGTCGTCCCCGTCGCAGGCCGTCCCGATCACCAGCAGACCCATCAGCAGCAGCAGGCTCCAGTGCATCTCGTTCCTCCGCTCAGGGTGCATTGTGCACCGTTCCACCCCAGGTACAGGCAGGCACCTCGACCACCACCTCCTTGACCTGGTTGCCGTCGTACGGCAGCGGCACGTACAGCGCGTCCGCCCGCCAGCCGCCGACGCCGTTGCCCCAGATCAGGCCGTGGCCGTAGCCGTTGAAGGCCCAGTTGACCGCCAGGGAGGTGTCCCCGTCGGGCGAGACCCGGTACAGCGAGGAGCTGTAGTAGTCGGCCACGAAGATGTGGCCGCACGCGTCCACACCCAGCCCGTCGTGCCAGCCGCCGCCCACGTTGGCGAACGGCTGGGCCGGGCCGGTGGGATCGAGGTTCATGTCGAGGTCGAAGGCGTACAGCGTGCCGTTGCCGATGGTGCCCACGAACATCTTGGAGGCGTCGGCGTTGAACGCCAAGGTGTGGGCGGTCATGGGCACGGAGGCGATGATGTCGGACATGCCGCTGATCGGATCGACCCGGCGTATGCCGTCGCTGCCCGCGGTGTACAGCAGCCCGTCCGGGCCGTAGATCAGGCCGTACGCCCCGTGGCTCTGGGTCAGATACACGGGGATCCCGGACGCGTCGACCTTCATCAGCGCGCCCTGGTTGGTGCTGACGATCACCAGGGTGCCGTCCGGCATGTACGTGATCTGCTCGCAGTAGCCGGTGTTGGGCGTGAACAGAAACCACTTCTTGCCGCCGTAGCTGGCCTTGATCAGCGCGCTGCCGTCGCTGCCCACGATGTAGCCGTCGTCGTCGATGGCCAGGCCGTGGTAGGCGCTGGCGTGGGGCATGTACTGCTCGGACGTGGGGTTGGCCGGCACCAGGTCGCAGTCGAGCACGTCCTCGTCCGTGGTGCCGTCGCAGTCGTTGTCCAGGCCGTCCTCCACGTCCCACGCGCCTGGCACGATGTCGGCGTTGCTGTCGTCGCAGTCGCCGTCGCAGTCCGTGTACTCGTAGGAGTCGCCGTCGGTCTCGTTGGCGTCGATCAGGCCGTCGCAGTCGTTGTCGAA
>CAZXHG010000156.1:0-23935 GCA_964639985.1 uncultured Rickettsiales bacterium
GCCAGCGCAGTCCTCAGACTGCGTCGAGGCGCCTTTCCCCGAAGACTGCTAGACCCGATCCACCTCCAGCACACCCTTGATCCGTTCGAGGTTGCTCATCACCTGCAGCAGGTGGTCCTTGTTGCGCACGGCCAGGCCGATGGTGGCGGTGCCGTAGCCGTCGCCGTCCGAGCGAGCGTCCATGGACATGATGTCGAGCTTCATCAGCCCGATGCGGCGGGTCACCTCGGCGAGCATTCCGGGGCGATCCTCCAGGGTCAGGCGGATGCGCGCGCTGCGCAGGGTGCCACCCTCGGCCCACTCCACCTCCACCACCCGGTCCTCGTCGAGGCGCAGCGCCTGGCGGCAGCTGGCCCGGTGGATGGTGATCCCCCTCCCCCGGGTCACGTAGCCCACGATCGGCTCGCCCGGGATGGGGCGGCAGCAACGGGCGAAGGTGGTCATCATGCCGTCGAGCCCGTGCACGCGGATCGGGCTGCGGCCCTTGACCGGCTCCAGCTCCACGCTGCGCAGGGCGGGCGGGAGATCCTCGGGAGGCTTCTCGCGCGGGGCGATCAGCTCGGCCACGCGCTCGAGGTTGAGCGAACCGTAGCCCAGGCGCTTGTACAGCTCGTCGGGTTCCTGAACCTTCAGCTCGGCCAGCACCGGGTCGAGTTCACCCCGCTTGACCAGCCGGTGCAACAGCTTGCCCCTGCGGCGCAGCTCGTTGGCCAGCAACTCCTCGCCCGCGACGCGGGCCTGCTCCCGCCGTTCGGCCCGGAGCTGCGTACGGATCTTGTTGCGCGCCCGAGGTGTGACCACCATGCGCATCCAGTCCCGGCTGGGGGTCTGGCCCTTGCGTGTCATCACCTCCACGCGGTCCCCGGACTGCAGCTTGTAGCGTAGCGGCACGATGCGGCCGTCCACCTTGGCGCCCACGCAGCTGAGGCCGACCTCGGAGTGGATGGAGAACGCGAAGTCCAGCGCGGTCGCGCCGCGGGGGTACCAGCGCACGTCCCCGGCCGGCGTGTACACGTACACCTCGCCCGCGAAGAGGTCGACCTTGACCATCTCCACGAATTCCTCGGGGTCGTCGATCTCGGCGGCCATCCGGGTGAGCTGGTTGACCCGGGAGTACCGCTCCAGCTGGTCGGCGCTCAGCGCCAGCCGCCCCTCCTTGTACTGCCAGTGGGCGGCGATGCCCATCTCCGCCACGTCGTGCATCTCTCGCGTGCGGATCTGGATCTCGAAGCGGGCGCCGTCGCCGTCGACCACGGTGGTGTGCAGGCTCTGGTAGCCGTTGGGCTTGGGCCGGCTGATGTAGTCCTTGAACCGCTCGTGGATCGGCTCCCAGCGGCCGTGGATGGCCCCGAGTACGGCGTAGCAGTCGGACACGTCCTGCACGAGCACCCGGAACGCGACCAGGTCGCCGACCTCGTCGAGGTCCAGCCGCTTGGCCACCATCTTGCGGTAGATGCTGTACTGGTGCTTGACCCGGCCGTAGACCTCCACCCCCTGTACGTGTTCGGCGGCCAGTTCGCGGAGCTGCTCCACCACCTCGTCTGTGAAGCGCTGGTCGTGCTCGGCTCGCTCGGCCAGGCCCCGGCGCAGGCGCGCGAACAGCTCCGGGTGAAGCACCCGGAAGCTGAGGTCCTCGAACGGGATGCGGAGCCTCTGGATCCCCAGCCGGTTGGCGATGGGCGCATAGATGTCCAGGGTCTCGCGGGCCATGCGACGCTGGACCTGCGGGGAGCGGTCCCCGGCGGTGCGCAGCAGGTGCAGCCGGTCGGCCAGCTTGACGAGCAGCGCGCGCAGGTCGCTGGACATGGCGAAGATCATCTTGCGGAACGACTCGGCCTGGTCCTCGGCCGAGCCGCGGTAGTCCACCTGGGAGAGGCGCTGCACCGCATCGACCAGCGCGCCGAGGTCCGGGCCGAACCGCTCGCTCACCTCGTCCAGGCTCACCCGCCCGTCGTCCACGGCAGGGTAGAGCAGGCCCGCGGTCAAGGTGTCCACGTCCAGGCGCAGGTCGGCCAGCAGGTTGGCCACGGCCAGGGGCCGCTGGACCCCCGCCTCGATGGTGCCCAGGGCGTCGCCGTCCGGGGTCTCCCTCGTCAGGTCGTAGGCCCGCCGGACGTGCTCCACGGCCGCGTCCGCGGCATAGGCCTGGACCTGTTCCAGCAGGTCGTCGAACAGCAGGGAGGGCATGGCGTCAGCTCAGGGAGCGCTCGACGATCTCGTCGCGCCTGGAGCGCAGCACGGCCGCGCGCAGCACGGCGGTCAGGTCGCGGGCGGACTGCCGCAGCTCGCCGTTGACCACCACGAACTCGTAGTCGTGAGCCCGGGCCATCTCCACCGGTGCGCCGGTCAGGCGAACGGCGAGGGACTGCTCGGTCTCGGTGCCGCGGGCCTCCAGCCGCCCGGTGAGGGTGGCCATGTCCGGCGGCAGGATGAACACGAACGTGGCCGGTTCGCCCGACGCGCGCACCTGGTCCGCGCCCTGGGTGTCGATGTCCAGCATCACGGTCCTGCCCTCGGCCTGCAGCCGATGCACCTCGTCCCTCGGCGTGCCGTAGTGGTAGCCGTGCACGACGGCGCGCTCGAGCAGGTCCCCGTGCGCGGCCAGGCGCTCGAACTCGGCCTCGTCCACGAAGCGATAGTCCACACCGTCCCGCTCGCTGGGGCGCATCGGCCGGGTGGTCACGCTCACCGAGAACGCCAGCTCGGGCATCGCCTCGAGCACCCGCGAGACCAGCGTGGACTTGCCCACGCCGCTCGGGCCGCTCAGCACCACCAGGGTCCCACGCATCGAAGCTTCCATCACCGTCACTCCACGTTCTGCACCTGTTCGCGGATCCGCTCGATCTCGCTCTTGATCTCGATCACCCGCAGGGAGACCGGCGCCTCCCACGCCTTGCTGCCGATGGTGTTGGCCTCCCGCAGCATCTCCTGGGCCAGGAAGTCCAGCTTGCGACCGATGCGGCCTCCTCCGTCCAGGGATTCCTGGAAGGCGGCCACGTGCTGACGCAGCCGAACCTGCTCCTCGGTGACGTCGGCGCGCTCGGCCACCACCGCGGCCTCGGTCAGCACCCGGTCGTCGTCCAGGGGCGCGTCGGCCAGCAGGGTGCGCAGTCGCTCGGTCAGACGTCGTTGCAGTCGGGAGAGCTGGTCGGCGCCCTGCTGCTCGACCTCGTCCACCAGCCGCGCGACCGTGTCCAGGCGTGCGCTCAGGTCGGCGACCAGCGCCAGCCCCTCCTGCCGGCGCATCTGGCGGTGGGCGGCCAGGGCGTCGTCCACGGCTCGCAGCAGCGCCTCGTCCGCGGTCTCGTCCGCGTCCGCGGTCTGCAGCGTGAGCACCCCCTCGAACGCAGCGTAGTCCACGACGGGCAGCTTCGGCGGCTGCAGGTCCAGGGCGTCGGACAGCTCGTCGAGGGCCTCGCGGTACTGCAGGGCCAGCGAGGTGTCCACCACCAGCCGACGGTTCGACGCGAGGCCCGCCTCTCCGCGTACGGCCACCTCGACGCGCCCGCGGCCGACGCGCTTGCGCACCCGTTGCTGGATCACTGGCTCGAGCCGCATGAACTCCCGCGGCAGCTTCACGCGAACGTCGCAGAAGCGATGGTTCACCGACCGCACGTCGCAGGAAAACGAGAAGGCCTCGGCCGACTCCTCGGCGGAGCCGAACCCGGTCATGGAGCACACATCGTTCATGGGGCAGACACTCGTCAGAATCCAGGGGGATGTCAAGGGGCAGATCGAAGGTCGTACACCGTGAGCACGTCTCCGTGCCGGATGTACAGCAGGCCACCGGAGATGGCGGGGTGCGCCCAGTGATCACCGAGGCCCTGACGGACCACGAACGAGCTGCTCACCTCGAGTCCGTCCGGCGTGGCCGGTGCCAGTCCGACGCGGCCCGTCTGTTCCTCGTACAGCACGAGCATGCCGTCGGCGTGGATCACCGCGCCGCCGTGGCCATTCCAGGTCTGCTGGTACGCCACCTCGCCGCTGTCCCAGCGCAGGCACACCCACTGCCCCCCGGTCTCCCCCTGCATGGCCGCGCCGTACAGGTAGCCGTCCACGAACACGGCCCCGCCGTGCTGCACGTCGAGCGCGCGTTCGACCCACCGTCGGGTGATCCCGGTGCCGTCGAGGTCGAAGCGGGCGCTGCCATCCCCGTAGCCGGCGGTCACGTGCAGCGCGCTGTCGGCGAACAGGGGGGTGTTGGGGTAGTCGGTGTGCACGCGGCGGTCGGGCACGGCGTGGAAGCGGTCGTAGGGCTCCCGCCACAGCAGCTCGCCGGTGTCTGCGCGCAGACCCACGAAGCTCTCCGCCAGCATGGCGACCAGCAACGACCGCCCGGCGTCGGTGATCAGCAGGGGCGAGCCGTACCCGGACGCCTCGTCCAGGCCCTGGCCGACCCAGGCGGTCTCGCCCGTGTCGCGGTGCAGCGCGACCACGGCGGCGTCCTTCCCGCCCGGCGTCACGTACACGTGGTGGTCGTCCACGACCAGGGATTCGGCGTAGCCGAAGTCCAGGGGCCGCGACGCGAACCGCTCGGCCGTGTCGACCGCCCAGACCCGCTCGCCGCCGACGGCCTCGAAGCAGCTCACCCGTCCCATGGCGCTGACCACGTGGACCCGGCCGTCCCGCACGGTGGGCGTGCTGCGCGCGCCGGGCTTGGCCCGGTGCCACTCCGGTCCGTAGGCCACCTGCCAGGCCACGGCGCCGTCGGGATCGAGCGCGGTCAGCCGCCCCTCCCTGTCGACCATGCCCGTGACGAAGACCGCCCCGCCCACGACCGCGGGTGACGAGTAGCCGCGGCCGATGCCCTCGGCGGTCCACAGCCGGGGAGGACCGTCCTCGGGCCACTGGCGCAGCAGGCCGGTGTCGGGGGAGCGCCCGTCCCGGTTCGGGCCACGCCACTGGGACCAGTCGTGGTCCGACGCGCTGGCCAGGGCCCGCGCGAATGCCTCCGTATCCGCGGTCGGCGTGACCAGCTCGGCGGCGGCGTCCACCGGCTCCAGCCTCCGTGTCGTACGCGTGGAGACCAGGTTGCCCGGGCACTCGTGCTTGAACAGGTGCTCCCACCCCTGGCTGCGCGCCAGGTCCTCGATCCCGGGCGCGGGCGCAGCCCCTCGCGTGGACAGGACACCGCCGTCCAGCAGATCGTCCACCAGCTGCTCGGCCAGCCAGGCGTTGCCCCCGGCCGTGAGGTGGCAGTTGTCCAGGAACAGGGTCGGGTCGGGCAGGCCGTGGGGATCCCGGGCCAGGTAGGCCGCGTCCGCGTCCACCAGCAGCGCTCCTCGGATCCCGGCCACCTCCCGCACCGCCTGGTTGAGCGCCGGACGCGTGCGCCCCATGGGGTACGTGGACACCAGCGCCCGCCATGTCTCCAGCGCGCTGGCGTGGTCGCCCGTGTCCGCGAGGCACTGGCCCAGCGCCAGGCCGGCGGTGTAGTGCTCGTCGCTGCGGTAGAACGCGTCGACCGCGCCCTGGACGTCGCCGTCGCCGCACAGGCGCAGGCCCTCGGAGATGGCCGCGTCCGGCTCCATGGCGGGGTAGCCGCGGCCGCGGTAGGGGTTGCCCGCGCCCGGGATCACCTCGCCCATCCAGCGCAGGTTGATCGGGAGGGTGACGAGCGCGAGCTCGACCTCGAGGTCGTCGGCCTCGTCCGCGATCGACTCGAGGTTGCGGCGGAATTGCGCGTCGATCTCCTCCACGCGCTCGTCCTGGGGCTGGAAGTCGGGGTGCTCCCAGGGCTCGGGTTCGGCGAGCAGGGTCTTGCGCAGCGCCCGGTACACCACCCAGCGATGCAGCGTGCGGTCGAGCGGATCGGGCACGTAGCCCTCGTTGTTGCCGGTCAGCACCAGGACCACGTCGGGCTGCAGCGCCGCGCAGGTGCGCACGGTCTGCGCCACGCCCACCGAGCCCATACCGCCGACCGCTGCGTTGATCACCGTGACGTCGACCTCGGGCTGACGCGCCTGCAGGATGGCCTGCAGCCAGCGGGCGAGGTCGCCGGCGCCGTGGTCCTGGTAGGGGATGCCCATGGCCATGGAGCCGCCGACGAGCAGCACCCGCAGCTCCGGCTCGCCCCGGTCGCGGGGCATGGTCAGGGACACCCTGGCGTCGTGGTTGGTGAACTGCCAGCGGTCTCCCACGGCGACCAACTGCAGCTGGTCGGTGTGGCCGGTGATCACCCGCTCGTCGGAGCGGTCGACGTCGACCACGCCGCGCCGGTCGAAGACTGTCAGCACACCGGTCGCGGCCGCGGCCAGGACCGCGAGCGGCACCAGGCTGTACACGATCTTGCGGTGGAGCGGGATCGACATGGAGGCACCAGCCTACACCTTCTGGTAGGTTGACCGTAGTGATGCAGCTTGGACGATTGCCGGTCGCCGCCGCCCTGCTCCCGCTCCTGTGTGGGTTGATGGCGTGTACGGTCGGGGCGTGCAGGGGCGAGCCCAAGGCGCCCCCGGCTCCAGCTCCGCCCGAGCCCGCGTCCATGATCCGGGTCGAGCCGGGCACCTTCCAGATGGGATCCCCGCTGGGCGAGCCCGGGCGTCGCCCCGACGAGGTCCAGCACGAGGTCATGATCAGCGCGCCGTTCCTGCTGGCCGCGGCCGAGGTGACCCAGGGGCAGTGGCAGCACGTGACCAGCGGCAACCCGTCGACCCGCAGCGGGACCCAGCACCCGGTGGAGAGCGTCAGCTGGCTGGACGCGGTTCGCTACTGCAACGGGCTGTCCGAGGCCGAGGGCTTCACACCCGCGTACGTGATCGAGGGGAACGACGTGCGCTGGGACCGAAGCGCCGACGGCTACCGCCTGCCCACCGAGGCCGAGTGGGAGTACGCCTGCCGCGCGGGCTCCGCCACGCCGTACGCGTTCGGCAGCTGCCTTTCGTCGGCAGCCGCCAACTGCGACACCACCGTCCCGGCCCCGGACTGCCCGGCGGGCACGGCGGCCGGCCGCACCATGGACGTGATGTCCCTGCGCGCCAACGAGTGGGGCCTGTACGACATGCACGGCAACGTGCGCGAGTGGGTCTGGGACGCCATGGCCCCCTACCCCGCCGAGCAGGCCACGGATCCGGCCGTGGACGCCACCGACGAGCCCTACCCCCGCCGCGTCGAGCGCGGCGGGTCGTGGCATTCCTTCGTCACCGACACCCGCTGCGGGGCGCGAAACGCCAGCCCCCAGGGCATGACGCACGACAGCGTGGGCTTCCGGGTGGCGCGGTCGATCACACCCTGACCCCGCGAGACGTCAGATACCCGCTCCGTACACGAGATAGACCGTGCCGGCGTCCTCGCCGTTGGCGTCCTGCCGCGGAGCGGCGATCAGGATGTCGTGCAGCCCGTCGCCGTCGGCGTCGCCGGCAGACGACACGGCCCAGCCGGCCCAGTCGTTGTCGGCCTCACCGATCCATTTGCGGTGCGCGGCCGCCAGGTCGAACTCGTCGGCCAGTGTCGATGTGACCAGGTAGGCTGCACCGAGCATGGTGGGCCCGCCGGACACGCCGCTGGCACCGATCAGGATGTCAGCGAGCCCGTCACCGTCCACGTCACCGGCGGCTGCCACGCTGTTGCCGGCGTAGTCGTGGCTCGTCTCCCCGATCATGACGGCGTTGGCGGCTGCGAGGGTCTGGTCTTCGACCAGGGCTTCGTGGAACAGGTAGGCCGATCCCCCGTTCAGGGTGCCGTGATCCGTGTACTTGGCGCCGATCAGCAGATCGTCGACGTGGTCACCGCTCACGTCCGGGGTGAGTGCGACCGCGATCCCTGCGTGGTCCCCCGAATCCTCGCCGTCCAGGCGGGTGCCGACCATGCCCAGGTCGAACGTACCCTCCACCGGTCCGTACACGAGGTAGGCAGCGCCCCAGTTCTTGCCCCCGTCGGCTCCCATCGCGCCGACCAGCAGATCGTCGTGGCCGTCGCAATCGATGTCGCCTGCGCAGGACATCGACGAGCCGGCGCGGTCCATGGACCTCTCGCCCAGCAGGATGGCGTCCGCCGTGCCCAGGTCCCGCGTCCCCGGTTCGGGCGCGTACACCACGTAGGCCGCACCGGCCCAGGTGCCGTTGGCGTTGTCCTGGATCGCCCCGATCACCACGTCACCGAGACCATCGCCATCGATGTCGCAGCCGCCGGCCACGGAGGAACCGGCCCGGTCGCTCGCCTCCCGACCCAGCAGGATGGTGTCTGCGGCGCCCAGCGGAAGGTCGCCCACGAGCGGACCGCGGACGACGTAGGCGGCGCCGGCATCGGTGGCGTAGCCGGAGTGGCCGCTGGCTCCCACGAGCACGTCCCGGCGACCATCGCCGTCGACGTCGCCGGCGCTGGAGACGGCCGCACCGGCTGCCGATCCGCCCGCCGCACCGAGGAGCGAGGCCGTGGCCACGGACAGGTCGAGGTCTCCGTGCATCGGGCCGTGGACCAGGTACACGGCGCCGGCATCCTCGCCCGCGGTCGACGCGCCGTCCGCGCCGATGAGCACGTCGTCGAATCCGTCGCCGTTCATGTCGCCCGCCGCTGCGATCGACGAGCCGGCGTGATCCCCGGGGGATGCTCCGAGGAGTCGGGCGTCAGCCAGCGCCAGGCTGACACCCTCGACCCCGTCCACGGCCGTGTCGTCGTCCCCCTGAACCTCGGTGGTGTCGTCGTCGCCGACCAGGTCGTCGTCGGACGTGACCGTCTCTTCTTCACACCCCGAGACGGCGATGAAGACCATGCCGAGGGCGAACGTCGAGAACCGCATCGGGATCCCTCCCTGCAGAGACCATAGCACCTCGATCAAGCGGATCGGATGGTATGGAGCAGCCGTCGAACCTGCCGCGCCAGGTCGTGCTCGGCCTGTACGCGGGACCTGGCCTCGGCGGCGAGCCGTACGCACCGGGCCGGATCCGTGTCGAGGCTGGCCATGACCGCGGCCAGTGCCCTGCCGTCGTCCGGTGGCACCACACACCCGGTGAGGTCGTTCTCGACCAGCTCGGGGATCCCCGATACGTCGGTCGAGACCACCGGCACCCGGCGCGCCATGGCCTCCATCAGGGATACCGGGATCCCATCGCGGTCGCCCTCGGCGTCCATGCGGCAGGCCAGCACGAACAGATCGGCCCGGCCCAGCAGGTCCAGGACCCGTTCCCTGGGCTGGGCGCCGTGCCAGGTGACGGGCGCTTCGTGCTCGGCGGCGAGGCTGGCCAGCCGGCCGGCGAGGGGCCCGTCGCCGACCAGGTCGAGGTGCAGGTCGTGGCCGTCCGCGGCCAGCGCGCCCACGGCCTCGACCAGCAGGTCGTGGCCCTTCTTGGCTACCAGCCTGCCCACGCTCAGCACGCGGAGCGGCCTGTCGCCGCGGGACGGACGGGGGCCGGGATCCGGAGGCAGCTCCAGTCCCTGCCGGACCACGGTCACGCGGTCCGGTGGCAGGCCCAAGGCGCGCAGGTGGGCGGCGTTGTACTCGCTGATCGTGACCACGCGCCGAGCGCTGGCCAGAACGTCCGCCAGCGAGGGCCGAGGACAGTACAGGTCTCGTGCGTGCACGGTCAGGGTGTAGGGAATCCCGGCGTCGCGTTGCACCACCCACGCCCACTCGGCCATCTCCGCGGCGAAGTGCACGTGCAGGTGCTGCACGCCGTCGTCGGCCAGGCGCGAGGCCAGCCAGTGGGCACGCCGCAGGTCCTTGGGGCGGTTGCCCCAGGCAGACCAGGTGTCGGCCAGGGTCGAGCGCGAGGTCGCGTACCGCAGCACCGACGGCTGGTGCGCCCGGGGCACGAACCCGCACGCCGAGGCCAGCGTCTCCAGCCCCGTGTACCCGACCGCGTCCGTGCGATCCGCGGCCCACACCTGCGGCCCCTCCCCCACCCGCGCCAGCTCCAGCAGCTCGTCGTAGACGAACGTCTCCGACACGGTCGGGAAGTATCGCAGCAGGTACGCGAGCTTCACTCCAGGGCCTCCAGCAGGGTCCTGCCCCGCCGCTCCCAGGTGAGATCGGCCGCGGCCTGCAGCGCGTTGTCTGCCAGCGCGCATGCCAGGTCCCGGTCGCCATCGAGCTCGGCCACGGCCTCGACCACGGCGTCGGCGTCGTCCGGTGGCACCAGCAGGGCCGTCCGTCGATCCTCGACCAGTTCGCGCACCATGGGCACGTCTGTCGCGACCAGGGGCACCCCCGTGGCCATCGCCTGCACCACCTTCAGCGGCGAGGCGAAACGCTCGGTGTTGAGGTCGCGCCGGTACAGTGCCAGCTGGCACAGGGAGCCGGTCAGCAGTCCGGGGATCTCCCGGGGCGCCACGGCGGCGCGCGAGTCGATCCCTCCCTCGATCTCCTTGCCGACGACGCGCAGCTGCACGCGGTCGGGGAGCCGTCCGGCGAGGCCCCGCACGACCTCCTCGGCGGCGGGCTGGCGGAACAGCCCCGCACAGAACACCCGACGGGCGTCGGCCAGTTGCCCGATGTTCGCCCGCGCAGCGTCCCCGTCGAGGAAGCACCCGTTGGGCGCCACCAGGGTGTGGGCACCGTGCGGCAGCAGCGTCTCCCGCAGGTATCCCTCCAGGCCGCGGGAGACACAAACGTGCAGGCCAGCCAGCCGGGCCACGCGGGCCTCGCCCTCGTCCGTCTGGCCCAGGGCCGACGGGAGCGCGTGCCACTCGTGAGCCAGCACGGCGCCGCCGTGCGCCCGCGCGACCAGGGGCGTGAGCTTGAAGTCGCGCACCAGCACGAGGTCCCAGTCCTTCAGCAGCAGCCCCACCAGCACCGCGCGGCGGCTCATGCCTCGCAGACCGGGGTTGCCGCCCTGCACCAGCCGCAGGTCGATGCCGGCCATGGACTGGCCCAGCCGGTGTTGCACGTCCACGCGGCCCATGCCGCGCAGGTGCGAGTCCATCACCAGGGTCACGCGGGCGCCCGCACGCGCCAGCCCGATGGCCGTGCCGAGCACCTGCAGCGGCTGGGGACGGTCCGTGAACGGATCGTGGCGGGACGCGATCAGCACGCGGGCGCTCATGGGGACACCTCCAGTACCCGGCGGGCGTAGTGGCGCGGCAGGTAGCGCTCCAGCACCCGGCGCCGCCCCTGGTCGGCCAGCTGTCCTCGGCGCTCCGTGTCGCGAAGCAGCTCGACGATGGTCTGCGCCAGCGCCGGCACGTCGTGCGGGTCGACCAGTGTGCCGGTCTCCCCGTCGATCACGGCCTCCACCACGCCCGCGGTGCGGCCACCGACCGCGGCCACCCCCCGCGCGTTGGCCTCGAGGAACACCAGGCCGAAGCCCTCGGTGTCGCCGCCGACCTCCTCGCGGCACGGCAGCGCGAACAGGTCGGCCAGTGCGTACGCCGCGTCCAGCTCGTCCGGTGCGAGGAAGCCGGCCAGGCGAACGCACCCGGCGAGCCCATGCTCGTCGATCAGTCCTTGTAGTCGCTCCCCATCCGGGCCCTTGCCGCCGATCAGGAGCGTGGCGTCCGGGTGCGCCTCGCGGACCGTGGGCCACGCCTGGATCAACCGGTCCTGGCCCTTGCGCGGGATCAGCCGGCCCAGGGCGAACACCACGGGCCCGGGCGGGATGTCCAGGCGCCGGCGAAGGGGCGCCGGGGCCACGTCCCCGCGCGGTTCGTGCACGGCAGCGTGCACACCCACCACTCGATCGGCGGGCACGCCGCGGTCCACCAGCTCGGCGGCCAGCCAGTCGGTGAGTGCGATCACCCGGTCGGCCTCCATCACCGGAGCGGGCAAGTCCGCCAGGGCGGTCACATCGCGGCCGTAGACCAGCACGGACACGGGCATGCCCAGGCGACGCGCCATGCGCGCGGGTGCGCCCGCCAGCTGCCAGTTGGCTGCGTAGATCACGGCCGGGTGGTGGTGGGCGCGGATGTGGGGGATGTACGGAATCAGGTTGCGTGTGGGGTGCCGGACCCAGGAGTGCCCGCGCATGCGCACGATCTCATAGGGCCGGCTCGCGTCCCAGGCCTCGACGTCCTCGCCGTGGCCCCGCGCGTAGACCACGACGGTCTCCCCCAGCTCGTACAGGCCGGTGGCGAGCACGTCCACCAGGGTGGCGATGCCGCCGTCGTGGCGGGGCGGCAGGTCCAGGGTCAGGATCACGCGGGTCGGCCCGGTCATCGCGCTCCCAGCAGGGACAGGGCTGCGTCCAGCACCTCGTCCGGCGTGCGCTCGGCCAGGCACGCGTGGTGCTCCAGTCCGCAGCGCTCCGCACCGTACAGGGTACACGGGTGGCAGGACAGGTCCGGCGACAGGGTCACGCCGCGGTCCCGCCAGGGCCAGTACCCCATGTGCGCGCCCGTGGGCCCGAACAGGCCCACCGGGGCTGCGCCAGCGGACGCGGCCAGGTGCAGCAGGCCGGTGTCCCCGCCCACGGCCACGGCGCAAGCCGCCATGGCGTCGAGCACGGACAGCAGGTCCAGATCGCGGTGAGGCGTGGCCGCTCCCCCGGCCTCGGCCACCACGCTGTCCACCAGGGCCTCCTCCCCGGGGCCGTAGAAGACCCGCGCTGTAGCGCCCGTCCGCTCCCGCCAGCGTCGCGCCAGCACACCGTACGAGGCCGCGGGCCAGCGTTTGGTGGGACGCCGGGCCCCGGGCAACAAGGCGAGATCCTTGCCCGTGGGGCCGCTGGCCAGGGGCCACCTGGGCACCGCGTCGGAGTCGGTGGGTGCCCCCACGGTGTCCAGGAAGCGTCGTGTGAACGGCCGCACGTCGCCCGATCCGAGTCGGAGCCGGGAGTTCCCCAGGCGGAGGCCGACCCGCAGGCGGCGGTCCGTGGACTGCTTGGACACGCGTCGTACACGGCCACGCAGGGCCGCACAGAGCACCCGGCTGCGCAGGGAGGCGTGCAGGTCGTACACCGCTCCGATGCCGCGCTGTCGCAGCCTGTCGGCCAGGCCCCGTGCCTCGCGCACACCGGCCAGTCCGGGCAGCCCGGTGATCCCGTGCACCTCGCGGGTCCAGGGCAGCGCGTGCATCATCGGGGCGTAGGCCTCGCCCGTGACGAGGTCGACCGGTCCCTGCGTCCCGGCGAGCCAGGCCAGCGCCGGCCAGGTGAGCACGAGATCCCCCAGCCGGCCGAACCGCACGACCAGGGGAGTCGGTTCAGTCACGCGGCTGCCCCAGCTGGTCGAGGATCACCTCGATCAGCTCGGCGGGGAAGATGCCGGCCAGGCACTCCATGCCCTTGTCGCAGGTCGATTCGTAGCAGCCGGCGCAGCGCAGGTCCCCCCGGTGCAGGACACGGTGTCCCTCCCCCAGCGGGCCGTGCAGGCCCGGCAGGCTGGAGCCGAACACGGCCACCACCCGGCCGCCGCCCGCCGCCCACACGTGCATGGGGCCGGTGTCGTTGCAGACCATCAGCGGCAGCAGCGGCGCGAGCGCGGCCAGCGTCGGGATGGGTACGCTGTCGCGGCCGACGAATACCGACAGCCGCTCCGTGGGCACGTGCGGGGTCAGCCCGGACAGCAGGCGGCCGGCCGCGTGCTCGTCGCCCGGCCCGCCGAGCACGGCGATGTTCACGCCCTCCTCGACCAGCATCCAGATCATCCGCTCGTATCCGTGCCAGCGCTTGGTGCGCGAGCCCGCGGTGAACGGGGCGACCGCCACCAGGGGCCGGCTGGACACCGCGAGCTGGTCGCGCAGACGGCGCGCGGCCGCGTGGGCTCGCTCGCCGGGCTGCATCCGGGGCACGGGATCGACGACCGCCACGCCAACGGCCTCCACCAGGTCGAGGTAGTCCCGGACCTGGTGGCCGGCGGGCCGCCCGGCGCGCTGGCCGACCGGGTGGGTCAGCAGCGCCTTGCGCATGTCTCCCGCGTAGCCGATGCGAACCGGGATATCCGCGCGCCACAGCTGCAGGGCGCTGCGGAACGAGGGGCTGAAGACCAGGGCTGCGCCGTAGTCGAGCCCGCGCAGCTCGCGCACGAATCCGGCCTCGCCGTTCCCCGAGGGGGGGACCACCAGGCGCTCGTCCACGGCCGGGTGGGCGTCGAACACCTTCAGGGCCGGGGCGCGGGTGGCCACACCGATGCGGGCGTGGGGCCGAGCGGTCCGCAGCGCGACCAGCGCGGGCAGCGAGAGGACCGCGTCACCGATCCAGTTGGGCGCGCGGAACAGCAGCGGGGTGCACGGATCGTCTGGCAGGGCGGGGCTGGACACGGCGGGTACGGCGCGATCTCGCTCAGTCGTCCTTGCCGAAGCGGCCGAACCGCTCCACGGACGGCGAATCGGACTTCGGCTCGGGCGCCGGGCGCCGCTTGCGTTGTTTTGCCGCCTGCTCCCGGGCCACGCCCTGCTCGGCCTCCATGATCGCTGCGTGGCGATCGAAGTTGGACGGGCTGGTGGCGGCCGAGCGCGCGGTCTCGCGGTCGATGATGCCGGCGGTGTACAGCTCGACCACGTGCTGGTCGAAGGTGCGCATGCCGTAGCTGTCGCCCTCCTCCTGGAGCTGCTGGATGCCGGTGGCCTTGGACGGATCACGGATGCAGTCGCGGATGGCGGGCGTGGCCACCAGGATCTCGCACACCGCGATGCGGCCCGGCTTGTCGGTGCGCTTGACCAGCCGCTGGCTGACGATCGCCTCGAGGCAGTCGCCGAGCCGCAGCCGGACCTCCCCCTGCAGCGCCGGCTCGAAGAACGACATGATGCGGTTGATCGACTTGGCCGTGTCCATGGTGTGCAGCGTGGACATCACCACGTGTCCGGTCTCCGCGGCCTTCAGCGCCATGTCCATGGTCTCGTTGTCGCGCAGCTCCCCCACCAGGATCACGTCCGGATCCTGGCGCAGGGCACCGCGGAATGCGGACATGAAGTCCTGGGTGTCGCTGCCCACCTCGCGCTGGGAGATGGCCGCCTTGCGGTTGCGGTGCAGGTACTCGATCGGGTCCTCGATGGTGAGGATGTGGGTGCGACGGTGGCGGTTGATGTGGTCGATCATCGCCGCGAGGGTGGTGGACTTGCCCGAGCCGGTGGAGCCGGTCACTACGATCAGGCCGCGGTGGATCAGCGACAGCTTCTGCAGGACCTCGGGCAGCTCCATGTCGGTGAGCACCGGGACCTTGATCGGGATCAGCCGGCAGACCACCGCGAACTGGCCGCGGGAGCGGAAGAGGTTGACGCGAAAGCGGCCGATCTTGCGGGCCGAGTAGGCGAAGTCGAACTCCCGGACCTGGTCGACCTTGAAGTTGTGGCCCGAACGCTTCAGCAGGATGGCGCCGATTTGCTTGGTGTCCTCCGGGGTCAGCGCGGGCGCGCCGGACTCCTGGTGCAGGGATCCCGAGACCCGGTACAGCGGGGGTTCACCGACCTTGAAGTGGATGTCGGACGCGCCGTTGGATACGCCGCGCCGCAGGATCTCCACCAGGATCGCTTCGGAAATCCCCGCCATTCATCACCTCTTCTTCTTGCGGCCCTTCTTGCGGGCCTTCTTGGCCTTCTTCCGCTTGGCCTTGAGCTTCTTGCGGTCCACGGGCTTGCGCGTCCCGCCCGCGGCCGGGGCGCCCATGCCGGGCATGCCCATGCCCATGCCGCCGCCCATCTGGGCCATCTGGCGGGCGGCCGCCGCGTTGCCCAGGCCGGGGATGCGGCCCATCATGCCGGTGGCCTTGCCCAGCTCGCCCATGACCTGCCGGGCCATGGTGAACCGCTGCATCAGCTCGCGTACGGCCTTGGGGCTGCGTCCGCAGCCGCGGGCGATCCGCTCGACGCGGCTGTCGTCGATCACGTCGGGGTTGAGGCGCTCCTGCTTCGTCATCGAGTTGATGATCGCCTCGACCCGAACCAGCTCGCGGTCGTCGATCTGCGTGCCCTCGGGGACCATGTCCCCGAAGAACGGCATCTTCTCGAACACCTCCTGCAGCGGCCCCATCTTGCGCACGGTCTGCAGCTGCTCGAGGAAGTCGTTGAAGTTGAACCGGCCGCGCAGCAGCTTCTTGGCGTCCGCCTCGGCCTTCTCCTCGTCGACGACTTTCTCGAAGTCCTGCATCAGGCCGACGATGTCGCCCATGCCCAGGATGCGGGTGGCCATGCCCTCGGGCCGGAACTCCTCGAGCTTGTCGAGTTCCTCGCCCATGCCGACGAACTTGATCGGCTTGCCCGTGACCTGCTTGACCGACAGGGCCGCGCCACCGCGCGCGTCGCCGTCGAGCTTGGTCAGGATGATGCCCTGGATGTCGAGCCGACGGTCGAACTCCGAGGCCGTGCGTACCGCGTCCTGGCCGACCATCGCGTCACACACGTACAGGATGTTGCGTGGGTGGGTCAGCTCCTTGATCGACTCGAGCTCGGCCATCAGCGACTCGTCGATCGCCAGGCGGCCCGCGGTGTCGAAGATCACGGTATCGCGCCCCACGGCCGCGGCCTGGTCGAAGGCCATCTTGCATATCTGTGGGGGCGGCACGCCCTTGAGGTGGAACACCGGCATGTCGAGCTTGCGGCCCAGCACCATCAGCTGCTGGACCGCGGCCGGGCGGTACACGTCGGCGGCCACGAGCATGGGCTTTCGGTTCTGCGTGGCCTTGAGCAGCTTCGCCAGCTTGCCGGCGGTGGTCGTCTTCCCGGAGCCCTGCAGGCCGACCATCATGATCGCGGTCGGTCCCTTGGAGGCGAACTCCAGGGAGGTGTCCACCGGCCCCATCAGGCTCTCGAGCTCGTCCTGGCAGATGCGGATGAAGTGGTCTGCGGGCGTGGCCCGCATGGTCTGGCCCTTCTTCTTGACCTTGACCTTGACCACCTCGCCGACGGCCTTCTCCGTGACGTTGGCCACGAACTCGTTGACGACGCCGAACTCCACATCCGCCTCGAGCAGGGAGATGCGGATGTCGCGTACGGCTTCGCCGATACTCTCGGCGGTGATCTCCGCCTCGCCGGACAGGCGCTGGCGGGCGCTACGGAATCCCTTGGTCAGCGTTTCGAGCATGATGTCAGTCGCAATGGCTCCGGCGCGGCCGCGTCAGCGGCGGGCGCCCGTTGATCTGCCGGTCGTTCGTCCTATTCGTCGCCGCAGGACCCCACCAGGGTGAGCTCGCCCACCTCCCGGGTCGCCTCCCAGTACCCCATCGGTTCCAGGCTGCTCAACACGGTGATGTCCCAGCGGAAGTAGCCCCGGTCCTGCGCCCAGCAGCCGTACTGGATGTCCAGCCCCAGCGCCTCGGTGCCGGTCAGCAGCAGCTCGTCCTCGAAGTCGAAGGGAGTGCCCTGGTCGTCTCCGGACGGGACCATGTCCGCCTCGAACGTGGACGGCACCAGGAAGTACAGGTACACGTCGTCATCCGTGAGGTTGGTGAATGTCACGGCCTCGGTCGACTCGCCGTCGATGGGGATGATACCGAAGTCGATCTGCTCGGGATCCAGCACCGCGTGCTGGATGGTCGGGCGGCACCCGACGACGAGCAGTGGCAAGACGACGGCCAGGCCGGTCCATGTGAATCTCATCGTACCCCCGTGGAACCGAAGCCTCCCCCGCCCCGCGAGGTCCGGTCCAGCTGGTCACGCACGTCCCACCGTACCCGTCCGACCGGGCACAGCACCAGCTGCGCGACGCGGTCGCCATGGCGGATGGTGAACGTCCGTCGACCGAGGTTTATCAGCCCCACGCGGATCTCACCACGATAATCCGCGTCGATGGTGCCCGGCGCGTTGACCACGGTCACGCCGTGCTTGAACGCCAGGCCGGATCGCGGCCGCACCTGGATCTCCCACCCCTGTGGCACGGCCACGGACAGCCCGGTCGGGATGGCGGCGATGTCGCCCGGTTCCAGCGCGACGTCCTCGGCCAGGGCCGCTGGCACGTCCATGCCCGACGAGCCCTCGGTCATGTACACCGGCAGGGACAGGTCCGTGATCGGCCCCACCCGCCGCAGCGGTACGCGGATCGACCCGGTCATGCCGCCTCCTCGGGCTCGGCCGGCTCTTCGGCATCCTCGTGCGGAGCCTCGTCGGCCGGCGGTTGGGGCGGCTTCGCCGCCTCTTCCAGGGCCTCGTCGTCCAGGCGCACGGACAGGGCCGCCCGGCACAGCCCGCGCATGCGGCCGTCCGCGTCGCGCAGGCCCATCCGCAGCACATCCTCCGTGGCCACGTCCACGGCCGAGACCTCGCCGATCCAGGTCGCGCAGTCGGGCCAGTCCGCGGCCACGTAGGCCATGCACAGCCCCAGGTCGGTGCTGCCCAGATCCCGAAGCGGGAGCGCTCCACGGCCCTCGAGCAGCAGGCGCTCGCGCCAGGCGGGCGTGCCGCTCTCGCGGAGCTTGTCGGCCAGCAGCTGCACGTCCGCCTCGGTCATCACCACGCTGCCGGCGTCCAGCTCGCTCCAGCGAGCGCCCGCGTGGGAGCGCAGGGTGAGCCGGCTGGTGCCGAACCGGGGGACCCAGGGGGCGCTGCCGGCCCCGTGCACCTCGGCCAGCCCGATCTCGAGGCAGGCCCGCAGCAGCTCGTCCCGCGGCGGCTCCTCGCCCGCTGAACCGCCATCGGGCATCGCCGGCGCGTCCTCCTGGCCGACCAGGCGCACCGACGGGTGGGTCTTGCTGCCGGCCAGTCGGACCTCGAGGGTCACCGAGTCGCCCACGTTGCCCGCGCCCCACTCGGCCGCGCAGTGCATCGGCAGATCGGCCAGCAGGCGGTGTCCCGTGCGGCCGGAGTCGCTGGCCGGGTCCTGCGGCGCCACGACCACGAAGCCGCCGTCGAAGGCCACCGTCAGGTCGCTCGCAGCCCTGCCCTGCCGGCGCGCCCGCCGCTCGGCCAGGATGGCGTCGAGGCGCATCGCGTCCCGGGCTACGGGATCGGACGGCACCACGTCGCCCCCGCCGATGCGCTGCACGAGCTCGGCGAGCTGGTCGGCCAGCTCGTCGTGCAGTCCGTCGGCCAGCGCCGCGTAGGGGGTCGGGTCGTGGGGAGGGCCGGCCAGGGTGAACAGCCGCAGCCAGCGCGACTGCGTTTCCGCGCTCTCCTCGCTCCACAGCCGTCGGCAGGTGTCCAGAACGCCCTGCTCGTCCACGGAGAAGGCGGGCCAGCAGGCGTCGACGAACACCTGCTGGCGCGTGTCCGCGCCCAGGCCGGCGTAAAGCAGGTCGAGGTGGGATGGTAGCCGCTGGTACTGGGCGGCGGTGTCGAAGGCGACCCGCGTCCGCGCCGGATCACGGCCCAGCACGTCCAGGAGCACCTCCCGGCTGCGCTCATCGTCGATCAGCACGAGTGCGCGTACGAGCCGGTCGCGTTGCGTGTCGTCCGTGAGGGTGGGTTCGACCGCGGCCAGCTTGTCGGCCGCGCCGGGCTGCAGCACGGCCAGGCTGGACGGCGAGGGCTCGGCGGAGAGGAAGGTCAGCACGGCCGCGCGGCGCTCCTCCTCCTCGCTGGGGGGACACCCCAGCAGCAGGAACGCCGCGAGCCATACCAGCAGCGAGAGGCTACTTCTCGTGTGCGCCAAGAGCTTCCTTACGCGACAGCCGGATCTTGCCCGACCGCTTGTCCACCTCGATGCAGCGGACCAGCACCTCTTCGCCCTCGTTGACCACGTCGGTCACCCTCTCCACCCGGTTCCTCGCCAGCTCGCTGATGTGCAGCAGGCCGTCGGTGTTGGGGAAGATCTCGACGAAGGCACCGAAGTCCGTGATCTTCTTGACCAGTCCCAGGTACAGCTTGCCGACCTCGGCCTCCTGGGTCAGCTCCTTGACCATCTTGATCGCGTTCTTGCACGCCTCGGCGTCTGGCGACGCGATGTTGACGCGGCCGCTGTCGTCCACGTCGATCTTGCAACCGGTCTGGTCGACCATGCCGCGGATGACCTTGCCACCGGGGCCGATCACGTCGCGGATCTTGTCGGGGTTGATGAAGATGGTGTGGATCCGCGGGGCGTGCTGATTGATGTCGTCGCGGGCCTCGCCGATCACCTCGTTCATCTTGCTCAGGATGTGCTCGCGGCCGGTCTTGGCCTGCTGCAGCGCCTCCTCCATGATCGGCCGGCTGATGCCGCCGATCTTGGTGTCCATCTGGAATGCGGTGATGCCGTCGATGCTGCCAGCGACCTTGAAGTCCATGTCGCCGAGGTGGTCCTCGTCGCCGAGGATATCGGTCAGCACCTTGTGCTGGTCACCCTCCATGACCAGGCCCATGGCGATGCCCGCGACCGGCGACTTCAGCGGCATGCCCGCGTCCATCATCGCCAGGGAGCTGCCGCAGACGCTGGCCATCGACGATGAGCCGTTGGACTCGAGGATGTCGCTGACGAGCCGAACCACGTAGGGGAAGTCGTCGTGGTCGGGCAGCAGCGGCTTGAGGGAGCGGGCCGCCAGCGCGCCGTGGCCGATCTCGCGGCGGCCGGGGCCGCGCAGCATGCGAACCTCGTTCACCGAGAACGGCGGGAAGTTGTAGTGGAGCATGAAGGTCCGCTCGTAGTCCTTCTCCAGGGTCTCCATCCGCTGGGACGAGTCGCCGGTGCCCAGGGTGCAGGTGACCAGGCCCTGGGTCTCGCCGCGGGTGAACAGGGCCGAGCCGTGCACGCGGGGCAGCAGGCCGACCCGCACGTCGATGTCACGGACCTCGTCGTGGCTGCGGCCGTCGACGCGGACGCCGTCCTCGATCAGGGTGGTGCGCAGCACGTGCTTGACCAGCTTCTCGAAGGCCTTCTTGGTCTGGCCCTTGACCTCGTCGGGGTCCTCGTGGTCCTCGCGGGCCTCCTCCATGGCGTCGAACGCCAAGGCGCGCACCTCGCGGACCACGAGGCGTCGCTCGAGCTTGCCAGGGGTCATCAGCGCGGTCTTGACCTGGTCGTAGAAGCCCTCGAACACGCGCGCCTTGATCGCTTCGTCCTCGAACGGGGGCTCGACCACCATGTTGGGCTTGCCCACGGCCTCGGCCAGCTCGACCTGCAGGTCCAGCAGCGGCATCACGGCCTTGTGCGCGAAGTCCAGCGCGTCCAGCAGGTCGGCCTCGCTGACCACCTGGAAGCCACCCTCGACCATGCAGATCGCCTCGCGGGTGGCCGCCACGATCAGGTCCATGTCGCTGCCCTCACGCTGCTCGAACGTGGGGAACGCGATCAACTCGCCGTCCACGCGGGCGACGCGGGTGGCCGCGAACGGACCGGCGAACGGGGCGTTGCTCAGCATGGCCGCCGTGGACGCGCCGTTCATCGCCAGGACGTCGGTGTCGTTGATCTTGTCGTGGCTCAGCACGAACGCGACGATCTGCGTCTCGTTGCGGAAGCCCTTGGGGAACAGCGGCCGGGTGGGCCGATCGATCATGCGGGAGGTCAGCGTCTCCTTCTCGGTGAGCTTGCCTTCGCGGCGGAAGAAGCCGCCCGGGATCTTTCCCGCGGCATAGGTCTTGGCCACGTAGTCGCAGGTCAGCGGCAGGAAGTCCACCGGCCGCTGACGGTCCTCGCACGTGGCCGTGCACAGCACCATGCTGTCGCCGAGCCGGACGGTGACCGAGCCGCCGGCCTGCTTGGCCATCAGCCCGGTCTCGAAGGTCAGCTCCAGGTCACCGACCTTGGCTGTTCTGGTCTGGATGTTGAATTCGAACATGATTCCTCAGGATGCGGCTCGCGGCTCGTGCCGCTGCCGACGTGTCAGGCAGTCCCCCACGGGTTCGTCCCCTGTCCGGGGACTCGCCGGTTGTCGCTATTCCCGGGGAACCGCAACGCTGGTCGCCTGCGCAGCCCTATGCCGCGCAGGCGGATGGATCACTTCCGGATGCCGAGCTCCTTGATCACCGTCTTGTAGCGCGCGAACTCGACGCCCTTGAGGTAGTCGAGCATCCGCCGCCGCTGGCTCACCAGCTTCAGCAGGCCACGGCGGGACGCGTGGTCCTGCTTGTGGCTCTTGAAGTGCTCGGTGAGGTACTGGATGCGGTGGGTCAGCAGCGCGATCTGTACTTCCGGCGAACCGGTGTCGCCTTCGTGCTTCTTGAACTTGTCGATGATCTCGGCCTTGTTCTCCGGCGAGAGAGCCATGGTCTTCCTCCCGGGATGCCGATGGGTGAACCCTGTCGCACATCCCAGCGATGTTGTGGCGCCGGGCACACCTGTCCCGACGGCAGCGGCAACATAGCGGCGAGGTTGTGCGCTGTCAACGGCGCACGGCGAGGAAATCGCGCGTGGTCAGCTCTTCAGCACCCGCACGATCTCCAGCACCACCGAGCGGGCCGGCATCCTGCGGGCGATGTCGGCGCGGCAGGTGGCTCGCAGGATGGCGATTGCGCGTCGTTTGCCGTCCGTGACCACGAGGGTGTCCTCGGCCTCGAACGCCAGCGGACCGGCCGTGGCCAGGTCCTCGGCGCGTACGGGCTCCCCATGCATCAGCCGGCGCACCACCGGGGCGGGCAGCTCCAGGGTCGGGCTGTCCAGCGCCTGGGCCACACTGCGCAGGGAGTCGCCCAGCCGCTCCTCCCACCAGTCCGTGGCCACGGGGTGGGGCCAGCGCCAGCGTTTGCCCTCGGGGGTCGGCTCGTGGGCAGCCTCCTCGTCGCGGAACCGGCTGCCCAGCTCCTCGACCGTGTCCATGGCGATCGCGTCGTCCAGGGAGAACCGGCCCGATCTGAGGCGCACCAGCTCGGCCAGGTGAGCTCCGCAACCCAGGGCCTCACCCAGGTCGCTGACGATCACGCGTACGTAGGTGCCCGACGAGCAGTGTACGCGGAACCGCACCCGGGGAAGGTCCACCTCGAGCAGCTCGTTGCCGTGGATGGTCACGGTCTTGGCCTTGCGCTCCACCTCGATGTTGCGCCGGGCCAGGTCGTACAGCCGTTCGCCGCCCACCTTGACCGCCGAGTACATGGGCGGCACCTGCTCGATCTCGCCGTCGAAGGCGGCCAGGGCGCGGGCCACGTCCTCTCCGGTCACGTCGTCGATGGCACGCGTCTCCAGCACCTCGCCGGTGGGATCGAGGGTGTCGGTGGCCGTGCCCAGCACAGCCACGCCCTCGTACACCTTGTCGTCCCCGGTCATCAGGGACGCGGTACGCGTGGTGCCGTTGATCATCACCGGCAGCACGCCGGTGGCGAACGGGTCGAGGGTGCCGCCGTGGCCAGCCTTCTTCAGTCGCAGGGACGCGCGTACGCGGCTGACGGCCTGCTGGCTGGTGAAGTCCACGGGCTTGTCCAGCACCAGCACGCCCTGCAGGTGAGGGTTGTGCAGCGGGTTGTTGCGGCGGCGGCCCACGGTCAGGCCCCCTCGTCCCGTTCGTCGTCGGGTTCGGCGTCGGGTTCGGCGTCCGGGTCCTCTCCCCGGTCGATGGCGGCCTGGCGGTCCCTCTCCACGATCCGGTCGATGGCCATGCGGACCTCGGTCGCCTCGTGCAGGATGCGGTCGTACACGAAGCGCAGCTCCGGCACCTGCCTCACCCGCAGGTTGCGGCCGAGCTGCCCGCGGAAGTAGCCGGTGGCGCGCTCGAACGCCTTGCCCGCGTCGTCGGCGCCCGACTGGTCACCCAGGCAAGTGAACAGCGCGCGCCCGTAGCGGCAGTCCTCGGTCAACTCCACGCGGGTGATCGAGACGCCGTACAGCCGCGGGTCCTTGACCCCCTTCTGCAGCAGTCGGTTGAGCTCGTCCCGGAAGAGGCTGGACAGCCGCTGGGCTCTGGAAACGTTCACGGTCCACTCTCCATCGTCGGCGCAACATGCGGCAGGCCCCGTCGCCTGTCAAGAAATCATCCCCCCTCCCCTCCCGTTCACCCCCGGACAAACACCTGCCAGGCCTCGAACCGGCCCCTCACGCCTGTTCACCCCCGGACAAGCATCCGTCCGAGCCCGAACCGGCCCCCCACGCCTGTTCGTGGCCGAGGAGATGCTTGCCGAGCGTTGGACCATGGTCTTCCGCCGGTTCGTGGGCGAGGTGGTGCCTATCGAGGAGCGAACCGAGTCCAGCGGCTGGTTCAGGCTTGTCTTGGGGCCGGTGGGTAGACCCGGGGGGGATTAACACCCCGGGAAGCCCCCCAGCCCCTTTTTTTTTTTAGAAGAGGGAAAAAACGGCCCAAC
>CAZXHG010000157.1:0-23871 GCA_964639985.1 uncultured Rickettsiales bacterium
GGATCTGGCGCGTTGGGCGCGGCCTGGGTGGCGTCGCCGTCGCCGTCGCACTCGGCCCAGCCGTCCCCGTCGTCGTCCGCCTCGTCGTCCGGGACCACGCCGTCGCAGTCGTTGTCGATGCCGTCGCACAGCTCGGCCGCGCCGGCGAAGACGTCCGGATCGGCGTCGTCGCAGTCGCCTTCACATTCGGTCATGGCGTCCGCGTCGTCGTCGGTCTCGTCCGCGGGGATGGCCCCGTCGCAGTCGTTGTCGATTCCGTCGCAGAGCTCGGGTGCGCCGAGATAGGTGTCGACTGCAGCGTCGTCGCAGTCGCCGTCGCATTCGCTCATCCCGTCCGCGTCGTCGTCGATCTCGTCCGCGGGTATGACGCCGTCGCAGTCGTTGTCGATGCCGTCGCACAGCTCGGCTGCGCCGAGGAAGGCGTCGGGGTCGGCGTCGTCGCAGTCGCCTTCGCACTCGGCCATGGTGTCGGCGTCGTCGTCGGTCTCGTCGGCGGGGATGGCGCCGTCGCAGTCGTTGTCCACGCCGTCGCACAGCTCCGGCGCCGCCGGGTAGCCGTCCGGATCCGCGTCGTCGCAGTCGCCCTCGCACTCGGCGAACAGGTCACCGTCGTCGTCGGTCTCGTCGGTCGGCACGGCACCGTCACAGTCGTCATCCACGCCGTTGCACGTCTCGGCGGCGCCCGGGTACACGGTCTCGTCTGCGTCGTCGCAGTCGCCGTCGCACTCGGCGATCCCGTCGAGGTCGTCGTCGACCTCGTCGTCCGGGACGGCGCCGTCGCAGTCGTCGTCCACGCCGTTGCACGCCTCGGCGTTGCCCGGGAACACGGTCTCGTCCGCGTCGTCGCAGTCGCCGTCGCAGGTGTGCACCCCGTCGCCGTCCGCGTCATCGAGGTTGAGCAGCGGATCGCTGTCGTCGCAGTCCACGTCCGCGTCCCAGCCGTCGCCGTCGGCGTCCACCGGGGCTGTGTCGTCGTCGTCATCGTCCGCGGAGTCGTCGTCGTCCGCGGAGTCGTCGTCGTCCGCGGTGTCGTCGTCGCCGGTGTCGTCGTCGGTCGCGGTCGTGTCGTCGTCGTCGGTGGCCGTGGTGTCGTCGTCGGCCACGTCGTCGTCGTCGCCGTCCGGACAGCCGCACAGCAGGGTGAGCGTGGTGGCCAGGATCATCCAGGAGCGGTGCATCGTGATCTCCCCTCGGTGGAGGGACAAGCGTACCTGGGCTGAGGGGATTTCCAAGTCGGAACAGACCCGTGTTCGCCCATCTGACAGGCCACTCGGGAGCAAGATGGCGGTCACCGTACGTGTATGATCCGGTCCATGGGGGTCAATCCGAAACAGCGATGGCTCGTCCTTCCAGCCGTCCTGCTGGCGATCCTGCTGGTCTGGGTGATGGTCCGCCGGTCCGGGTGTGCGCATGAGTCCCGGAGCCCGGTCGAGACGGAGATGCCGGTGGTCGAATCCGCGGCAGCGGAGGAGGAGACCAGGTCGTCACCTCGCGCGGCTGCCGGCGGTCACCCCGAAGCCCAGACACCCTGGCAGGGGTTGCTACGACCACCCTGCGTCGTGCACGGGACGGTGTGGTGGGAGGACGGCACCGCGGCCGCCGGTGCCGAGATACTGGTCCTCGAGGTCGCCCCGGAGTTCGTGCACACCATGGAGTTCAGGTTGGTGTCCTGGCGAACCACCGGAGTCACGACGGATGCCGGCGGGAACTACCGCCTCCCCGAGAGGGACCTCTGCCCACTCCGTCTCGGCGCTCGTATCGACAGCCAGGCAACTTCGAGGTGCTGGGGATATCCCCGTGGATGGCTGGTGCAGGAGCGACGGCCGAAGGAAGGCTGGAACACTGGTCGATCAACGAGGAAGGTCAGCGACTGCTGGTTCTGGCCCTGCCTCCGGCGGGCGAGATCCGGGGTGGGTTCGAGCTGCCCTTCGTCGAGGGGCGGCCCTGCGGCCTGACGGCATCGCGCACCACCGAGACCTTCATCCGATACCTCGATTTCGCATCCGACGGAGCTGGGAGGTTCGAGGTGGAGCATGTTCCTGTGGGCTCGCTCGAGATAACCATCCGCTGTCGGGGCCACGGATCGCGGGCCATCTCCGTCGATGTGGCGGCGGGAACGACCGTCGATATCGGGATCGTCCACCTCGCCCCGGTGGAGGCGCCCCAAGGCGATCCCTGGCGTCCCTGGGCGTCGCTCTGATCGGGGCGCCTACGCCTTCTTCCGCTTCTTGCCCCGGAACCGCGACAGCATCGACTCCACGAAACGGGACCTGAGCTGATCGTTGGCCAGCGCCCGCCGCGTGGGCGGAAGGTCCAGCAGGGTGCCCATCGCGCGGTTGGCCACCAGGGTCGGCAGGCCGTCGCCCTCGTCGAAGAACAGGTGCTGCAGCCGGCCGCGGTCCAGGGCCATGCGCACGATGCGGTCCAGGGTGGATTCGGGGGTGAACACGCGCGCCTCGCGCGGGGCCATGCGCAGCGCTTCCTTCCTGCACGCCGCGTGGCACACGCCGCAGCCGAGGCAGATCTCCTCGTCCACGACCGCCAGCATCTTGCCGACGCGCTTGCCGTCCCGCGGCACCGGCTCCATGTGGATGGCGCTCACCGGGCAGCGCCGCGCGCACCTCCCACACCCGCGGCAGCCGTCCCCGTCGATGGTCGCCACGAAGTTGCTCGAGTGCACGGCGTGCTTGACGCCGTAGCGGTTGATCGAGCGCAGCTGCATGCAGCAGCAGCCGCAGCAGTTGCAGATGTAGATCGGCCGCTTCTTGACGTTGTCCGCGATCTGCACCAGCCCCAGTTCGCGCGCCCGGGCCACCAGGTCGATGGCCTCGTCCGCGTCGATCTGCCGGGCGATGCCGTGGCGGTGTACGTAGTCGAAGCCGTCGTTGATGTTGAGGCACAGCTCCTGGGGCGCGTCGCAGGCCCGGTCCAGGTGCTCGGCCTCGTGCCGGCAGTAGCAGGTGGACACCCCGATGGCGCGCGCCTCCCGCAGGATGTCGCTGGCCTTCTCGTACGGCAGGATCTCGGACGTCACCTCGTCGGCCAGCGCGTCCTCGTGCACCAGCGCCCGCCCGATCTGGGTCATCCCCTCGGCGGTCACGTCGAAGAAGGCACCGCTGTGCATGTAGGCGTCCATGGCCATGGCCAGGGCCGGCTGATCGATGTCGGGCCGCTTCTTCATCAGCGAGAACTCGAAGAACCCGACCACGGGCGGGGACAGCATCCAGCGCACGATCCCGGTCTTGGGGTGCACCAGGTCCATGACCGTGCCCACCTCGGCCATGTGCTCCAGCAGCGGCCGCAGCTCGGATTCGGGCATGCCCAGCTTCGCGGCCAGCTTGTCCATGGTCATCGGCCGCACGGGCATGCGCGCGGCCACCCGGGCCTCGTCCTCGGTGTACAGCAACCGCAGGATGTCGTAGAGCGCCTCCCCCTCGGGCATGCCGATGTGGGTGCGGTCCAGCCGGGCCTGGAGATCGACGTAGGCCTTGTGTTGCGAGGCGAGGTGTCCCATGGACCCCGGATAGCCTACCGCCGGGCGGTTGACAAGCAGCGGGCGCGCGTTAGGTTGGGGCCGGAGCCGAGAGAGCACCATGAGCGACGACCCCACCGTCTGCGACGACGCCGAACTCACCCGCCGGGCGGCCGACAACGACCCGGAGGTGTTCGGCGACATCATCCGCTGCTACCAGGATCGGATCCTGGCGGCGGCCCGGGCCCGGTGCGGTGATCCAGACGACGCCCAGGACGTGCTGCAGGACACCTACGTGGCGGCCATGCGCTACCTGCCGGGGTTCCGCGGCGAGGCCACGGTCAAGGGCTGGCTGTTCCGCCTGGCCATGAGCGCGTGCACCAAGAAGCGGCGGGGCCGCAAGAACGACCCCAAGCTGCACGTGCCGCTGATGGCCGACCGGGGCGACGCGGGCCCGCCGCCGCTGGACCTGGCCGGATCCGGGGCCGACGATCCGGAGCGCCAGGCCGCGGTCTCCCAGTCGCTGCAGAACGTGGGGGACGTGCTGCTGCAGATGCGCGAAATCGACCGCGCCGTGCTGCTGCTGGTGGACGGCGAGGGGAGGCGGCCAGCCGAGGCGGCCGAGCTGCTGGGCCTGACCGCGTCCGCGGTCAAGTCTCGCCTCCACCGGGCGCGCAAGGCCTTCCGCGAGGCCGCCACGATCGAGCTGCCGTAGCCCTCCTCGCGCCCAGCACTGGCGCGAATTCCCATCGGTGCCGAGACTGTGATAAGACTTGGCTCTACCGCAGGTCAACGTAAGGAATCGTTCATGTCGCTTCTCGAGCTGCTTGGGTTCGGCGCAGGGGATCGTGGTTCTTCACCGGCCGCGGGCGAGACGCGCTCGGTGCGCATGATCGTGCAGCAGCTCGAGTCCCTCGACCCCGATCAGGCCCGCTACCTCGCCAGCTTCGCGTACGTGCTGGGCCGCGTGGCCAACGCCGACCAGGTGATCACGCGATCCGAGACGCGGACCATGGAGCAGGTGGTGGCCGAGGCCGGGAACCTGGACGACGACCTGGCCGTGCTGGTGGTGCAGATCGCCAAGGGTCAGGCCCAGCTGTTCGGCGGCACCGAGGACTACCTGGTGACGAGGGAGTTCAACCGCCTCGCCAGCCGCGAGCAGAAGCGTGACCTGGTGCGCTGCCTGTTCGCCGTGGCCGCGGCCGACGGCTCCATCGCGGTGGTGGAGGAGAACGAGATCTCCCGCATCGCCACGGAGCTGAAGATTCCGCCGCCGGAGATGGTGGGCTTCCGCGAGCAGTTCGCCGACAAGCTGGAGACGCTGCGGCGACTGAACGATCCGCAGCGGTGACCCCAACCCCGGCCGCCGCGCGGTCGATCACGAGGGAGGAACACACACCATGGGCACGAAGAACTCGGCACTCGACGTCAAGGCCATCAAGGCGATCGTCGAGAAGGACGACATCCAGATCGTCCGGCTGTTCTTCACCGACATCCTGGGCCGGCTCAAGGGCCTGAACATCAACGCGCAAGACCTGGATCGCGCGCTGTCCGAGGGGATCGCGTTCGACGGCTCATCGATCGAGGGGTTCGTCCGGATCGAGGAGTCGGATCTGCTGGCGATGCCGGACGTCGAGACCTTCCGCGTGTTCCCGTTCAGCCCCGGCGGCGTGTCGTCGGTGATGTTCATGTGCGATGTCTTGCGCTCGGACGGCCAGCCGCTGCCGTCCGATCCCCGCGGGGTGCTGCGGCGCCAGATAGCGCGAGCCGAGGGCATGGGCTTCGACCACTTCTACGTCGGCCCGGAGCTGGAGTACTTCTACTTCCCGGACGCGCACGACGCCACGCCGCTGGACGACGTGGGCTACTTCGACATCCTGCCGCTGGACCGTTCGGCGGACGCGCGCGAGGCCACGCTGGTGGCGCTGAAGTCGCTGGGCATGCGCATGGAGGCCTCGCACCACGAGGTGGCGCCAGGCCAGCACGAGATCGACTACCGGTACGGTGACGGGTTGTTGCTGGCCGATCAGATCCAGATCTCCAAGGTGGTGATCAAGGAGATCGCGCGGCAGCACGGGATCTACGCCTCGTTCATGCCCAAGCCCTGCTTCGGCGTGTGCGGATCGGGCATGCACGTGCACCAGTCCCTGTTCACGGGCGGCCGCAACGTGTTCTTCGACGGCTCGGAAGCGTACAGCCTGTCGGCCACGGGCAAGTCCTACGTGGCCGGGCTGCTGCGTCACGCCCAGGAGATCACCGCGGTCACCAACCAGTGGGTGAACTCCTACAAGCGGCTGGTGCCCGGGTACGAGGCGCCCGCCTACGTGTGCTGGGGCCGCAAGAACCGCTCCACCCTCGTCCGCGTGCCCGCGTTCAAGGCGGGCAAGTCCGAGTCCTGCCGGGTGGAGTACCGGGCTGCGGATTCGGCCGCCAATCCCTACCTCGCGGTCGCGGCCATGCTCGGCGCAGGCCTCGCCGGCATCGAGGGTGGCTACGAGCTCGAGCCGCCCATGGAGCAGAACCTGTTCTCCATGTCCGGCCCGGAGAAGGACGCCGCGAAGATCGAGTCCCTGCCGGGGGACCTGTTCGGTGCGACCCGGGACGCCAGCAAGTCGCAGATGTTGCGGGACGTGCTCGGCGAGGACCTGTTCGCCAAGTTCCTGGCCAACAAGTTCGAGGAGTGGGAGCGGTACCGCGTCCAGGTCACCGACTACGAGCTGAGGACGTACCTGCCCGTCCTGTGAGGAACGCGGCTGCCGGCAGCTGACGAGGGTATCCGTCGAGGGTGGTCTGGGGGAGTAGACGGGGGGACACCCCCGGTCAGCTGCCGACAGCTTGGCGAGTCTGCTGCAGCGGGGCGGGCCGTTACGCTCGCGTCTGGGAGGACCCGGAGGGGGGCCCACCCCGCTGCGGATTTCGGGCGGCTACCCGGCGGCCCGCATGCCGTCCTCGACGTCGAGGGCGGGCGGGGCATTGGTCACCGGGAGCCGTCGTGTGCATTCCTGGACCGTGCCGCCGTCGCGGTTCTCGATGCGGCCGTAGCACCGCCACCGGCACCAGCGGACGTGGGTGCCGGAGGGGAAGGCCTGGGCCAGCAGCGTGCAGCCGCACACCGGGCAGCGGTCGGGGTGAGTGGGCGTCGAGCGGTGTCGGTCCGTGTGCGTCATGTTGCTCATGGCCGTTCTCCGTTCGTTTCCCTCTCGTCTGTTCGAACCGCGTGATCGCGGTCCGGTGAATCTTTTCGTTCTCTGGGACACCGACGCGGCCGGTTTCGTTCCGTCCCTGTCCAAGACGGACGGGCGGTGCCGTGTGTCATTCGAGGTTTTTCCGGTTTTCTGTGACGACCGGGGCGTCAGGGGTCGATCGCGGGGACCAGCATGCAGGCCATGCGTGCCGGATCGACCACGTGGACCGCGGCCATGGCCGCGTCGGCCTCGTCGATCCGGCGTGTGCCTTCCGCGCCGCCCAGGAGGGCGCCGTGGTGATGCCGCGCGGCCGCGGCCAGCAGGTGCATGTCCGCCGAGGCCAGGCGGATGTCGACCTCGGACAGCAGGTCGGCCGCCCGTTCGCGCTCACCTCGCAGGGCGCAGGCGCTCGCGTCGAGCAGCTGTCCCCAGGCCGGCGCGAACCCCACGGCCTCGCGGCGCAGGGCGCGCGCGGCCCGGGTGGCCCGCTGCAGGTTGGTTTCCACCTCGGTGCCCGCCGCCGCCCGGAACAGGGCCACGCGGCCCTCCAGCAGGGTCTTCTCGCATCGGGCGATGTGCATGTAGCGGAAGGTGGAGGCCTGGTACAGCTCGAACAGCCGGTCGAACACCTGCCCGGCCGAGATCACGTCCCCCCGGTAGAGGTGGGCGTCGACCTGGGAGGTCATGGCCCAGTCGTGCTGGCCGGTGAAGCGATCCTGGGGCCAGCTGGCCAGGGCGGCGGTGAGGTCGATGATCGCCCGCTCGGGCTGGTCCCGCACCAGCCACACCACCGCGAAGCGCGAGCGCACGTTCCCCTCGGTGTACAGGTCGCGGCGCAGGCGCGCATCGCGCAGGTATCGCTCGACCCGTCCGGCCACCTCGTCGAGGCGACCGAGATAGACCAGGGCCATCAGCAGGTGCTGGCGGGTGGTGGCCACGTTGTTCCACGCCCCCTGGCACTGCTCGGTGAAGATGCCTTCGGCCGTCGTGCAGCGCTCGGCGGACTCGCGCCAGCGCCCCGCATTGAACGCGACGATGCCCCGGCACATGGCCTCGACCGCGAGCAATCGGGGCGCGCCGAGCTTGTGTACGGGCACCAGGGCGCGCTCGATGTGCTGCTCGGCGCGCCGGATCTGCTTCGTGCCCAGCATGCTCATCTGGGCGCCGGTGCCCAGCAGCATGCCAGCGACGCGTGTGGGCTCGCCGATCTTCAGCGCCATGCGCAGCGACCGCCAGCTGAACAGGCTGGCCAGGATCGGCTGGGTCACGGCCAGGGCACGGGCCAGGCTCCACAGGGTGTCGCAGCGGACCAGGTCCCAGCCCGGTATCTCGCCAGGATCGCGGTCGGTCCAGCGCAGCCCGCGGAGGCGTACGAGCAGCCGGTGGAACAGCATGGAGAAGATCGCCCGGCGCGTGGTGGTCGGCAGCTTCACGCCGATCTCCCCCAGGACCTGGGCCGCGGACTGCATGCCCTGTTCGAGCTGGCCGCTGAGCAGCAGCTGCTCGGTGCCGAGGCGCCGCAGCTCGTGGCCCTGCTCGCGGGTGGCGCCCTCGGCCGCGCGGAAGTAGGCCCGGGCCGCCTCTGGCAGGCGCCCGGCGTTGACCAGGCAGTCCCCGAGGGAGCGCAGCATGGCGCGAGCGTCGTCGGAGCGGGGCTCGACCAGCTGGACCGCCCCCTCGTACAGCCGTGACGCGCGGTCGAATGCCAGGTTGGCCTCGGCCTCGTGTGCCGCGGCCCTCGCGTGCTCGATGGCGCGGTGGGGCTGGCCGGCGTTGCGCCAGTGGGTGGCCAGGGACTCCACCGGCACGTCGTCCCACGACTCCAGCGCCTGGGCCAGTCGGCGGTGCAGCTCGCGCGGGACGTCCCCGTCGAGGCCTCCCAGGAGCACGCCGCGGAGGCGGTCGTGGTAGACCTCCACGCACAGGTCGTCGCGCAGGGTGATCCGGCGGGTCAGGCTGGACGTGCGCAGTACGCCCACCAGCGCCTCCACGCGCTCGGTGGGCTCCTCCAGGGCCAGGGCGATCACGGAAGCGGGGATCGGTTCGCCGGCCACGGCCAGCAGCCGCATCAGGTCCCGCGTGACAGGATCGAGCTCGGCGATGCGGGCTTCCAGGGCCACGTCGAGGTCGACGCCGCTGTCCAGGCCGGTGCGGTCGCGGCGGGTCTGCACGTAGCGGCAGATCTCACCCACGAAGAACGGGTTGCCCGCGGCCTCCTCCTGGATCGAGCGACCCAGCGGCAGATCGGCGATCGGCTCGCCGAGGATCGACGCGGCCAGTGCCAGCGCCTCGTCGTCGTCGAGGGGCTGCAGGTCGATGCTGTGGATCCGCTCGCGCAGCTGCAGGCCGTCCACCAGCTCGGCCAGGGGGGAGTCCTGCGCCACGTGGTCGTCGCGGTAGCATACCAGCAGGCACGCAGGTAGCGGCGAAGGGGACCGCATCAGGTCCTCCAGCAGCTCCACGCTGTCGTGGTCCGCCCACTGCAGATCGTCGATGAACAGCACCAGAGGTCGCTGCGCAGCCAGTCGCACGAAGAGGGCCTTGAGCGCGGCGAACGCGCGGGCGCGCTGTTCCTGGGGATCGATGATGGCCGCTGGCCGACTGCGTCCGCCGATCCCCTGGACCCGCTTGAGAACCGGGAACAGGCGACCCAGGTAGGTCCGGTCGTCGGGCAGGACCTCGTCCCGTTCGTGCCGTCCCATGGCGACCAGCACGTGACTGAGGGCGTCCACGATGCTGTCGAACGCCTTGTAGGGCACGGTCTCGCGCTGGTAGCAGCGGCCGCTGAGGATGAGGGGAGCGGCCGACGTGGGGTCGGCGAGGCGGCGCAGCTCGCTCAGGAAGTGCTTGACCAGCCGCGACTTGCCCATGCCCGACGCGCCGGTCACGAACACGCCGGTCCCTTCTTCCTCCTGCACGCGACCGAAGGCCTCGCCCAGCAGCCGCAGCTCGGCTCGCCGGCCGACGAACACCGGAGCGCCCGTGAGGGTCATGGACTCGTCCGCGCTCCCGGTCTCCGCGTCCACCTCGACACCGAGCCGGCGCAGCACCTCGGTGCCGTCTGGACGGTCTTCGGGGTGCTGGCACAGCAGGTCCACGCACAGGCGTTCGAGATCGCCGTCCGCGTCGCCGATGTACTCGGCCGGGCGCACTGGATCGCGCTGCTGCTTGGCCAGCAGGACCTGCAGCGGGACGCCGGTGAACGGCAGCCGACCGGTGAGCGCCTGGTAGAGGATCACGCCCACGCTGTACCAGTCCGAGGCGAGGGAGACCTGCTCGCCAGCGGCCTGTTCGGGGGCCATGTAGGCTGCGGTACCGACCACGCCGGCGCCCGTGCTCTGCACCTCCTCCTGGGACAGCTCGAACACGATGCCGAAGTCCATCAGCACCACGCGCCCCTCTGGCGTGACCATCACGTTGGCCGGCTTGATGTCACGGTGGATCTTGCCGGCGAGGTGGAGGAAGTGCACACCCTGGACGAGCTGCTGGAGCCCCTCGCGCAGACGCGTCGGGATGTAGGTGGTGTCCGCGGCGGCGACCTCCACCGGGGTGTCCACGTCCTCCCAGTCCAGGGTCGGCAGCTCGGTGGTGCTCGGTGTGTCCCCATGGCCGGGGCGGACGTGGTGGAGGAAGGTCGTGCCGTCCACGAGCTCCATGGTGTAGAACCACGAGCCCTTCTCGCTGATCAGCTCGTACAGCGACACCAGGTTGGGGTGGCTGAGATCGGCGAGCGCCCGGAATTCCTTCTTGAACCGGTACAGCAGCGACGCGTTGAGGTTGCGCACGGTCTTGAGCGCGACGCGCCGGTCACGCTGGCGGTCGTGGGCCTCGTACACCACGCCCATTCCGCCCGAACCGAGGCACCGGATGATGTCGAAGCGCTCTGAGCGGGTGATGTCGTCCATCGGCTACTGCCGCGGGGGGATCTCGTCCTCGAGCAGGGCTGTGACGTAGTCCTCGTAGAGGCGCCGCTCCATGGGGGACTCGAAGTCCACGATGTGCAGGCCGACACCGCGGCCGTCCGTGCCTGGGTCCGACTCTCCGTGGGTCCAGCGCACCTCGGCGAAGAGACGGACCTTGAGGACCTCGGTCGGCGTGACCACGGGGAACTCGATGCGCAGCATGTCGCCCCGGGAAGGCACCGGTGCCATGGGCGCGACGGCGAGGTACAGACCCTCGAATCCGAAGTCCTGCACCGTGGCCGAGTGCCGAGCGCCCGCGGCCATGTAGTTGACCGCCACCTCCGAGAAGACGCGGGGCTCCCGTTCCACGGTCAGCTCTTCGATGGCGGGCGTGTCCAGCCACGGGATGTGCGCGGAGTCCCGGCGGGGTGTGCCCTGGTCGGGACGCCACTCGATCTCGGGGTCCTCGGACAGGCGGTCCGGGTCGGGCAGCTTGCCGTCCTGCGACAACGAGCCGTCCGGCGGCAGGGTGGCGTCGTCCGGCAGCTCGGCGCCGTCCGAGGACAGCAGGCCTCCGGAGGCCTCGGAGCCCTCCGAGCCCTCGGAGACCTCTTCTCGCTCCAGGTAGGTGTCCTCGCTGAACTCCCCCCAGGGCATCACCGAGTCCTCGGACAGGGCCTCCCACGCGGCCGCGTCCAGCATGGGGAGCTCCTCGTCGGTGGGCTCTTGCAGGCTGATCGGGTCCGGGGGCAGCAGCTCCTCGATGGTGAAGCTGTCCTGGGACAGGCCCAGGGAACTCTCCTCGGACGGCGCGTCGGTGGCGGCGGGCGGCGCCGGCCTGAGCACGTCCGCGTCCATCAGGCTGCGGTCGAACCGGACCTGGACCGCGGGCGTCCAGCCGCGCTCGATGCCGCCCTCGCGGGTGGCCGTGACCACCACGCCGATGCGCACCCGCATGCCGTCCGTTGGGCGGTTGAGCTCGAGATCGGCGTGCTGTCCGGGGGTCATCTCCGTGCCCGTGGAGAGCTGGGCCTCGTCACCGCCGATGCGGGTCAGGTTCACCTCGTGCACCTGCTCCCCCACGCGCAGACGCGCCGGGATGAAGCACGGCGTCATGCGGGGTTCGCCGGTCCTCACCGTCTCGGCTCCTCCTCCCCCGGGCAGCCCGCGTGGGTCATTCCCGGGCCCCGACGGTGTTCACGTCGTAGGTGGTGCACTGGTTGCGTCCGCCCTCCTTGGACGCGTACAGCGCCTTGTCGGCGAGCTCGAACAGGGTGACCCGCGACTGGGCGTCCCGTGGACACGTCGACAGTCCGATCGACACGGTGACCTTGAGCACCTGCCCCTCGTACTCGAACTCGGCGTCCTCGATCCGCTTGCGGTACTCGTCGGCCACGGCCAGGGCCGTCTGCGGATCGGTCTGGGGCATCAGCAGGCAGAACTCCTCCCCCCCGTACCGGAACGCCGCGTCCGTCGTACCCTCGCGCTCCGCCTCGCGCAGCAGCCGGGCCACCTCGGCGAGCACGAAGTCCCCGGCCTGGTGCCCGTAGGTGTCGTTGAACTTCTTGAAGTGGTCGATGTCGGTCACGGCCAGCGACAGGTCCTGGCCTGCCAGCATCGCGTCGGCGATGCAGCCGTCGAGCCGGGACTCGAAGTGGCGCGCGTTGTACAGGCCGGTCAGGCGGTCGGTGATCGAGGCGCTGTACAGGCGCGCCTTGTGCAGGTTGACCGCGGCCTGGTCGGACAGCGAGCGCAGCAGGGCCTCGTCCTCCTCGCCGAAGCGGCCGAGGGTGTCCAGCGTCAGCTCGTTCTCCTCGCCCCCCTTGACCTTGTTGGTCAGCGTCATCACGCCGACCACCTCGCCGCCGTAGATCAGCGGAGCGGCGAGGATGCAGTACACCACGTTGCGTCCGACCTGCTTGATCTCGGCGCGGTTGTTCATGCGCACCGGCTTGCGCTGCTGTCCGGCCTGGCCGGCCACGCCCTCACCCATGGCAAAGGACTTGGTCTCCATGCGGCCGTCGTTGATCGCGTCGCGGACGTGGATGGGGATGTTGCCCCACACCACCTTGATCTCCAGCCGCTCGGTCTCGGGGTTGTACAGCATCAGGTTGGCCTTCTGGGCGCTGAGCGCGCGGACGGCCGTGGCCAGGGTGTCGATGGACAGCTGCTTGAAGTCGTTGACGTTGGCCAGCTGCTGGTTGATGTCGTACAGGGTGCGCAGGTTGGACAGGATGCGGGAGTTCTTCTCGTACTTGAGGGTGGAGTCGATGTTGGTGGCGGCCACGGCCGCGATCTCCTCCAGGAAGTCGAACTCCTCCTCCGGGATCTGGTTGCCGTCCTCGCAGCGGCCGAGGGTGAGGATGCCCAGCACCTCGCTGCCATGGATCAGCGGCACCCAGACATCGGACTCGAGGACCTCGAGGGCCCAGTGCCGGGACGCTGTCTTGAACCGCGGCTTGCCCTCCAGGTCCCGGACCGAGAACACGTGGCCCTGGTGTACGACCTGCCACAGCATGCCCTGGTCGTGGGGGATCTTGTACATCAGCATCGGCTCGGTGTGGCCGTGACGGTCCACGTACTCGTGGGGCAGACCGTGGTAGCCGCGAACCCGGTAGAACACCTGCAAGGGATCCAGGTCGTCCACGAGCAGCACCGCGGATTTGCGCACCGCGTAGCGCTCGCGGCAGACCGCCATGAATGCGTCCAGCAGCGACTGGATGTTGAGGATCTCGGAGAAGCCCTTGCCGGACTGCAGCAGGGTGCGCATCTGGAAGACGCGGTTGTCCAGCCGGGACGCTCTCGCCCGCACCAGCTCCAGCTCGTGTTGCAGGGCTGCCACGCGTTCAGCGGTCGGCGTGTCCTCCGACCGTGAACCGATCTCGGACAACGCCGAGGGTTCGCTGGACTCCTCCAGGTCGAGGTCGGTGACGGCGGGAGCGTCGATCGGGGTGGTGTCGTCGGGCAAGTGGACCTCCGTGCGCGGCCGCGGAGCCGCCTCCGCGTCGTCTCAATCGTCCTCGTCCGCGAGCAGGGAGTGGACGTAGCTGTCGAACACCTGTTGTTCGGTGGCGCTGTCGAACGCGGAGATCTGCAGTCCGACGCCACGCCCCTCGGCCTGCGGGTCGTCCTGGCCGTGCTGCCAGCGGACCTCGGCGGTCATGCGGACCACGAACAGGTCGTCGCGGAGCTCGATGGGGAAGCCGACCCTCACGAACGCACCGAGCCGGGGGAGGGGATCGTCCACCGGCACGGCCAGGAACATGCCCTGCAGGCTGAAGTCCTGGGCGGTGCCGAATCGCTTGCGGCCCGCGGACAGGTAGCTGACCGTGACCTCGGACAGGATGCGGACCTCGCGGTCATCGTCGTCGTCGCGTTCCTCCGCGGGCGACCAGGGGGTGGACGCGGTCTGCCGGCGAGGTGCGCCCTCGGGCTCCGGGTACTGGCCGCCGGCGAGCGGATCGTCGGCCGGGTCACCCTTGCCGCTCTCCCAGGGCGGGCTCTCGACCCGTACCTCGGGCTCCGGCTCCCGGGCCTCGCCCGGCGGCACGATGTCGTCGAGGGTGTGCACGCCTGGGCGGCCGGCGCCGACCGGGATGTCGAGGGTCTGGATCTCGCCGGACATCGACGCCGTGGCGACGGCGATGTCGCGCTCCGAGGCTGGCTGGACTGCCCCGGGGGGAAGGGACTCGTCGTCTCGCGAGATCACCTCGATGATGGACTCGTCGTCGTCGCTCGACCCGAGATCTTCGCCTTCCCCGTCGTCGGAGGGGTCGTCCTCGATCACCACGCGGTACCCCGCCGTGGCGCCGCCGTGAGGGTCACAGGCGTCGAGGGAACACGCCAGCGCCACGTGGATGGCCGGCAGCCACCCCCACTGCTGGCCCTCCCGGCGCACGGACTTGATCTCGATGCCCACGCGGATCAGCTGACCATCGGTGGGTCGGTGCAGTTCGAGTTCGGCGGACTGGCCCGCCTGCACGGGCGCGTCGCCGCTGAGCTGACCCCGTTCCAGGCTGACGCGGGTCAGGTTCACCTTGTGGGTGCCGTCGGGGGTGACGATCCGCGCCGGGATGAAGCACGGCGTCAGCTTGGGTCCCGATTTCACGAAGGATCTCCTCCACGGCGCGACGCCGAAGGTAACAGGTTATCATGGGGACCTTGCTCAGGCGACGGGCGGCGCGAGGTGATTCCGGTGAAGAAGTTCTTGCGGGCGTACATCAGGTTCGTCCAGCGGATCCTGATCACGGTTCTGCTGACGCTACTGTACGCCCTGGGCTTCGGAACCACCTGGCTCTTGGCCCAGGTATTCCAGCGACGGATGCTCGCGGGTTCGGGCCGTGAGGACAGCTGCTGGGAGACGCCGGACGGTTACACGGACGGCCTCGCAGGCGCCGGGGAACAGTCCTGACATGGCCAAGTTGTTGTTCGTGCTGCGGGAGATGATGCGGATGATCCGCAAGCACCGCATGTACTTCGTGGCACCCCTGCTGATCATGCTCGCGCTGCTCGCTTTCCTGGTGTTCTACCTGGGACCGGCGGCGATCGTGGCCTTCCTCTACGCCGGGATCTGATGCACGTCCTCGGCCTGTCCTGCCACTACCACGACTCCGCGGCCTGCCTGGTCAGCGACGGCCGGGTCGTGGCCGCGGCCCAGGAGGAGCGGTTCAACCGCGACAAGCACTGCTCGGACTTCCCGGCCCAGGCGATCAACTACTGCATGGAGGCCGGCGGCATCATCCTCGACGACGTGGACCACGTCGTGTTCTACGAGAAGCCGTACCTCAAGCTGGCGCGCGTCGTGGTCCAGCACCTGCGCTCCTGGCCACGCTCGTACCGCACCTTCATGGCCGGCATGCCGGACTGGTTGCAGGACCGGCTCGCCATCCCGCTGGTGCTGAAGCGGCAGCTCGGCTACACCGGCTCGACCCTGTACCTGCACCACCACCTGTCCCACGCGGCCAGCGCGTACATGGTGTCACCCTTCGAGTCCGCGGCGATCCTGACCGCCGACGGCGTGGGCGAGTGGGCCACGCTGACGTGCAGCCACGGGAAGGGCGACGCGATCGAGGTGCTGGCCGAACAGCGCTACCCTCACTCCCTGGGCCTGTTCTACAGCGCCATGACCACCTACCTGGGTTTCCGGGCCAATGGCGGCGAGGGCAAGCTGATGGGCCTGGCCGCGTATGGAGAGCCGCGCTTCATCGACCAGCTGCGCTCGGTGGTGCGGGTCAACGACGACGCCAGCTTTCGCGTGGACGAGCGGTTCTTCGGGTTCAACCGCGGCCAGCGCATGTACTCACCGGCGCTGGTCGCCGCCCTCGGGCCCCAGCGGGAGCCGGAGTCGGCCATCGAGGCGCGGCACCACGATGTGGCCGCGTCCGTGCAGGCCCTCGCCGAGGATCTCCTGATCGGCATCGCGCGGCAGCTGCACGAGCGCACCGGGTCGACGGACCTGTGCCTGGCCGGCGGCGTGTTCCTCAATTGCCTGACCAACCACAAGCTGCTGGAGCACACCCCGTTCGAGCGGGTGTTCGTCCAGCCGGCCGCCGGGGACGCGGGCGGCGCGCTGGGGGCGGCCGCCTACGCGCAGCACGCCCTGCTGGGGGTCCCCCGCAGCGAGCCGCTGCGCCACGTGTACCTGGGCCCCGAGTACGGGCCCACGACCATCCGGCGGATGCTGGTCAATTCGGGCGTGACATTCGAGGAGCTGGCCGAGGACGAGCTGCTCGAGCGAGGTGCGCAGCTGCTGGCGGACGACCTGGTGGTGGGCTGGTTCCAGGGGCGCATGGAGTTCGGTCCGCGCGCGCTGGGCAACCGGTCCATCCTGGGCAACCCCTGCAACCCGGCCATGCAGGATATCCTCAACGAGCGGATCAAGAAGCGGGAGCCGTTCCGGCCCTTTGCGCCGGCGGTGCTCGCCGAACACGCCGACGAGTACTTCGAGCTGCTGGACAGCTCGCCGTTCATGCTGCTGGCGCCGCGGGTGCGGGAGGCCTGGAGGGAGCGCCTCCCCTCGATCACCCACGTGGACGGCACGGCCCGCGTGCAGGCCGTCGACAAGGACACGAATCCGCGCTTCTGGGGCCTGATCGAGCGGTTCGGACGGTTACGGGGGGTCCCCATGGTGGTGAACACCTCGTTCAACCAGCGGGGCGAGCCCATCGTGTGCACGCCGGAGGATGCGCTGGAGTGCTTCCGGCGCAGCGGCATGGACGCGATGGTGATCGGAGACTTCGTGGTCCGCAAGTAGTGCCGAGGGGGTGCGATGCGTATCGGATCTCATCTGCAGAAGGTCGGGGTCACCCTCGCGGGGGTGGTGGTGGCGTTCGTGTTGCTGGAGCTCGCGCTGCGGCTGATCGGGCTCGTGTTCACCGGTGCCCAGGATCGGCGCAACCAGGTGGCCCTCGAACCGGACGCCGGGCGCGTGATCCTGGCCGTGGGGGAGTCCACCACAGCGTTCGGCGGTGACGATGCGTGGCCGGCCCAGCTGGAGGGGATCCTCGAGGAGCGTGCGGGCGAGGCGTTCACCGTGGTCAACGAGGGCATCCCGGGCACGGACTCGTCCGTGATCGTGGCCCAGCTGCAGACCAACCTCGATCGCTACCGGCCCGAGGTGGTGGTGGCGATGATGGGTGCCAACGACACGGACAAGGGGGCCGTGCCGTTCCTCGAACAGCCGAGAGCCGAGCAGACCGGGTTCGTGGAGTCCTTGCGAACCGTGCGCCTGGCCCGTCAGCTGCTACACGATTCCGCCGGAGGGACAGCGGCTGAGGGCGCGTCGTCCGCCGACGGGATCGGCGACGATCCACGCGCCCTGGTCGACCGAGGTCGGATGCTGGTCGAGGCCTATCGCTACGCCGAAGCCGAGCAGGTGCTGCTGCGGTCCCTGGAGATCGATCGAGCCAACGAGGCAGCCCACGTCGAGCTGGGCAAGATGTACGAGACCCTGGCCCGCTACGCCGAGGCCGAGGCAGCGTTCCTCGCCGGCATCGAGGCGTGTCCGGGGTGCAGCGCCTCGCAGGTGGAGCTGGCCCGGCACTACGAGCGCCAGGAGGAGAACGAGCGGGCCGCCGACGCCTTCCGACGGGCCCTGGCCGCGCACCCGAACGATGCCAAGGCGTGGTTTGGCCTCGGCCGGGTGTTGCGGAAGATGGAGGCCTTCGAGGAGGGGACCGCCGCGTTCGAGCGCGTGATCGAGATCGATCCTCGCAACGGCGAGGCCTACGTCTCCCTCGGCCTGTGCCTGGAGGGCACCGGCGACCAGGAGCGGGCGGGGACGATGCTGCAGGAGGGCTGGCGGCGCAACCAGGATCGCCGGTCGTTCATCCGGCTCGCTGACTTCCTCGAGCGCCAGGACCAGCATGCGCAGCTGCTGGCGCTGATCGAGGAGGGGGCTGCGCGCCACCAGGACGATGACGACATCCTGGGTCGGGCCGCCCTCTACCACCGCCGGCGGGGCAACGTCGAGCAGGCGGTGATGTACCAGTCTGCGGCGGACGATGCCCGGCGCAGGAGCACTCCCGGGATGACGAGGGGCAACTACCACCGGATGAAGGCGGTGACCGACCAGCACGGCGTGGCCCTGGTCGCCGTGCAGTACCCGGTACGGAGCCTGGATTCACTGCAAGCCATCTTCGCGGGTATGGAGGGGGTCGTGTTCGTGGACAACGAGGCCTCGTTCCGGGAGGCCCTGGCCGAGCAGGCCTACGATGCGCTGTTCTGGGACAATTGCTACGGCGACTTCGGCCATTGCACGCAGGCGGGCAACCGCCTGCTCGCCGAGAACGTGGCCGAGGTGCTGCTGGCGGAGGTGTTCGGAGGCGTAGAGGAGTGATGGTGGTCGGCCGGACAGCGATCGGAATCCTCGTGAGCATGGCCGGCCTGTGCGCGGCCGGGTGCCGCTGCCAGCCTACGGCCGCTGGCTCGAGGTCCATGGGGAACGGCGAGCCGCCCGAGGACATGGTGTTCGTGGAGGGCGGCACGTTCACCATGGGTGCGCTCGACCGGGATCCCGCAGCCCGGGACTGGGAGAAGCCGGCGCACGACGTGACCGTGGGCGGCTTCCTGCTCGATCGCCACGAGGTCACGGTGGAGCGCTACGCCGAGGCCGTGGCTGCGGGTGTGGTGTCCGAGCCCGGGTGCTGGCCCCACGACGAGTGGGGACAGCGGCTGTGCAACTGGGGCAAGCCGGAGCGCAGCCAGCACCCGGTCAACGGCGTGGACTGGCAGTCGGCCATCGACTACTGCGCGTGGAAGGGACGCCGTCTGCCCACCGAGGCGGAGTTCGAGTACCTGCTGCGCTCGAGTCGCGACGGGGTCGTCTACCCCTGGGGTGACGATCCGGCGCCGGCGGAAGGGTTCGGCAGCTACGCCGACATCAACGCCCCGCGGGACCGCGCCGAGGGCGAGGTGCTGCACGGCTACGACGACGGCCACCCGCTGACCGCGCCGGTGGGATCGTTCGAGCCGGACCGCTTCGGCGCGTACGACGTGTCGGGCAACATCTGGGAGTGGTGCAGCGACTGGTTCGGCGAGCGCTACTACGAGGCCAGCCCGGACCGCGACCCGACCGGCCCGACTGCCGGGGAACGCCGGACCCTGCGCGGGGGCAACTTCTACTGCATCCGCGAGGAGCTGCGCATCTCGGAGCGGCACCACAAGCGGCCCACGGACGAGGCGGTGTACACCGGCTTCCGGTGCGCGGCGGACGCCGGAGCCGTGCCGGCGCGATGACCGCGATGACCGCGCGGCGTCTCGGGATCCCAGCGACCCTGTTCGCCACGTGCGTGCTGCTGTTCACCCTGATGAGCTACGGCGGGATCCGATCGCCGGACAGTGAGGTCGTCTTCCGGGTCGCGGAATCGGTGGCCGAGCGCGGCGAGTTCGACGTACCGGAACCGCTGATCCGGATGGGGGACTTCGGGCGGTCACAGGGCGTGGACGGCCGCCACTACACCTTCTATGGACCGGCCCAGTCGGTCGCCGTCGCCCCCCTGGTCTGGCTGGGGCGCGCGCTCGGTCGTACCGGCGTCTACGAGTCCGAGGCGTGGCCGGTGGCCTACAGCTTCTATGTGGGCGAGGGGCTGGCGGAGTACGGCGCGGGCGAGCCACCCGGGGATCCGGCGGCGCACGGCGTGAGGACTGTGGTGTGCTCGTTCAACGCCTGGGTCTCGGCCCTGGGTGTGGTCCTGCTGTGGGCCCTCGCGCGTCGGTTCGGGTGCTCGCCCACGGCCGCGGCGGTGGGCGCTGGCCTGTTCGCGTTCGCCACGCTCACCTGGGCCTACGCGGGTACCTTCTTCAAGGAGCCGCTGTCGATCGTGGCCGCGCTGGCGGCGCTGGTCCTGCTGGCCGGGTACGACACCACGCTGGGGGCGCCGCGGTGCCGCCCGGTCGGATTCGCGGCCGCGGGCGTCTGCCTGGGGCTGGCCATGGCGGCCCACGTCACCGCCGCGCAGCTGTTCCCCTTCTGGCTGGCGTACTGCGTGGTCGTCGCCGCGCCGGCGCGGCGATTCGACCGGGCCACGGCCGTCCGTGTCGGTCTGTTCGTGGCCGGGTTCGCCGCGGTGGTGGCGCTGCTGGGGTGGTTCAACCTGGCACGGTTCGGGGACGTGCTGGAGACCGGCCGCCGCGCGGGCCAGGGCATGCCCGACGAGGCGCTGTACCCCCCATGGTCGATGGCCTACTGGCGCGTGATCAGCGGACTGATGGTCGGCGGCGGCAAGGGATTGTTGGTGTACTGCCCGGCCATCGTGCTGTGTGCGCTGCTGTGGCGGCCCTTCCACACTCGCCACCGGATCCTGTCGTGGATCCTGGTCGCGGCCGTCGTGTCACGCGTCCTGGCCCTGGGCCTGTCGTCCGGGTGGCACGGTGGCTTCTGCCTGGGGCCACGCTACCTGGTGCCGCTGCTGCCGCTGGCGTTCCTGCCGGTGTGCGTGGGCATCGACGACATGATCCGGCAGGGGCGTCGATCCGAGCTCGGGCGGGTGTTCGTGTTCGGCGCGCTGTGCGTGGTGCAGCAGCTGTACTTCCTCACCGGCGAGATCTTCTCGTACTCGCACATCATCAAGTGGCATCACGAACGATCCGCCGTGGATGTGTTCGCGGCAGACCGGATCTACCTGGACTGGGACATCTCGCCACTGCTTCACATGCTGAAGTACGAGCGAGGGCCGTTCCTGCTGCAGGGGGTGGGGGTGGGCAACGTCACGCTGTGGTTGCTCCTGTCGGGCGCGGCCTGCCTGCTGATCGGTCTGGCCTGGGTGCTGGTGTGTCGCGCTGCCGGGTGGCAAGCTGCGCGCGAGGAGTGAGCTCATGCCCGTGCACAAGCCACTGATGGACGGATACGTCGGAGTGAAGTTCGCGACCGTGCAGCTGTCCGGGCAGCTGCCGGCCGACGTGGCCGGGTACGGCGCGCTGTTCCGCCGCTGCGGGTCCCGGCTGGCCGGGCACGGCATGGCGCCGGCCAACGGCGGCAACCTCAGTCAGCGCCTCGGCGACGGGTTCGTGATCACCTGCTCGGGGTGCAACCTCGGCGTGATCGAGCCGGGCGAGCTGTCGTGGGTCACGGAGTGTTCTCTCGAGGAGGAACGGGTGACCTATGCGGGCCCCGAGCCCCCATCGTCCGAGGCCATGCTGCACTGGTTGATCTACCGGGACTTCCCCCGTGCTGGCGCCATCGTGCACGCCCACGACGAACTGGCCACGTCCGGACCGGGTGTGCAGCGGCTGCGGCAGAGCGCCCGGGAGGAGGACTACGGCACGGTCGCGCTGGCGCGGGCCGCCACCGAGACGTTCGAGGCGGGCGACGAGATCATCGTGCTGCGGGACCACGGATACGTGGCGCGGGGCCGTGACCTGGAACATGCCACCGACATCGTGGTGGCCATGCACCTCGAGCTGCTCGCTGCCGCGGAATAGACCCTGGGGTAGCGGTTTCCGTGCTGTGACGTTGGATCCCGCAGCGCTCACGTCCCGGGAGGGAACCATGAACCACCTCATCGTACAGCGGGGCGTCGCCCTCGCGTGTCTCGCCCTGCTCCTGTCGCTGGCCAGCGGCCCGGTCCGCGCCCACACCATGGGCGAGATCCAGGTCAAGTGCCCGCTGTGCAGTCACGGCTTCCAGGCCACGGTCGACATGTCCGGCACCCAGTTCGACATGCGCCTCGACCTCAAGCCCCTCGGGCCGATCCCGGCCCCGTGGAAGATCCCGGTCTGCCCGCAGTGCGGATTCGTGGTGTTCGACGAGGAGCCGGCCGCCGAGACCGCGGCGAAGTACGAGGCGATCGTGCAGAGCGACGCGTACAAGGCCCTCGCCGATCGCCCGACCTATCGCCGGCTCGGCCTGCTGATGGCCGAGCTGGGGCGTGATCCCTACCTGGTGGCGGACACGTACCTCAAGGCGTCCTGGCAGGAGGAGATGGCGCCGGAGCGGTACCGGGAGGACGTAGACCTGGCGCTGCAGTACTACGACCAGTGGCTGGAGGCGACCGAGGACAAGGGTGAGGCCTGGTGGACCGCGCTGGTCGTGTGCGGCGATCTCGAACGCCGGCTGGGCCGGTTCGACGCGGCGCGCGCTCGCTTCGAGCGGTTGCAGCAGGTGGGCGAGCCGCCCGATCCGTTCCTGGCCGAGGTCGTGGCCTTCGAGCTGGCGAGGATCGAAGCCGGCGACGACACGAGCCACACGGTGTCCGAGGTGACGGACTCCTCGGCCAAGGAGGAAACCGAGCCGTAGGGGCGAACGCCCCGTGGCGGTATGATCGGTCGCGCATGAGAAGCGCACGGCCCTGCCCCGGGATCGTCTGCACCTCGCTGTTGCTGTCCTCCCTGGGTTGCGTCGGCGAGCTGCACGTACGCGATGACGACGACTGGACCGGATCGGGCGTGGCATCCGAGCCGATCGTGGTGGTGGACGGCCTGCTCCTCGACGAGCCCACCCGCTACTCCGCCCAGCGCAAGCTCGTCTCCCTGGGCGGGGACGCCCTGCTGCTGGCCTACCACGACGGCTCGCCCGGCATGCCCGATGCGTTCGTGGACTTCTACGTGACCGTGAGCGGGGACCGTGGTGACACCTGGTCCGCGCCCACGATGTTCCCCAGCCATGACTTCGATCGGCTGGGCTTCGGGGCCGTGGCCGCGCGTGACGGCCACGTGGTGGTGGCGCAGACCATCCAGACCGGCGCCATGCAGGGGACCGGGATCTTCGTCCGGACCGGAGCGTATCCGGGAACCGGGGCCGAGCTGACCTGGACCGATCCCGAGGAGGTCACCCCGCGGGTCGAGGGCGCGGAATTCTCCTTCCCCTCCCTCGTCATCGATCGCCACGAAGTCGTGCACCTCGTCGCACGCGCCAACACGGTCTACGACGAGCATTGCGATCCCGAGCACGAGGCGTGCCCCCAGGAACTGCGCCAGGTTCACTACGTGACCCAACAAGGCGGAACCTGGGCCGCCCGGCAGATCAGCGAACAGTGGACCTCCACGGTGCCGGAGATAGCGCTCGCCGAGGGCGCCGGCACCGACGGCACCGACGGTGCCGGTCGCCTGTGGAGCAGCTGGCACAACGAGGATCGCCCCGACCTCCCGGTCGGCTGTATGACCGGCGACGTCTCCCTGTGGACCCTCGACCTCGACAGCGGCGACGAGAGCCTCGACAGCGTTCCCGGCTCCCACGAGGGGGAAGCCTGTGATGCTCTGGTGAAGTCCGCCGCCCTCCCGGCACTGGCCATCGGCCCCCAGGGCCGTCCCGGCGTCATCCACGCCCTCATCGACGACGAGTACCGGACGGCCTATCGGTACCAGTCCCTGCAAGACGACCTCCAGTCCTGGTCCGATCCCGAGTCCATCCTTCCCGATAACCACGCCCTCGACGCAGGCGCCAGCCTGGGTTTCGTCGAAGGTCAACCCGTGGTCACAGGAATGCGAGTGGACACCACATCAGGCCAGGTGGTGGCCTTCACTCGCACCGACGACGGTTGGAACGAACAGATCCTCCATCAAGCCGACGAGCACCACTTCAACTGGATCAACATCTCTCGCGATCCGCTGTTCGGCCCCACGTTCGGCCTGGTCTACGGTCGGGATGACGCACTCATCGGCGAAGGAACCCTGTACTTCCAGCGCTTCCCCGAACCCTGATGGCTGAGGGCGGGAGTGCCCCCAGGGTGTCCGTGAAGGAGCCCTCCCAGGCGTGCTCCCAGGCGTGCCAACCACCTATGTGAGGTGCCTTCCTTCTGAGGTGGGCCCAGGGGGGCGGGTGGCCCCGGGGCGTACCTGTGTTCTCGAGTGGGGATGGTCAGGTATGGCGGTTCAG
>CAZXHG010000158.1:0-23870 GCA_964639985.1 uncultured Rickettsiales bacterium
CGTAGGTGCGCAGCACCCGCTCGAGGCTCTCCATCTTGGGCACGACCTCGCGGCCCACCCGGTTGATCAAGCGCTTGCGCGCGCGCTCCTCCTGGACCCGCTGGTTCTCGGCCAGCTCCAGCTCCTGGACCCGGTCGTGCTGTGGGAGCTCGCTCATCAGCCCTTGCCTCCGTCGAGCGCTTCGCGGCACGCGGTGCGGATGTAGGGGTTGAGCGACTTGGCGCCGCGTTTGAGCAGCTGCCGCGCCCGCAGCGTGTCGATCACGGCCAGGGCCGCGGCGCAGGCCTCCAGGTCCGGCCTGGCCCTGGGCCCGCTGAGCAGCCCGTACTGGTCCATGATCGACTCCAGCGCCGGGATGGCAGCGTCCCCGCCAGCCGCGCCCAGGGCCGTGGCGAGGATCATCTTCTGGGCCGGCTTGCCGTTGGCGAACATGGACCCGTTGACCATCTTCTGGATCGCGTCGAAAGCGCCCACGGGCTTGCGCGTGCGCAGCAGGTCGACCACGGCCTGGCGGACCGTGGCGCTGTCGTCGGACAGCAGGGACATCACCGGGGTCAGCAGGGGCTTGGGCAGCGGATCGGGCAGGGCCTTGATCACGGCGGCCCGCACGTCCGACACCGGGTGCTTCATCAGGCTGCGCATCAGGGCCACGGCCTGCTCGTCGCCCATGCGGCGCAGCAGGTCGACCACCTGCAGCACCTCGTCCACGGGCCGGCGGTCGAGGCCGGCGGTGAGCTGGTCGAGGTCACTGCGCACCACGGCCGCCACCTCGTCCATGGCCCAGCCCAGCCGACGCGCGACCGCGGCCTGGCCGCCCAGCCGCTGGATCACCAGGTGGGCGCGTTGGCCATCGCCGCCGGTGAGGAAGCGGTGCAGCAGCTTGCGGTCCGGGGGTCGCTGCTCGGACAGCGACCCGGCGAACGCGGCGAACATGTCGGGCCGGGTGCAGCGCTCCAGCCAGGCGTGGATCCCCCGGCGGCCCGCCTTGAGCAGCGGCACCTCGCTGTCGGCGAGGCGCAGGGCGAGGTCCATGCAGACTCGCCACAGGTTGCCCTGGCTGGCCTCGTCCCGCTCCAGGGCGCGCGTCAGCATGGCCGTGGCGTCGGCCGTGGGCAGCTCGTCGCGGCCGCGGGCCGCGGCCACCAGCAGCAGCGAGGCCACGCGGCCCAGGATCGCGACCGGGGTGTCCTCGGCCGCTTCGCGGCGCAGGGCCTCGAGGTCGATCTCCTCCTCGAGCTCGGCGTCCGGCTCCTCGGCCCAGCGGGTGAGGTCCAGGGCGGCGAGCTGCTGCGACGGCGCCCACGCGACCTCGGGCACTGCCATGGCCTCGCGGGCCTCACCCGATCCGCGCTCCTCGCCGTCGACGAACGCGGCGCGCTCCATCTCCGCGGTCTCCATGCCCGGGCCGGCGACCGCGTATCCCTCGGACGGGCCGTCCTCCATCATCTCCACGGGCCCGCCGCCGAAGGCGCTGGGATCGAGGATCTGGCGCACCATCTCGTGGATATAGCCCTCCTCGCCGCGGGCCTTGGTCTCGCTCAGCTCCTGGGCGTCGGACAGGTGCTCCACCGCCTCGTAGGCCACGAACTGCAGCTGGGCCTGCCACAGCAGGCTGGACAGGGTCTCCTCCTCCCATTGGGGCAGGCCGAGGTTGAGGCCCAACAGCTCGGAGAAGGTGGTCAGCTCGTTGCGGGTCAGACCCTGGAGGAAGGCGAACGAGGTGATGCCCTCTCGGTGCAGGGTGCGGGCGATGCCCTCCTTGTTGTCGTCGTCGCCGAACACCTCGACGCCCTCGATGTCGAGGCCGTCGCGGCGCACGTGCAGCTCGAGCTCGCCGAGCTCGCCGAGCAGTTCGGCGATCTCGATGGTCAGGCGATCGGCCACCTCTCTGGTCTTGGGGTGGGCCAGGCCGTACAGCCGCGCCGCAGCCGTGAGCTGGTGCAGGTCCTCCATGGCCGCGCGTACCTGTTCGGCCGTCGCTGTGGGGATCGTCTCCAACGTCCCTCCCGGAAGAGACAGGTTATCGGAGGAACGCGCGTACGTGAACCGGTCGGAGTGAGTCAGCTCCGGCGGACGACCTGTACGAGGGCGCGGGCGACCAGCCGCAGGCCGGCCCGCAGGTGGGCGTCGTCGTCGATCTCGTGCACGGCCAGCTCGCCGCGGCCCAGGGCGTTGTACACCTGCAGCTCCCCCGCGCTCAGCCCGGTCGGCGTGGACCGGGGCAGCCGGCGCAGGAACAGGGGGCCGCGCATGGTGTCGATGCGGCGGAACAGCCGGGGCGGCTGGGCGACGTCCATGGCCGCCACCAGCACCTCCTCGAGGGTGGGAGCGCCCGGATCGAGCTCCAACCACGTGGCGCGGATCGGCAGGGCCTTGCCCCCGGGCCAGCGCAGGGCCTGCGACACCGCGGCCACGGCCTCCTGGCCCGGCTCCGGGCGGGGGGAGGACAGCTGGGCCGCGACCACCCGCTCGGCCGCCACCGCGAGGAAGGACACGTTGCGGCCGGCCCACAGCATCACCTCGAAGGCCGGTGCCTTGCGCGCCACGCTGAGCAGCAGGTGGCTCAGCACGAGGAACCCGAAGGGCTGCTGCTTGCCCGCGGCGATGCTCGCGCCCGGAGTGGCGTGGGTCGACAGCGGCTCCCAGGTGCCCGCGTCGATGGACACCAGCTCGAGGCCGGTCAGGCGGCTGCGCATGGCCGTGTCCTCGACCATGGCGCCGGCGAACGGACCGTGTCGGCCCCGGGCCGTGAACAGCTCGACCATGCTCGCTCCGGGCAGGCTGACCGGCGGTAGCGCGCCCGGGGTGGGCGCGGGGGGTGTCGCCGTCTTGCCGGTGAGGACCTCGCCCAGGGAGGGGGCCAGCCCGGGCTGTGCCTGCGGCGTGGGCGCTGGCCGCTGGGGCTGGGGCGTGGGCGCTGGCCGCTGGGGCTGGGGTGTGGGCGCTGGCCGCTGGGGTCGAGGCGTGGGGACCGGCATGGCGTCCGCGGTGTCCCACGGCGCCCCTCCGGCGGGTGCCGGCTCAGGCTGCGCGTAGCGGTCGGTTGGCGTGTCGCCGAATCCTGGCGGTGGCTGCGGTGAGCGCCGGTAGGGGTCGGTGGACGGCTCGGCCGGCTGCGGCGCGGCCGGCTCCGGCGCGGCCCGCGCCGGCGTCAGGGCCGACTGGACCGGGGCAGCCCCCCCGGACAGGGGCTCGAGCTGGTTGGCCGTGTCCCACACCGCACCATCCCGGGGTGGGAACGTCTCCTCGGCGCGGTCGTCGTCCGCGTCCTCGTACCGCTCCTCCGGTTGTTCCTCGTACCGTTCCTCGTGTGGTGGCGCCTGGGGTGTCTCCCCGGACGACGGTGTCCCGTAGAACTGCGACGCGCTCGCCGACCGGCCCTCACCCGACTCCACCGCGGGCACATCCGCGCTCGAGGTGATGATCGTCAGCTCGCCTTCGCTCTCCGGTGCGCCGCCGCTGTCGTCCCCCCGCCCGTGGCGGCTGGTCATGCCGGCGCGGGACTCGTCGCGGAAGCGACTGGTGTCGGGCTCGACCGCGCGCTGGGTGGCCTCCTGGCGCAGGGCGCGGATGAACTGGATCATGGTCTGGTCGCCGAGGCGGACGCCCGACTCGTGGGCCAGGTCGATCACGTCCTCGCCGAACTCCAGCGCGGTGTCGTAGCGCTTCGCCGGGTCCACGGCCAGGGCGTTGAGCAGGATCTCGTCCACGCCCTCGGGGAAGTTCAGGTGCTGCTCCAGCACCTTCTGGGGCGACCAGTTGCGCAGGTACATCTGGTGCTGGACCGCGTTCTCGGCAGGCGGGAACAGGGGCTCCATGGCCAGCATCTCGAACAGCACCACGGCCACGGCGAAGATGTCGCTCTTGACCGAGGCCTCGCCGCCGTGCAGCAGCTCGGGGGCGAAGTAGCGCAGCTTGCCCACGATCAGGCCCGGCTCCTCGTGGCGGCGTGAGATGGACGCCCGGGCCACGCCGAAGTCCCCCAGCTTCACCGCGCCGTTGATGCCCAGCAGGATGTTGCCGGGCGAGACGTCGCGGTGCACCAGGCCCAGCTCGTGGCCGCTGTGGTCCACCGCGCCGTGGGCCGAGTGAAGGCCCTTGAGCGTCTCGGAGATGATGTACAGCGCCGCGCCGAACGGCACGGTCACGCCGTGCTCCTCGCAGGCCACCATCAGCGACAGCGCGTCCATGCCGTCGACGTACTCCATGGCCTGGTAGACCAGGTCGCCGTCGCGGTCCAGATCGAACACGCGCACCACGTTGGGGTGCTGCAGCTCCACGGTGATGCGGGCCTCGTCGAAGAACATCTCCACGAAATCGGGGTCGGCGGCGAAACGGGGCAGGATGGTCTTGACCACGCACTGGTGGGCGAAGCCCTCGATGCCCTGACGACGCGCCAGGAACACATCGGCCATGCCGCCCTGGCCGATACGGTGCAGCAACTCGTAGCGGCCGACCTTGCGCAGCTGCAGCGTGGGATCGGGGGTCGTGTCCATCGTCCTGTGCGTCCCTGGCCCGGTTCAGCGGTGGGCGTCGAGGGGGATCATTGTACCGAAACCAGCCGTGGCCGGCAGAAGCGGATCCACTCCTCGGCGGTGCAGTCGACGCAGGTCCAGGTCACGCGGATCTCGCTGCACTTCATGCCCGGCGTCTCGGTGATCGACCGGTGCACGGGGCCGTCACAGGTGCAGGCCGTGGGCGTGACCAGCTCGAGCACCAGGTCCCCGTGCGGGACCGACTCGACGTGGAAGTCGGCGATGCCCAGGCACCTCAGCTGGTCGAGCAGGTCGAGGAAGAACGCGCGCGTCTGGGGCGCACGCTCCGCGGCGACGCGGCGGCCCGCCGCGCTCCACAGTGAGTGGGGGGCGGCGCGGGCGTACGTGAGTTCGACGCTGGCCCGGAGCAAGGCGCCGCGGCCGATGCCTCGGCCGCGAAGGCCCCGCTTGAGGAAGTGGTTGGCCACGCCGAGCGGGCCGAGCTTGTCGAGGTTGTCCGCGTCGAACAGCACCGCGGCCAGGGGCGTGGGGTCGGGGTCGTCCCGGTACAGCTGCTCGATGGCCTCGGCCACGGCGTCCAGGTCGGCCTCGGCCAGGCCGTGCGCCCCGCCGAGCGCCTGCAGCGCATCCACCGACAGCTGCTCCTCGGGCACGTCCTCGCCGTGGTAGCGGCCGCCGGCGAACTTGCCCGCGTCGTGGAACAGCCCGGCGAGCCGGCACAGGGCCGGCTCCACCCCCTCCTCGCGGCCCAGGGTCTCGGCGATGGCCGCCACCCGCTGCAGGTGCCCCCACAGGGTGTCCGGCGGCCGGTCGGGCCGTCCCGCGGCCTGTTCGTCCCTGCGGATGCGCGCGCGCAGGGCCTGCTCGAGGGTCGTGGCGTGAGGTTCGCTCATGTTCGCGATTGTACAGGTTCAGTTCGGGCCGCTCCGGTGCCATGATGGGCCGGTTCCCAGCTGACCCGAGGAGAGCCATGTTCGCCGCTTCGACCTACATCGACCGCCGCGCCGCCCTGGCGTCACGTATGCGCAAGGGCGTGATCCTGCTCCAGGGGGCGCCGTTCGCGCCGCGCAACTACCCGGCCAACACGTATCCCTTCCGGCAGAGCTCGCACATGCTGTACTACGCGGGCATCGACCGGCCCGACCTGGCGCTGCTGCTGGACGCGGAGTCGGGCGACGTCGTGCTGTACGGCCCGCCGTGGACCACGGACGACGTGGTGTGGTGCGGGGCGCGGCCCTCCCTGGAGGAGCTGGCCGCCCAGGTCGGCATCGGCCGGGTGAAGCTGCTGGCGGAGCTGGTCGACGACGTGGCCGCGATCACCGACGCCGGCCGCATGCTGCACTACCTGCCGCCCTACCGGGCGTCGATGACGCAGCAGCTGGCCGACCTGCTGGGGACCACGCCAGCGTGTGTGCCCGACGGCGTCTCCCCGGTGCTGGTCGAGGCCGTGGCCGAGCAGCGGCTGGTCAAGACCGACGAGGAGATCGCGCAGGTCGAGGCTGCGCTGGAGGTCACCCACGCGATGTTCTGCACGGCCATGGCCCAGGCGCGCCCGGGCCTGGGCGAGGCGGACATCGCGGGCATCATCCAGGGGGTGGCCCTGCGCCACGACCGCCAGCAGTGCTTCCTGCCGATCACCACGGTGCGGGGCGAGGTGCTGCACAACGAGTTCCGGCCCAACACCCTGGGCCCCGACGACCTGCTCTGCATCGACGCGGGCGCGGAGTCGCCCCTGTACTACGCCTCGGACATCACCCGCACGTTCCCGGTGCGGGGCACCTTCGACACCCGCCAGCGGGAGGTCTACGAGGTGGTGCTGGATGCGCAGCAGACCGCGATCGCGGCCACGCGCCCTGGCGTGCAGTACCGCGAGGTGCACCTGCGATCGGCCACGGTGATCGCCGAGGGATTGACCGCGCTGGGCCTGATGAAGGGCGACCCGGCCGAGGCGGTGGCGGCCGGCGCCCACGCCCTGTTCTATCCGCACGGGCTGGGCCACGCCCTGGGGGTGGACGTGCACGACATGGAGGACCTCGGCGACGCGGTGGGGTACGGACGCGACCTGCAGCGCAGCGAACAGTTCGGGCTCAACTTCCTGCGCTTCGCACGCGCGCTCGAGCCGGGGTACGTGATGACCGCCGAACCCGGTGTGTACTTCATCGAGGCGTTGATCGACCTGTGGCAGGCGGATCGCAAGCATGAATCGTTCATCGACTACGAGGCGGTTCGCGGCTACATCGGCTTCGGTGGCATCCGCATCGAGGACGACGTGCTGGTGACCGCACAGGGCGCTCGCGTGCTCGGCCCGCCCATCCCGCGGACGGTGGCCGAGATCGAGGCGCAGATGGCCACCACCTGACTTGCTCGGCACCCCGCCGGGGCCTAATATGACCCCGGGGAGTAGCGGAAAGGGCAGCGCCGATGAGTGCGACGAACGGTCCCCGCGGACCCATCGAACGGCGGATGAACAAGGCGAAGGTGGGCGCCCAGTTCTTCCGCAAGTGGGTCGAGTCCCGGGTGGGGGAGACCCTCGACCGACCGGACATCTGTCGGCCGTCGATGGTCTGCACGATCCTCACCTCCAAGTGCAACTACAAGTGCTCGTTCTGCAACCACCCGCAGATGGAGCAGGTCGACCAGATGCCGCTGGAGAAGTGGAAGGAGATCCTCTCCCAGCTGCGTGACTGGCTGGGCTGGTACCGGATCAACTTCCTGGGCGGCGAGCCGTTCCTCTACCCCGACTTCTTCGAGCTGCTGGAGTTCTGCCGGGACAACGGCATCACCGCCGGCATCACCACCAACGGCTGGTTCCTCACCGAGGACAACTGCCGGCGGCTGGGCGAGATGGACCTGTTCAACATCTCGCTGTCCGTGGACGGGTTCAAGCCCGAGATCCACGACGAGCTGCGGGGCATCCCCGGGGCGCACAAGCGGCTGTGGCAGGGCATCGAGAACCTCAAGCGCTACACCATCCCGGCCAGCGACGTGCGCGTGGCCTTCCGCTCCAACGTGCTGGCGCACAACCTCGAGGACCTGGTCCCGCTGGCCCACTTCGTCAAGGTCAACGGCCTGCACTGCATCGGGTACCAGCCGGTGGAGTACCGGCCGATGGACCTGGAGAAGGAGTGGGAGTACGTGCGCGGCGAGGGTGAGTCCGACGTCTCGACCAACGAGCGGCTGCAGCAGTTCACGGTGGCGCCGGGAGACCGGCCCGAGAACATGGAGCAGCACTGGGTGGGGGATTTCGACAAGCTCGACCGCACGATCGAGGACATCAAGGAGTTGAAGGCCAAGGGCTTCCCGATCCTCAACTCCCAGGTCCACCTGGACCACATCCGCGACTACTACCACAACCCCTCGCTGATCTACGAGATCAAGCGGGAGTGCAAGACCGCGTGGGAGCAGATGGTGATCCTGCCCGACGGCTTCGTCCGGTCGTGCACCGAGCTGCCGCCGTACGGCAACCTCATGGAGCAGCACCCGCGGGACATCTGGACCTCGGAGGCGGCCCAGGAGCACCGGCGGGCCATCGAGAACTGTTCGCGGACCTGCCTCAACATGTTCCACTGGAAGCGCAGCCTGCCCGAGAAGATCGAGATGTTCAGCCAGTTCTTCTGAGCCGATCCCCCACGTGTCAGCCCCCGCTCCCCCGCCTCCCGGCCGCCGGTCCAGCCGGCACCCGCGGCGCCTGCTGTGGCTGCTGTATGCCCTTCTGGCCGTGGTCCTGCTGCGTGCGGCGTGGTTGATCCCGCGCCAGCTGCGCGAACTCGGTGACTACGGGTACGGCGCGCCGACCGAGTCCCTGCCCACCGAGGGCAGCGCGCGGGTGGACGGCCGCGTGGTCGGAGCCTGGACCGGTGAACCCCGCGTCGGCGTGGAGGTGGTGCTGACGCGGGTGCGGGCCGCGGAGCCCCCCCCCGGGGACGGGGCGACCTGGGTGTCCGCGGCCGCACCGGCCGTGGTCACCGACGAGGAGGGCCGCTTCAGCACCCAGGTGGCGCCAGGTCTGTATCGCATCCAGACCCGTGCCGCGGGGTACTGGTCGGTGGGCCTGGACCAGGTGTTCGTGACCTCCTCGGGGCACGTCCCGGAGGACCTGCTGGTGGTCGATCACCCCCTTTGCCAGGTGGAGGTGACCATCACGGAGGGCGGGCGTCCGGTGGACGGGGCGGAGCTGTTCCTGCGCGCCGGGGATCCGGGGCGGGCCTTCTTCACCCGCCGGCCTCGCGGGCTGGTCGCCACCGACGCTCGTGGGGTGGCCCGCTGGGAGGGGATGTGCGGTGCGGGCACGCTGCGGTACGTGAAGCTGCCCGGCGAGGTGGAGCGGTTCGTGGAGATGCCCCTGTGGCTCGAACCGGGCAGGGATCCGCTGGCCCTGCGGGCCGAGGACGTCCGCGAGGCGCCGCTGCACCGTGGGTCACCGTCCACGGTCATCGACCCCAAGGCGGACGAGGGGCGGCTGGAGGTCGTCCCCCGGCTGTACCGGCCCGTGGACGCCGGGACCTGGCGCGACGGTACGGCCGAGATCGTGGATCCCGGGGGCCATCCGGTGGACGCGTTGCTGCTGCTCGACCCAGTCGGCCCGAACGCGTACTGGGACACCCTCTCCTCGCGGTTCTACCCGGACGCGGGGCATACCGCGGAGACCGGCCAGGTAGTCGTGCGTTCGCTCGCCCCGGGGCGATACCGGCCCGTGGTGCGGCCCGTGGACGGCGCGCTACAGGTGCTGCCGGAGATCGAGGTGGCCGCTGGGGCTCCGGCCGACCTCGGGCGGCTCGTGGTCGAGGCGGTCGAACCGGCCGCGCTCGAGGGGCGGGTAGTGGGCCCGCACGGCCCGGTCGCCGGGGCCGAGGTCTACCTGCTGGGCACCGAGGAGCTGGGCCGGATGTTCCTCACGTTCACCCGCGCCCATCGCGGTGGCCGCACCGTGACCGGCGTGGATGGGCACTACCGCCTGGGGCATCTCCCGCCAGGGGACCTGGTCCTGGTGGCCTACCACGGAGACGTGGGCGCGTCCGCGCCTGCGGCGATCGACGCGGGCGCTGGCGAGTCCGCCGCGCTGGACCTGGCGCTGGTGCCGTACACGGTCGACCGGCGCAGCGGCTGGATCCACGGTCTGATGGTGGAGCTGGACCGGGACGGCCCGTTCGTGTTCGGCGTGACCCTCGACTCCCCTGCAGCGCGCGCGGGAGTCCTCCCCGGGGACCGCGTGCTGGCGATCGGCGACGAACCCGCGTCGTGGGCCGAGCGGACCGAGGTGTATGCGCGCCTGGTCACACCCGCGGGGGAGCTGCCGCCGCCGCTGACGCTCCGTGAGCCCGGCGCCGACGAGGCGCGGGTCGTGCAGCTCGAGCCCGCGGCCCCGACCCCGTTCGACTGAGAGCTTGTGGGAGGCCCCCCGGGATGGGAGGATTTCAACTCCCGGGAGGGGGGAGCGAGGAGTCGGGCCCATGGGCGGGGTCGTCAACATCATCGTGGGGCTGCTGATGGTCGCGGCCGGGCTGTCCGGCAAGTTCGTGCTGATCGGGACCCACAGCGGCCTGTTGCTGGCCGTGGTCGGCGGGATCGTGGCCGGGCTCGGCTGCTGGCGGTTGATCCAGGGGCGATCCGGAAGAGACGAGTGACCGGGCCCACCTCGGGCATCGGGTATGATCGTCCGGTAGGATCCCCACGGGGAGATGGGCGTGCCGCGACCGCGAAAGATCCTCTGTACCGCCCATCCCGGTGAGCCGGCGGCGTGGATCTGCACGCGGTGCCGGTTCGCGTTGTGTCCGCGTTGCGCCATGGGCACGGTCATCCAGCTGCAGGCCATGGTCCGCTGTGCCCACTGCGGCGGCGAGGCCAAGCTGCTGATGGTACCCGGTGGGATGGCGGCGTGGTGGCGCAAGTTCCCCTCGTTCCTGCGCGGCATGATCATGCCCATGGGCCTGCTGTCGATCGGCATGCTGGCCCTGTACAGCGCGCTGCTGTCGATGATCCCCCACGCAGGGGCGGTCCTGCCGACCGTGCTACTGGTCGTGTACTGCGTGTGGGTGGTGCGCGACGCCACGCGCGGGCGCGCGCACCTGCCGGTGGTGCGCGACCTCACCGAGCTGCTCGATCTGCTGGCCGACCTGTTCTTCGTCGCCATCCGCTTCACCATGGCCACCGCCCTGCTGTGGACCCCCCTGGTGGTCCGGCTGGCGCTGATGGAGGAGCCGGAGAAGGTGCTGCGGGAGCCCTCCCTGCTGTGGCTCGACCCCGTGGGAGTGGCCGTGATCGTGCTGGGGGCGCTGTACGTGCCGGCCGCGCTGGTGATCTGCACCGTCACCGAGTCGCTGATCGGTCCGATCAACCCGGTGTACAGCATCCGCCGGGTGATGCGCGTTCCCGGTGAGTACGCGCTGACTGCGCTCGCGGTCGCGGCCCTGCTGGCCCTGGACGTGCTGGTGGGCCAGGCGTTCGCCCGGGGTGTGGGCTACGACACCATCGGGTTGCTGACGCGCTTCCTGCACCACCTCGTCGCGCTGCCGCTGCCCCTGCTCGCGGCGTTCGTGCTGGGTCGGTTCGTGTGCCAGAACGGCGACGTGTTCGGCGTGGTCCCGGCAGGGGAGTTCCTGGTGCCGGCCGCACCCGGCGCCGAGCCGAGCGGATCCATCGATGATCAGTAGATGGGGATACCGCTCGCGGGTGGAGACCGACGTCCTGTGTCCGGAGTGCCAGGAGGGGACGCTGGGCCTGCGCTTCGGCTGCCTGAACACGGCGCTGGTGTGCGGCCGGTGCCAGCGCGCCTACCAGCTGTCCGAGCTGGTGCACCGGGTGGACGAGGTCCAGTTCGAGCGGCTGGCGCAGCGGGTGGGGGACCGGCTGAGCGACCGTGTCTCCTGATCAGTTCGTCTCCGGATCCGTCACCACCGTCGGCTGCCACTGGAAGTTGTCGATGAACACGGCCGAGTCGTAGATGCCGTCGCCCTCGTCCCAGATGGAGAACTTCAACGCGATCGTCTCGCCCGGGGTGACCGGCGCGGTGGTGGTCAGCCAGCCGGTGGCGCCCGCGTCGTTGGTGTTGCCCGATCCGCCGTAGCACGGTACCTGGGACACGCCGGGCACGTTGCCGTAGCCCACGCCCGAGAAGCCGGTGATGTAGTTCATGGTCGCGCAGTCGTTGACCACGAAGAAGTTGCTGTTGACCGTGATCGGCTTGCCGTTGGCGTCGAAGGCCACGTTGCCCTCGGCGACGCCGTCGCCGTCGTGGTCCGGATACGAGGCCGGGTCCAGGGCCGTGCTCTCCAGGTAGATCTCGAAGGTGTCGTTGTAGTCCGAGCACACCCACTCGGCGTACTCCGAGGACACGAACAGGAAATCCACGGTGAACGAGTAGGTGTTCGCCGGCACCTCCAGCATCATCAGCATCCACGACAGGTTGCGCTTGGTGTCGTTGCCCTGGGGCGGCGGGTTGGAACAGTCCACGCCCACGCCGGTGAAGTCCCACTCGGTGGTGACCGTGCCCGTGTCCACCCCGTACTGGGCCGGGTCCTCCCACATGGTGCCCGTGTGCAGCCCCAGCAGCTGGCAGCCGAAGCGGGGCCAGATGGCGTTTCCGTAGTCCGTCAGCTCGGACTGCTGGGACGTCAGCCCGCCGTAGCTCACCGACTGCAGCCCGTAGCACACGTCCATGGCCTCGGGGTAGAAGCCGGTGTTGGGGCAGTCGCAGTCGTCCACCTCGTCCACCGCCCCGTCGCAGTCGTTGTCGATGCCGTCGCCGTCCACCTCGAACGCGCCCGGGTAGATGTCCACGTAGAAGTCGTCGCAGTCCCCGTCGCAGGTGGTGAAGCCGTCGCCGTCCGCGTCGTCCTGGTTCTCGGACGGGTCGGTGTCGTCGCAGTCATCCCCGCCCGAGGCCACGTTGGCCCAGCCGTCGCCGTCCGCGTCCACACCGTCGGTGCCGTCACAGTTGTTGTCCACGCCGTCGCCCACCAGGTCGAGCGCGCCGGGGCTGAAGCTGGCGTCGCCGTCCGCGCAGTCGCCGTCGCACGTGGAATACCCGTCCCCGTCCAGGTCCAGGGATTCCAGCGAGGCGTCGCCGTCGTCGCAGTCGCTGCACGACGGATCCCCGTCGCCGTCCCCGTCCTGCTCGGTCCACGGCAGGACCCCGTCGCAGTCGTCGTCCACCCCGTTGCACACCTCGACCGCGCCCGGATGCACGTCGGCGTCGCCGTCGTCGCAGTCGCCCGTGCAGATGGTGTAGCCGTCGCCGTCCGCGTCCGCGGCCCAGCCCTCGTCCACGTCGCCGTCGCAGTCGTTGTCCAGGCCGTCGCACTGTTCGGGCGCGCCGGGATACGTCAGGGCGTCGTTGTCGTCGCAGTCGCCCGCGCACTCGGGCACGCCGTCGCCATCCGGATCCGCCTCGTCGCCGGGCAGGCCGCCGTTGCAGTCGTTGTCCACGCCGTCGCAGACCTCGGTCGCGCCCGGGTACGTCTGGTCGTCTGCGTCATCGCAGTCGCCATCGCAGGAGCTGATCCCGTCGGCGTCGGTGTCGCCGGGGTGCAGGGTGTCGTCGCTCTCGTCGCAGTCGCCGTCGCACGTGGCGAAGCCGTCGCCGTCGATGTCCTGCTCGTCGGGCGGGGTCGCGCCGTCGCAGTCGGTGTCGAGCCCGTCGCACCCCTCGGGGGCGCCCGGGTACACGGTCGGATCGGCGTCGTCGCAGTCGCCGTCCGCCTCGGTGAAGCCGTCGCCGTCCACGTCCTGGGGGGGCCCCGTGGTGTCGTCGTCATCGGCTGCCGTGGTGTCGTCGTCGCCGGTGTCGTCGTCGCCGGTCGCGTCGTCGTCGCCGGTCGCGTCGTCGTCGCCGGTGTCGTCGTCATCCCCGGTCGCGGCCGAGTCGTCGTCGTCGCCCTCGTTGTAGCCCGTGTCCGGGAACGGCGGTGTGCAGCCCACGGCCAGCAGCGCCGCCAGTAGCGTCGACCAACGAAGGAGTTCGCGCATGAGATCCTCCCGAGGGCAACGTATCGGGCGGATCCGGGAGGGTCAACGGCCGTTTGGGTCGGTGGGCGACGGGGCCCCGAGCAGCAGCCGGTTCATGGGCGTGATGTCCTCGGGGATGGTCTGGGTGAACACCTTGTATCCGGCCGCGCGCAACCGGGCCACGCGGGTCACGTCGATCGCCAGCGGCCCCTCCAGCCAGCCCAGCAGGTCACCGGTGTCGCAGCGCTGCAGCGAGTGGCAGCACGGCAGCACGGCCACCCGGCAGCGCGCGGCGATCGCCCGGTCCAGCACCACGTCGGTCAGGGGCCCGCAGGCGTGCACGGACACGGCCAGCGAGCCCTCGTCCAGGGGCGCGGCCCCGACCTCGTCCTCCAGGTATCGAACCCGGCCGGCCAGCCGCGGCCGCCACGCCTCCATGGCGTCGGCCAGCTTCCGTGCGCTGCCCGGGCGGGTGCGGTCCACGCAGATAGCGTGGGGCGAGGAGTCGTCCAGCAGCAGCATCAGCCACGCCAGCAGGCCGTGGCCCGCGGCCAGGTCCACGACCACGCCCCCGCGGAAGCGCCGCCGCACCCGGCGCGCCACCTCCCAGGCCTCGTACAGCTCCTTGCGGGGCAGGCACTCGGCCCGGCACAGCGTGCGTCCCAGGCGGGCGAACAGCGTCTCGCCCTCGAACCGCGCCAGGTGGTGACTGTTGAGGATCGCGCGCGAGGCGTGGGAGAAGCGGCGGGGTTCGTTCAAGGGGCCTCGGCAGCCGCGCGCTGCCGCTCCTCGAGCTTGCGCAGGCTCATGGGGATCAACAGGATGCCCAGCGCCAGTACGGCGATGAGCAGGAACGTCAGCGATGTACGCAACAGGGACGAACCCTGCTGCAGCATGAAGAACGAGTCGTCCCAGGATCGGTCCATCATCGGCCGCAGCAGCACGTGCCACAGCAGGGAGAACACCAGGTTCTTCAGCGCCATCAGCGCCAGCGAGCCCCCCATCAGCAGGCCCGCGGGCGTGGTACGGAAGCGGTAGAAGGCCACCACGGCCAGCCCCAGGTCGATCAGCACCCAGCCCGCGGTGAACAGCAACGAGATGATCGTGTCGAGGGCGAAGCTAGACATCGTCACCTCCCCACGGGTCGTCGTCCAGCCCGCCGGGCGGCTCCGCCGGTCTCGGTCGCATCAACAACAGACCCACGCCGAAGCCGATCTCACAGCCCATCTGCACGAGGCTGAATCCGCGGGACACCCACTGCCGGATCGTGTAGTCGATGCCGATCTCGATCTCCCACATCAGGATCTCGACGGAGACGGAGAAGGCGAACACGGTCCATGCCACGGCCATCACCCACGCGCCCGCCACGTACCGACGCTTGACCGAGCACCAGATCGCCACGATCAGCGCGGCCAGGGCCAGGGCGAACGACATCGGGATCCAGAGGTAGCTGAGCACCTGCATCAGGGTCGACATCAGGTCGGTGGCTGCGTACATGGGGCCTCCTCGGCGAGGGGATTATACTGATCGGACCGGCGCGTACCGCACCGGGGAGGAGTCGATGGGGGCATCGTGGGTTCGAGCGATCGGTCTCGCCTGCGCGCTGGCTGGCCTGCTGGCCGTGCCCCTGTGTGCGTGGGGCGGCGAGATCCGCTGGCTGACGCAGGACGACGCGGACCACACCACATGGACCGCGGCCGCCGACCTGGTCTGGCGCGGTGAGCCCATCGCCTTCGAGCGCCTGGGCGACGTGTGGCCGCCACGCCCGGAGGTGGGCGAGGCCGGCGCCGACCTGTGGCACTGCTGGCTGCTGGAGGAGACGGACACAGCGCCGGTGCTGGTGGTGGCGCCTGTCGGCTCGGACGAGCACCTGCACGTACCCCTGCAGGCCGAGGGTCTGTCCCGCGACGAGGTGGTGCGGGCCGCCTTGCTGCTGACCCAGAGCATGCGCCGCTCGATCCAGATCGCGGACGGTGGCTGGATGCCGGCCGCGGACCTGGCGTCCCTGTTCGGCGGCGACCTGCGGCCCGCGGTCGAGGTGGATGACGCCGCCCCTCGGGAGGACGGACCCGAGGTGCCCGAGGAGCCGGTCGAGGAGGTCGTGGAGGAGGTGCCGGTGGAGCCTCCATCCCTACGCCGGGCCGTCACCCCCCACCTCGGCCTGGGCGTGGGCACGGCGCTGCGGCCAGCGGACGAGGCGGCCACGCTGGCGCCGTCGGCGCGCGTGGCGTTCCTGGTCGGTTCGTGGATCGGCCCGGGCGCATCCGTGGGTTTCGACGTGCTCGGCGAGCGGGCCCAGGACAGCTACCGCGTCGGCCTGACCCGGGTGCTGATCGCCGGCCGCTGGCAGGTCACGCCCGGTGCGGGCCGCTGGCTGTTCCCGGTGAGCCTGGGCCTGGGCGCGGGCATCACCACCGCCCACCTGGTGGAGCCGGATCTGGACTCCAGCGGCACGGTGGCTCCTCCGGTCGGGCTGGCCGGCGCGGGCGCGCAGGTGAGGCTCGGCAGCTGGATCTCGCTGGCGCTCGCCGTGGACGCGACCGTGGACCTGATGGCCGTGCGAATCGCCGTGGAGGGGCCCGATCCGAGGGTCGAGGTGGACCTGCACGTGTTCACCCTGTCCCCCCGGCTCGAGGTGGTGTTCCATACGCCGGTGCGTTGATCTGCCGGGAATTTTCCGTCACGTTCTTCCGCCAGGGAGACATCCTCACCCATGAACGAGGCACCGCACGACCGCTCCGGGGCGCTGGCCACGGGGTTGCGACAGGGCGAGCCGGACGCCGTCGAGGCGTTCGCGGCCCAGGCCCTGCCGCGGGTCGTACGCTGGTGTCGCAAGCTGGGCGGTCACCGGATCGACGCCGAGGACGCGGCCCAGGAGGTGATGATCGTGGCCCTGGGCAAGGTCCATACGCTGGGACCGGATCCCAACCTGGACGCGTGGCTGTTCGCCATCTGCCGCCGCGTCCTGGCCAACCACCGCCGCAAGGCCTGGTTCAAGCGCTGGAGCACCCCCGCCATCGGCGTGGAGGAGCGAGCCGGGGCGGGCATCGACCCGGAACAGGCCACGGCGGCTCGCCGCCGGCTGGCCGTGGCGCAGGATTGCATGGACGGGCTGTCCCCGCGGCACCGCGAGGTGCTCGTCCTGTACGATCTCGAGGAACGCAGCGCCCAGGAGGTCGCGGAGCTCCTCGGCAGCAACCCCCAGGCCGTGCGGGCCCTGGCCATGCGAGCCCGCCGCAAGCTCAAGCAGGTGGCCCTCAAGAAGGGCTACGGACCCGCGAAGGACGCGTCATGAGCCGCGAGCACGATCCAGAGCTGGACGGACTGCTGGGCGCGTTGCGCGAGGACCTGGCCGAGGGCGAGGAGCACGCCATCCAGCGGGTGGAGCGCCGGCTGCGCGCACCCGCGGCGCAGCCGACCCGTGGCCTGCCGCTGTGGGTGACGGCCGGGGCGATGGCGGCGACCGCCGTGATCACGGCGTTGCTGGTGCGCCTGCCTGCGCCGGTCACTGCGCCTGACGAGGGGAGCGAGACCCGGATCGTGGCCGTGGGCGAGGACTTCGCAGCCCGGGACGAGGCGACCCTGGTGGCGCTGCCGGACGGCGCGGCCACCCTCAGCCTGGCGGCCGGGACCGCGGCGCGGCGGCTGGCCGACGACCGCGGCGCGCCCGTGTTCGCCCTGGACCGCGGCGTGGTGACCGTGGACGTGGTGCCCGGCACCCTGTCCGGGCTGCGCCTCGAGGCGGGCGTGGTGCAGGTGGAGGTGGTGGGTACCTCGTTCGCCGTGACCCGAACCCTGGACGAGGTGGCCGTGCACGTGCTGCGCGGCCAGGTGCGCGTGCTGTTCGACGGCGAGGTGCAGCAGCTGGGCGCGGGCGAGTCGTTCAGCACCCAGGGCGCCCCCCCCGAGGTGGTGACCGTGCCCCAGGACGAGCCGCCCGAGGACGAGGTGCCCCAGGACGAACCCCCGACCGCGCCCGCGGCGCCGGCCGAGCACGATGACGGCCCATCCCTGACCCCGGTGGAGCAGCAGTTCCTCGCCATCCAGGACGCCCTGGGCCGCGGCGCGTCCGCGGACGAGCTGCTGGGTTTGACGTCGGACTACCTGGATCAGCATCCCAGCGGCACCTTCTCCGCCGAGGTGGCCGCGATCCGCATCGAAGCCCTGGCCCTGGCCGGCCGCGACCGCGAGGCCTACGACGCGGCCTCCGATTTCGTGACCACCTGGCCGGCCAGCCCTCGCCGCACCCAGGTCACCCGCCTGCAGGCCACGGTCGCCCGCGACCGGCTGCAGGACTGCAACTTGGCGCTCGACCCCTACCGCGCCCTGGCCCAGGGCGGCGTGGCCGAGGCCAGCTACTACCTGGGCGTGTGCGCCCTGGACACGGGCAACCGCGACGAGGCGGTGTCGGCGTTGCAGCAGTACCTGGAGCGCGCGCCGGACGGCGCCCATGCAGACGCCGCACGGGAGCTGCTGGGTCAGAATCCGTAGCCGCCCCAGTCCTCGAACTCGAACCCGGCGGCGAACGCGTACCCGTCCTTCAGCGGCTCGTCCAGGCTCTCCTCGCTGGTCAGCAGCCACTTGCCACCCGCGCGGATGGTGACCTCGACCCGCGCGCCGATGGGCGGGTCCTCGATGTGGATGTCGCCGGCGACGTAGGTGTGGTCCGGGATGTCCACCTCGTACGTGTAGTCGCCCGGCTGCAGCAGCTTGTCGAACTCGACGATCTGGGGCTCCTCGCCCTTCTCCCAGTCCACGTACTGCTCGAACACCACGTACAGCTGCCCCTCGTGGCTGCAGCTGACCTCCAGGGTCAGGGGTCGCGTGCCGCCACCGAACAGCTGGGTGGGCATCTCCGCCACCTGGGTCTCTTCGCCGATCCCGCCCGCGCCGGTGATCGTCACCCAGCCGATCCACAGCACCACGCCAATCAACGTCGCCCCGATCGCCCAGGAGAAGCGCTTGATCAGATCACCCATGACCACCTTCGAGCCCCCATGCATGGATCATGTGCGCGCAGGCGCCTTCGTGACGATCCTCAGTTGCCCAGGTTGGCAGTCATGGAGAACAGCGGTACGTACAGCGCCAGGAAGATGCCCAGCCCGAACAGCGCCAGCAGCACGGTCACGGCGAACGTGTAGCCCCACGCCGCGATCCGCGTCGCATAGCGGGCCAGCACGGACGCCAGCACCGCGTCCGCGATCACCAGCAGGGGGACGCACGCCAGCCAGATCGGCCAGTAGGCACGGACGTGCGTGCCCACCGTGATCACGATCCTCGTGATCACGGGCAGCTCGCCGCCCATCATCTGGAACATCTCGGTGAACCGTGGCACCAGCAGCACCAGCAGGATCGCCAGGCACACCAGCAACGGCACGTGCAGCAGCGCGGTCACGCCCAGCAGCAGGGCCTGGCTCGCGCGCTTGATCATCGGGACCGGGTCGGTCATCCAGGGGCCTCCTTGCGGAACACGGCGTGGGTCTTGGCGTGCCGCTCCGGTGGCGAGTCCCCGTGGCAGTGCTCGGGGCCCAGGCCCTCCCACAGGTGCTCGGCGGTCCAGCCCGCGAACAGCCAGGGCAGCTCACCGGGCTCCGCGAACGTGCGCAGCCCGTACCGCGGGTGCTGGAACGAGTGCTCGCCCACCCGCGCGCCCTCGGCGTAGCGCGGGTACGACGCGTCCTCGGTGGTGAACGCGGTCACGAACACCCGCCCGCCCGGAGCGGTCCAGGCCCCGCATAGCTGCACGAGCTGGTCGACCTGCTTGGGCCTCAGGTCCGGGAACAGACCGAACAGCAGGACTCCGCCCATGGGTACGGCAGGTGAGAAGCGGTCGAACCCGGTGACCTCCACCGTGACCGGCAGGTCCTCGGCCTGGGCTGCTGCCCGCGTGGCCCCAGCCGCCACCTCGGACGGCTCGATGCCCACCACGGTCAACCCCTGCCGGGCCAGGAACAGGGCGTTGCGGCCCTGGCCGCAGCCCACGTCCAGCACGGGCAGGGCCGGGTCGAGCCGCTGCCAGTGCTCGGCCAGCAGCGGATCGGGGTGCGCTCCGAACGCGGCCGCCACCTCGGCGTACATGGCGTCGTAGCGACCGACGCTCACATGGCCTCCCCGATGCCGAACAGCAGGTCCTGGATCTGCTCGATCGCCGTCTCGCTGAACGGCTGCCAGTTGCCGTTGCTCAGCACGATCACGCCCACGCCGGTGGCCGGGTCGAAGAACATCTCGGTGGCCACGCCGTCGTCGCCGCCGTTGTGGCCGATCACCTGTCTGCCCGCGCGCTCGGTGGCGTACCAGTACACGTACTGGGTGGAGTCCACGTCGGGCACGGGCGCGGTGAGCAGCTGCTCCACGGTCGCCTCCTCCAGGACCCGTGCGCCGTCGAGCTCGCCGCCGGCCGTGACCGCGGCCAGGAACCGGCCCAGGTCGCTGGCCGACGTGCGCAGCTGGCCGTCCGGGTAGTCGGGGTAGCCGTAGTGGCCGTAGGGCACGAACTGGTCGTTGTTGCCCCACTGGTAGGGCATCGCGACCTCGTCGGGGTCGAAGTCGGCCAGGTGCCAGCCGGTGTCGACCATGCCCAGGGGCGCGAACAGGTCCGCGTCGCACTGGTCGTCCAGGGGCATGCCGGTGGTGGCCTCGGCCAGGTGGCCGGCCGTGGCCGTGGCCACGTTGCCGTACTCGTAGGCTGTGCCCGGCAGGGCCTCGGCGAAGTTGGCCTGCGCGTCGTACCACTGGCCGCCGGGGACCAGGTAGCCCTCCACGAACTCGCCCAGGCCGATGGGGGAGTCCCCCTGCGCGTAGGGCATGTTGTTCCAGTTGTCGCGGATCCCCGACGTGTGGCTGACCAGGTGGCGCACGAGAATCGTCTCGCCCTCCACCCTCGGATTGTCCACCTCGAACCCCAGCAGGTTCTCGGCCGGGTCGTCGAGGGTGAACGCACCGTCCTCCCACAGCTGCATCAGCGCCACCGCGGTCACGGCCTTGCTCACCGAGGCCAGCATGAACGGGGTGTCGGCGGTCACGGGCCGCTCGTCGGCCACGTGGGCCCAGCCGTAGCCATCGGCCCAGGCCACCTGGCCGTCGACCACCAGGGCGGCGGCCAGCCCGGGGATGTAGCTGTCGTCCATCAGCTGGGTGATGATATCGTCCACCGCGGCCCAGGAGTCGTCGTCGTCGGACGTGTCGTCGTCGGCCACGTCATCGTCGTCGGCCACGTCGTCGTCGTCCGGGTCGGTGGGGCAGCCCAGCAACAGCGTGGCAACGAGCAGGGTCCAGATCCGTGGTTCGACCATCTCCGCCTCCCTGCACGGAGTCTAGTACACTGCCGACCCATGCGACGAACACCTCTGTTGATCACCGTCCTGACGCTGCTCGCCGTTTCGATCCTGGCCGCGGCCCCGCCCCCGGAGCGCGGCACCCGCGGCGTGGTCGTGGCCGACCACGCGCTGGCCTCAGAGGCAGGTGCGCTGATGCTGCGCAAGGGGGGCAACGCGGTGGACGCCATCGTGGCGGCCGCCCTGTCCGCGGGCGTGGTGCAGCCGGCCGGATCGGGCATCGGCGGCGGCGGATTTGCCGTGGTGGTCCAGGGCGACGAGCGCTACGTGCTGGACTTTCGCGAGGTGGCGCCCGCGGCCGCGCACGCGGACATGTACCTGGACGACGAGGGGAACGTGATCCCCAAGGCGAGCACCGACGGTGGCCTGGCCGTGGCCGTGCCGGGCGAGCCGCGGGGGCTGGCCCAGCTGCACCGCCGTTTCGGCGAGCTGCCACTGTCCGTGGTGGCGTCTCCGGCCGTGGACCAGGCCAGCCGGGGGTTCGCCATCGGCGCGCACCTGCTGAAGTGCCTGGGCCGCTACCCGGCGATCCTGGGCCAGCTGCTGGACACGGACGAGCTGCCGTACCCGGGGGACCGGGTGTCGCGGCGGCGGCTGGCCAAAACGCTGAAGAAGTGGGCGGCATCGGGCGGGGAGGCGCTGCAGTCCGGGCCGATCGCGAAGGACATCGTGCACGCTGTGCAGGCCAGCGGCGGTGTGTTGACCCTGGAGGATCTGGAGACCTACCAGCCGGTTCCGCGTGAGGCGCTGGTGGGCAGCTACCGCGGGTACACGGTGATCACCATGCCGCCGCCGTCGTCGGGCGGGGCGGTGCTGCTGCAGGTGCTGGGAGTGCTCGAGGCGTGGGACATGGAGGCGCTGGGGCACAACTCGTCCGAGCACCTGCACCTGCTGGCCGAGGCGTTCCAGCATGCGTACGCGGACCGGGCCAACCTGATGGGGGACCCGGACTTCGTGGACGTGCCCGTGGATCGGATGCTGGATGACGAGCGGATCGACGAGATCCGGCGGTCGATCTACCCGTCGAGGACGTTCGAGCGGGGGTACTACGGGCTGGACGGGGACATCGGGGTGGACGGGGGCACGCACCACATCTCGGTGATCGACGGCGACGGTATGGCCGCGGCCATGACCACCACGGTCAACACCTTGTTCGGGTCCAAGGTGGTGGCCCCGCAGTCGGGGATCCTGCTCAACGACGAGATGGACGACTTCGTGGCCAAGCCGGGCGTGCCCAACGCGTTCGGGCTGGTGGGTCGGGAGGCCAACGCAGTGGCGCCGGGCAAGAAACCGCTGTCGTCGATGACGCCGACGGTGGTGCTGGATCCTGAGGGGAACGTGGTGCTGGTGGTGGGGGGCTCGGGCGGGCCGTACATCATCAGCTCGACGTTGCAGGTGCTGAGCAACGTGGTCGACTTCGGCATGGACCCCGAGGAGGCGGTGTCCGCGCCGCGCATGCACCACCAGTGGGTGCCCGAGGTGCTGCGGGTGGACGTGGGCATCCCGCGGGACGTGCAGGACGCGCTGCGGGCGCGGGGGCACGAGGTGGAGGTCAAGGAGTTCTACTCCTGCGTGCAGCTCGGTGTGGTCGAGGAAGGCGACTTCATGGGCGCGGCCGACCCGCGCAAGGGGGGGCGGCCGGCGGTGGTGCGGTGAGGGCACTGGCGACCTGATACGATGAACCAGTGGCGACGGGAGCGCGGATGAGGACGTTCAACACGGCCGGACCCTGTGACGAGCAGCGGCACTACGTGGTGCCGCCGGAGTCGCGGCTGCCCGAGGCGGCGGGCCTGGTCGAGGGGCTGGGCTACTTCGTGGTGCACGCCCCCCGCCAGACCGGCAAGACCACCACCCTGCGCGCGCTGGCCCGGCGGCTGACCGCCGAGGGCCGGCACGCCGCATTGCACTTCTCGTGCGAGGCCGGCCAGGCCGCGGGGGATGACTACGCGGCGGCCGAGCCCATGATTCTTGCCGAGATCCGGTCCCGCGCGGGTACCGAGCTTCCCGAGGAACTGAGACCGGATCCGGAGTGGCCGCCCGAGGCCCCTCCCGGCCAGCGCCTGTCCGCGGCACTGCGGGCCTGGGCTCGCATGTGTCCCCGGCCCCTGGCGCTGTTCTTCGACGAGATCGACGCGCTGCAGGGCCGCAGCCTCGAGTCGGTGCTGCGCCAGCTGCGCGCCAGCTTTCCGGACCGTCCCGACGATTTCCCCGCATCCGTGATCCTGTGCGGCCTGCGCGACGTCCGTGACTACAAGGCGGCCAGCGGCGGCGATCCGTCCCGCCTCGGTACGGCGAGCCCGTTCAACATCAAGGTGGAGTCGCTACGCATCGGGGACTTCACCGAGGACGAGGTGCGGGCCCTGTACGCCCAGCACACGGCCGACACGGGCCAGGTGTTCGAGGAGTCCGCGCTGGGACGGACATGGGAGCTGACCGCGGGCCAGCCGTGGCTGGTCAACGCGCTGGCGCGCGAGGTGAGCGAGAAGATGGGCGTCGCGGACGACACCCCGATCACCGGCGTGCTCGTCGACGAGGCCAAGGAGCGGCTGATCCTGGCGCGTGCCACGCACCTGGACTCGCTGGTGGCGCGGCTGATGGAGCCACGAGTGCAGCGAGTGATCGAGCCTCTGATGGCCGGAGGCTTCGGGGGTGGCGCGGACAGCTACAACGACGACCTCCAGTACGTGCGCGACCTTGGACTGGTATCGCGTGCCCGGCCCGTGGCGGTGGCCAACCCGATCTACCGGGAGGTGATCGTCCGGGTGCTGGCAGCTTCGGCCGAGGAGCAGGTACTGGTCGACGATCCCCGCACCTTCGTCCTCGCCGACGGCCGGCTGGACCTCGTCCGGCTGCTGCACGAGTTCGCCGGGTTCTGGCGTGAGCACGGTGAGGTGCTGGCGTCGCACATGCCGTACCACGAGGTGGCCCCGCAGCTGGTGTTGATGGCGTACCTGCAGCGGGTGGTCAACGGCGGTGGGTACGTGGACCGGGAGTACGGGGTGGGGCGGGGGCGGATCGACCTGCTGGTGCGGTGGCCGCACGGGGAGGACGGGAAGCGGGCGTGGCAGCGGGAGGCCCTGGAGCTGAAGGTGTGGGC
>CAZXHG010000159.1:0-16903 GCA_964639985.1 uncultured Rickettsiales bacterium
TGGCGGTGGGTTGCCCCACCGAGGACACGGTGCTCGATCCGATCGATGACGACGACATGGGGGACGACGACACCACGGCCGGTGACGACGACACCGACACACCGGACGACGACTCGGCCGACGACGACACCGCACCCGCGGACGCCGACGGCGACGGCTGGACCGTGGAGGACGGCGACTGCGACGACAGCGACGCTACCGTGCATCCAGAGGCCGAAGATGTCCTGTGCGACGGGATCGACAGTGACTGTTCACCGGACGCCGAGCTGTACGTCCCCGACCAGTACACCGCCATCCAGGACGCCATCGACACCGCCCAGGAGGGGGATACGGTCTGCGTGGCTCCGGGCACCTACGTCGAGCAGCTGGACTACGACGGCAAGGCCATCCGGGTCATGGGTATCGTGGGGGCCGAGTTCACCATCGTCGACGGCGGAGGCGTGGGTCCGGTCGTCACCTTCGACGACGGCGAGCCGCCCGAGGCCGTGCTCGAGGGTGTGACCATCATGGGCGGCTCCGCCGAAAACGGCGGCGGGATCCTGCTGGACAATCTCTCCGCCCCCACCCTCACGAACCTGGTGGTGCGGGAGAACGAGGCCAGTTCGGACGGGGGTGGGATCTACGCAGGAGGCGGCTCGAATCTGACGCTGTCGTCCTCGGTCGTCTCGGAGAACCGCTGCGAGGTCTCTGGCGGCGGCGTCCGCGTTGAGGAGACGACCGCGGAGATCAGCGGGGTGACGTTCCACAGCAACGAGGCCATGTCCGGTGGTGGAGCGAGCTTCCAGCACTCCACGGTGAACGTGTACGACAGCCTGTTCGAGGCGAACGCCGCGCAGACAGCCGGCGGTTTCTGCGCCAACTCCGTGGCAGATGCGCCCGTGACGATGGTCGACGTCGCGGTGCTGTGGAACGTGGCCCGGGAAGAGGTCAACGGCATGGGAGGCAACGCGGGTGGAGCACAAATCGTCGCCCCGTTCACAGGGACCAACCTGCTCTTCGCCTACAACCATGCGGACGACACCGAGGGCGGAGCCGACATCGACTGGGAACCCTTGCACCTGACCAACGTCGCGTTCATCGACAACACCGCCATGCACAAGGCTGGCCTGTCTCTATGCTCCCAGGGGGGAGAGCTGAACAACCTCCTGGTCGCCGGCAACTGGGCGTCGAATCATCATGGGGGACTGTTCCTCGACACCCCGGACGGCGATGGCCTGGCCCTGACCAACGTCGCGATCATCGGCAACCGGGCCACGGAGTGCGCGGGCATGGCGCGTTCTGCCTACGGCCCGACGACCCTACGCAACGTGGTCGTCGCCTTCAACCGGGGGACCTACAACGACCACGGCACCTGCGAGCTCGCCGACGATGGCCTCATCGACTGGTCCTACTCGGTCTTCTGGGACAACTCGACCGACGAGATGAGGGACATCGATTTCGCGGTCGGGGCAGATGGCAACGACCTGGTCGATCCCTTGTTTGGCTACGCCTCCTTCTACGGGTGGTACAACGACCTCCACCTCGATCCAGCCTCCCCCCTGATCGACGCGGGCGATCCCACCATCCTCGACCCGGACGGCTCCCGTTCGGACATAGGCATCTACGGCGGACCCGCGGCGGGGGGCTGGGACCAGGACTTCGATGGCTTCTTCGAGTGGTGGCAGCCCGGTGATTACGACAGCACCGACTACCCGGCCCTGGGCTGGGACTGCGACGACCGGGATGAAGACCTGTACCCGGATAGCGGGTGCTGAGGGGGGAACCGATGGACTACCGAGTTTCACTCATCGTCCCGCTACTGATGCTGTGGGGTTGCCCCACGGACGACACGGTGCTCGATCCGTCCGACGACGACGACGTCGCGGACGACGACACCGCGGTAGGCGACGACGACAGCGCAGACGATGACGACACCGCGCCTGCTGACGCGGACGGTGACGGCTGGACCGTGGAGGAAGGCGACTGCGACGACACCGACGCCACGATTCACCCCGACGCCGAGGACCTGGCCTGTGACGGCATCGACAGCGACTGCCAGCCCGATCCCGAGCTGCTCGTACCCGATGACCACGTCGCCATCCAGGACGCCATCGACGCGGCCCAGGGCGGTGACGTGGTGTGCGTGGCCCCGGGAACCTACGTGGAGCAGCTGGACTTCGACGGCAAGGCCATCCGGGTCATGGGCGAAGCCGGGCCCAAGGCCACGATCGTCGACGGCGGCGGATTGGGGACCGTGGTCACCTTCGACGACGGCGAACCGCCCGAGGCCGTACTCGAAGGGCTGACCATCACCAGCGGATCGGCCGAGAGCGGCGGCGGGATCCTTGTGGACAACCTGTCCGCGCCCACACTCACGAACCTGGTGGTGCGAGAGAACGACGCCACCAGAGACGGAGGAGGAATCTGCGCACTGAACGGATCGACCCTGATTCTCTCCTGGTCCGTGGTCACCGATAACACGGCGGAAGGCATGGGTGGAGGAATCCACACCGAGGACGCGAGCGCGGACATGGAAGCGTTGATCATCCGGGACAATGCCGCGACGAACGCGGGGGGTCTATCACTCTGGTACGGGGATGTGCTGCTCACCGACAGCAGGATAGAGGCCAACGACTCCCACAATGTGGGCGGCTTCGAGGCATCGCCCAACGAAGGTCAGCTCGTCACGATGGTCAACGTGGCCGTGCTGGAGAACGTGGCCCGCGCGGACCTCTGGCACGACGGCAACGCGGGCGGGGGACAGGTCAACGGGTGGTTCACCGCCACCAACCTGCTCTTCGCCCACAACCACGCGGACGGCTCGAAAGGGGGGCTGGGCATCAGCTGGGAACACCCGATCCTGACCAACGTCGCGGTCGTCGGCAACACCGCCGACGAACGGGCCGGTCTGTACGTGGGCACACAGGCCGCCACGCTGAACAACATCCTGGTGGCTGGCAATCAGGCTACCGGAGAAGAAGGCGGCATGTTCCTGGACACATGGGGAGACGGCGAGATCTCGCTGAGCAATCTGACGATCGTCGGGAACACCGCGGCCGGGTGCGCCGGACTGATGAGACACACGATGGCTCCGGCGACGCTGCGCAATGTGCTCGTAGCCCACAACCAGGGCGACGAGAGCGGAACTGCCGAATGTGAGTCCCGCTACGACGAGAACATCGAGTGGCACAACTCCGTCTACTGGGACAACACCCCCGACGAGACCCAGGACTTCGACTTCCCCGAGGGCATCGACGGCAACGCCTTCGTCGACCCGGTCTTCCTCGACATCTCCGCCGCCGACCCGCTCGAATGGGATCTCCACCTCGATCCCACCTCCCCCCTGATCGACGCGGGCGATCCTACCGTGCTCGACCCGGACGGCTCCCCGTCCGACATCGGCGCCTACGGCGGCCCGGCTGCCGGGGGCTGGGACCTGGACTTCGATGGTTTCTTCGAGTGGTGGCAGCCCGGCCCCTACGACCCTGCCACCTACCCCGCCCTGGGCTGGGACTGCGATGACGGGGACGAGACCGTGTACCCGGGTTCAGGTTGTTGAGCGCGGCGCCGCGGGCCCCGCGATTCACCCTGCCCCGAGTGGATGCTCCCACCGCAGACCCGGGAACCGCGCGAAGTCGCTGTCCGTGCTGACCCACACGCACCCGTACTCGATCGCCAGGGCGGCGTGGTACGCGTCGGCCGACAGCTTGCCTGTGGCCCCGGTCCGGCGGCACAGACCCTCGTAGATCTCCCAGTGCAGAGGGCCGGGTGAGACCATGCGCGCGTTCGGCCGGATACGTAGTTGCTCGGTGAAAGCGAACACCTCGTCCAGGGTCGAGGGCCGCCGGAACACGCGGGGATTGGTGACAATCCGCACGACCGCGCTCAGAACGAGGCTGGACAGGGCGAAGGGCTCCGGACATGTGGCCAACTCGGTGAGCCATCGGGCGTACTGCGCGTGGTCGGGGTGGGCGTCCTCCCGGTGCGCGTAGATCAGCACGTTGACGTCGGTCATCCGCACCGGCTCAGTCCTCCCCGTATCGAGCCCGATCCTCGGCGACCAGGAGACCCGCGGTACGGTCCAGGTCGATCCCTGCGTGGGGACCACCACCACCGACCGTGACGAGTTCGAACGGCGGGGGCTCCGTCGGGTCGTTGGCGTGGGTCAGGGCCAGTCGCAGCGCACGCGCCACGAAGGCGCTGAAACTGAGGCCTTCCTCCTCGGCACGGCGCCGTGCGGCTGCGCCGAGCTGTTCATCAAGGGAAATCGTCGTTCTCATATGCACTATCATACATGATATTCATACCACTCATACGAGGTCGATCAACACGCCAGACCCGAGGCATCACGGCACTTCACGGACAGATGCCAGGGCATCCGGCACCGGAGTTCCCTGGGAGGCCCGATGCTGGAGCATCGGGCGAGGGCGGATCAGCGCGCCAACCGCCAGAACCAGGCGATGACGCCGCCGAGCATGACCAGGATGGTGATGCCGGGCACGGCGATCACGCCGACCAGGGCCACCTGCCAGCGCTTGAGGTGGATCGGCCGGTCGGCCTCCTCGCGGGCGCGGATGGTGATCAGGTCGGTCTCGCGGGTCATGTAGGAGAACGCGTTCAGGGTCAGGTCGGAGTTGCCGAACAGGGCCAGGGTGCCGTTGGAGGCCAGGTCCGAGTCGCCGAACACGATCACCGGCGCGCCCGGCTCGGCGTCCTCGTCGTCCAGGTCGGGCAGCGGCGGCGGGGTGGCTTCAGCTGCCTCGCCATCCGCGCTGTCGTCGTCCGCGGCCGGCTCGACAGCGGCCACGTCCACCCGCGCCACCTCGGTGATCGCGCCCAGGTCCAGCGGACCGGGCTCGTCCACCTCGGCGTCGAAGCTCATCTCCAGGTCCTCGAGGTCCTTCTCGGCCCACGCGCCCCGCCCGCTCTTGAGCAGCACCTGCACGTCGAAGCGGCTCTCGGCCGCGCCCACGGTCCGGGCCTGCTGCAACAGCGCGGGCACGGCCAGCTCGGCCGTGATCGTGTGGTGGCCCAGCTCGGCGAAGATGGTGGAGTAGTCGCCCACCATGGCCTGGCCTTCCAGGTCCACCACCAGGTCGTCGCCGATCTCGAAGCCCCAGCCCTCCAGCAGAGGCTCCAGGCCGGAGTCCACCTCGGGCTCCAGCAGCACCATCAGCGCGCCGCTGCGACGCTCCACGTAGTCGCGCACCAGCGGGACCTCGCTGTCCAGCAGCGCTGTCTGCGGCCCGGCGATCACCAGCACGGTGGCGTCCGCCGGGATCAGGCCCGTGCGATACAGCTCCAGCGCCTTGACCTCGAACCCGGTGGCCTCCAGCCGCTCCGTCAGCTCCGAGTACCCGGCCGGCGACGAGTCGCCGATGGCCCGTTCGCCGTGGCCGGCGAGGAAGTACAGCACCTTGGTCGCGTCGCGGGTGGCCTTGATCAGCGCATTCGTCAGGTCGTTCTCGTCGGGCATGATCACCCGCTCTTCGCGTTCGCCGTACGTGACGAACACCACCCCGTTCTGGAACACCGACCGCTCGATGGCCTCCCGCGGCTCCACGTCCGGGTCGATCACCTTCACCGACACCAGGTCGGAGCGGTCCGCGTACCGCGACGCCAGCTGGTCGAACGCCTCGCGGGAGCGGAAGGCCTCGCCGGTGGAGTCCAGCTGCTTGTAGAAGCCGGTGATCTGCACCTCGGCTTCCAGCGCGTCGAGCACGTCGACCGTCTGCTGGGACAGCGAGTGGATGCTGCCCTGGGTGATGTCGTGGTCCCAGTGGTGGCGGTACGACAGGTAGTTGACCAGCACGGCGATGCCCAGGCCCAGGGCCACCATCAGCCACGAGCCGGCCTGGCGACGGGTGCCGCGCCGGCCGCTGACCGCGGCGATCAGGTCCCAGTCCAGGTAGACCCACGCCGCGATCATCACGATCGCGGACAGGCCCAGGCCGAGGAACAGGTCCGACGGGGTGGTGGTGATCACGTAGCGGAAGGCGACCACCAGGCCCAGCAACAGGCCCAGGGCGCCGACGACGCGTCCGGTCCAGACAGCCTTCGGATTCATCGCGTCACCCCCCTACTTCCACCGCAGCGACTCGATGCGCTGCTGGCCGATGAACAGGAACAGGATCGTGAAGGAGAGCATGAACACGATGTCGCGTGTGTCGATCACCCCCTTGGTGAAGTTCTCCAGGTGCTTGACCAGGCTCATGGCCTCGAGCGCGCTCCTGATCCACTCGGCCTGGGTGACCAGGGTGCCGATCTCGATCACCCACACCAGCAACAGCAGCACGATGCCCAGGATCGCCGAGACGATCATGTTCTCGCTCAGGGAGCTGGCGGCCACGCCCACGGACGCGTAGCAGGCGCACAGCAGCACCACGCCCAGCAGGGACGTCAGCATCACCGGGGTGTCGGGCTCGCCAAAGATGTACAGCACGATCGGCACGTGGCCCAGGAACAGCAGCAGCACGCCCAACAGGCCCATGGCGCCAAAGAACTTGCCCAGCACGATCTCCCACGAGCTCACCGGTGAGGTCAGCAGCAGCTCGATGGAGCGCTGGCGGCGCTCCCCGGCGATCAGGTGCATGGTCAGCACCGGCACCAGGAAGATCAGGATGAACGACGAGGCGATCACGAACGGCTCGACCACGTCGGTGTGCAGGTTGTACTGCGCCGGCCCGAAGTACCCGCCCGCGGGCCGCTGCACGGCCTCGGCGAACCAGGCGATCTGGCCGGCGTACACGAAGCCGAGGATGAACACGGCCGCGGCCAGCACCACGTAGGTCCAGGGGCTGGCCAGGTAGGTACGCACCTCGCGACCGGCGATGTTCAGCACGTTGCTCATGCCGTCACCTCCCCCGCGTCGCCGTCTCCCGGATTGACGCTGGCCTCCTCGGCCACGGCCGAGGTGATGCCTGCGCCCACCAGCCGCAGGTAGATCTCCTCCAGCGTGGCCGCCTGCAGCCGTTGCTCCAGCAGACCGAAGCCGCCCTCGACCAGGGCCTGGGAGACCGACAGCCGCGGGTCGGCCTCGCCGATCAGCAGCCGGTAGCGGCCCTCGTCCTCGGCCTTCACGTCCTGCACGCCCTCGACCGCGGCCAGCGCGGCCACGCAGGCGTCGGACGGCTCGGCCACCTGCACCATCATGTGGCGCTCGGCCAGCACCCGGTCGGCCAGGCCCTGCTCGGAGTCCTCGGCGATGATGTGCCCGCGGTCGATGATCGCGACGCGGTCGCAGGTCATCGTCACCTCGGGGAGGATGTGGGTGGACAGGATCACGGTGTGGTCGCCGCCCAGGCCCTTGATCAGGCTGCGTACGTCCGAGATCTGGGCCGGGTCCAGCCCGGAGGTGGGCTCGTCCAGCACCAGGATGTCGGGCTCGTGCACCACGGCCTGGGCCAGGCCCACCCGCTGGCGGTAGCCCTTGGACAGCTGGCCGATGATCCGCTTGCGCGACTTGCCCAGCCCGCACAGGTCCATGGCCCGGTCCACGGCCGCCTTGCGCTTCGCGCGGGGCACGCCCTTGATCGACGCGGCGAAGCGCAGGTAGGCCTGCACGGTCATGGAGGTGTACAGGGGGGGGACCTCGGGCATGTAGCCCAGGCGGCGCTTGACCTCGCGGGGGCTGTCGTGCACCTCGAAGCCGGCGATGGTGGCCGAGCCGCGCGTGGCGCCCAGCGAGCCGGTGAGGATGCGCATGGTCGTGGTCTTGCCCGCGCCGTTGGGCCCGAGCAGTCCCAGGATCTCCCCCTTGTCCACCGAGAACGACACGTCCTCGATGGCGGTCAGGCCGCCATAGATCTTGGTCAGGCCGTTGACCTCGATCATGGGTTCGCTCCTTTGGTTGGGTCGGCAGAACACGCGCGTGTGCGCGTTTCATCCAGCACGGAAGGGTAGGTACTGCGGGGGGCCTGTCAAGGAGCGCCGCGGCGGCGCAGGCCCAGCAGCCCGATCAGGCACGGGATCAGCGCGGCCGCGGACGACGGGGGTTGGGGCGCGGCCGGACACTCGCAGCCGTCGTCGGGCTGGGTGTTGAACCGCGGCGGGGGCAGCACCCCCGGGCCAGGGGAACTGTCGTCGTCGCCGGTCACGTCGTCGTCGTCCGCCACGTCGTCGTCATCGTCGTCCGTGGCATCGTCATCGTCGTCGTCGCCGGTGTCGTCGTCGTCGTCACCCACCAGGGCCGCGATCCCATCCCACAGCACCGGGTCGTTGTCGTCGTAGTGCAGGGCCCAGAACCCGAACCCGCCGATGTCGTAGTCCGCCACCAGCTCGATCTTGGACAGCAGCGAGTCGGCGTGGTCGTACCACACCTGGTGCCAGCCGCCGTCGGTGTACATGTAGTACGGCGTGGTCGAGTCCGCGTCCCACTGCTCGCCGTGGGTGGCCGCGCCGCTGGCCGTGCCCACGTAGGTGATGGCGTCGGAGACGTCCGTGGCCTCCCCCGGGATCGAGTCGTCCACCGACGGCCAGTCGCGGCCGTACAGGGGCAGGCCCATGTAGATCCCGTGGCGGTTGTCCTCGCCGCCGTACTCCAGGTAGTCCTCGATGGACCAGCTCAGGCAGTAGCTGCCCCAGGTGGCGCTCGACGACTTGGGCGCCAGCGGGCCGGGATCCCCGGCCGACCAGTGGTAGCCGTAGCCCATGAAGAAGCAACCGTTGGAGGCGTACATCAGCTCGTCGTAGTCGTACGCGCCCGACCAGTCCACGGCCGGCGTGGCCAGGGTCAGCCACGGATCCGGCATGGCCGCCTCGAACTCCGCCTGCATCTCCTGCATGAACGACGTCAGGTGGGGCTTGTCCGCGGTGTCCATGCCCTCGAAGTCCACGTCCACGCCGTCGGCGTTCATGGCCAGCACCTGGTCCAGCAGCTGCTCGATGGCGTTGGCACGGTTGGACGGGGACGACAACAGGTCGTGCAGCTCGTCGTCGTCGAAGTTGGCCACGGTCAGGGCCACACGGCAGCCTGCGGCGTGGGCCTGGGTGACCAGCTGCTCGGACGCCTCCCCGCCCCAGCCGTTGAGGTCGCTCAGATCGCCGTCCGGCTCCACGTGGGCCGCGAAGTAGTTGACCACGGTCAGCACGTCGTAGCGCAGGCCGTCCGGCCCGTCGTCCATCCAGTACGGCAGGTAGCCGATCACCTCGATGTCCGACCGCGAGCGATGGGGCCGCGACTCCTCCCAGGCTCGGGCCGCGGCCACCACGTCGGCCGGCAGGGGCGGACCGGGCGGGAACGGCGGATCGTCGACGTGGGCCGCGTACTCCACCGCGTGCAGGCCCACGGGCCGCGGGTCGGGCGGGGCCCCGGGCGGGGCCGTACCGAGCATGGCCAGCGCCACGGCGAGCAGCGGGGTGACGACAGCGATCCGTCGCATCGGGGCCTCCCTCGCAGGCGCGTGTGGACGCGCTGCGGTGGACAGTGTAACCCTGTTGCCATCGAGGAGCGGCAGTGAACGGTCCAGACTTCCACGAGATCGCACGAGCGGGCGACCTGCTCAGCGAGGTGCTGTACGTGCAGGCCCCGGACGGGGCCGTGCTGCAGCTGTCGCGGTCGTTCGAGCGCCTGACCGGCACCCCGACCACGGCCGTGCTGGACAACGCCCGGCTGTGGATCGAGCTGGTGCACGTGGAGGACCGCGAGAAGCTGGCCGCCGAGCGCCAGCGCCGCCTCGACGAGGGCACCCCGGGCCAGGTGCAGTACCGGGTGCGCCACCGCATCCACGGCGGCGAGGTGGTGCTGGCCGACCACGCCATCCCGGTGACCGACGCCGACGGCGCGGTGGTGCGGGTGGACGGCGTGCTGGTGGACCTCACCCTGCGCGCGGCGCGGGAGGAGGACTGGGCGCGACAGCGGCGGCTGGAGGCCATGGGCCGCCTGACCACGTCCGTGGCCCACTCGTACAACAACCTGCTGACCGTGATCACCGGGTACGCCTCGGCCCTGGAGGACGTCACCGGGCTGGACCCGCTGGAGCAGCGCGCCGTGGTCCAGATCACGTCCGCGGCCGAGCGCGCCAGCGACCTCAGCGGCCGGCTGGTGACCCTGGCCCGCGGGGATCACCCGCCCCGGGCGCGCGCCATCCCCACCCTGCGCTTCCTGGCCGAGGCGCGCGACCTGCTGCGGGGCATGCTCACCCGCGCCATCGAGCTGCGGGTCGCGGCCCAGCCCGACCTGCCGCCCATGCAGGGCGATCCCACCCGGCTGCTGGAAGCGCTGCTGCACCTGGCGGCCAACGCCCGCGACGCCATGCCCCAGGGTGGGACCCTGACCCTGGCGGCCTACCTCGACGAGCACGACGCGCGGCGCATGATCATCGAGGTCGCGGACACCGGTCACGGCATGACCGAGGACGTGCTGGCCCGCGCCTTCGACCCGTTCTTCACCACCCGCGACCGCGACGACATGTCCGGCCTCGGCTGCGCCCTGGCCCGGGAGATCGCCTCGGACCACGGCGGCTCGATCGCCATCGAGTCCACGCCCGGCAAGGGCACCCGGGTGTGGCTGCGTATCCCCGTACGCACCGCGGGTGTGGGCCGACGCGGGCTCGCTTAACCTTCCCCCACCCACGGTGACCGTACCTCCACAACACGGTGGGAGGACTCGTGCGCGCGATTCACTGGATCGGACTGGTCGTTCTGCTGCCCCTGGGATGCGACAGGGAGGAGCCGACAGGCTGCGACCCCGTCGAGGAGGCCTGCGGTGACGAGATCACGCTGACCGACGAGGGCAACTACGCCATCGACGCCGAGCTCGACATCGCCAGCTACCCGGTGGCCGAGTTGACCGACATCACCATCTACTGGGACCAGCTCACCCAGGACATGCAGGGCCACGAACTGACCCCCGACGAGGACATCGACACGGTCGCGGCCGCGGTGTTCCGCTACCTGACCGAGGAGGAGGTCGAGCAGGGGCTCACCAATGACACGATCCTGATGAAGGACGTGGGACTGTACGTGTTCGCCGAGGTCACGGGGACCACGTCGGTCAACCTGTCCGAGCTGACGCTGTTCGGCACGGACATCGACGTGGAGACCTACTTCGAGGCCAGCTACGGCACCTGGCTGATCCCCCTGGCCACCGGCTTCACCCCGGGCACAGGCTACCGCATGGCGGCCTTCCTCGTGCCGACTCCAGGGGAGACCACCACCGAGGTCCACCTGACCAACGACAGCATGGTGCTGACCGTGGACGCGGACCTGACCACGCTGCAGCCCACCGAGATGGCTGCCGGCTCGACGCCCACGGTCGACTGGTCCGGCCTCACGCTCAACGGCCAGGGCAACGAGTTCAAGCACGGCGACGTGGACCAGGTGATGGTGGGGACCTATGCGAGCCTGACCCCGACGGACCTCGAGGAGCAGCTGCTCGACCTGGAGCTGATCCACGACGGTATGTGGTCCTACGACCTGGCCGCCGGGGGCTCCTCGCTCGACCTGTCGCTGCTCACCGACGAGGCGGGCGCCGCCTTCGGCGGCATCACCGACGAGGGCACGTGGATCCTGGCCCTGCGCTGCTCCACCTGCGCCAACCCTGCGCCACTGTTCCTGACCGTGCTGGAGGTCTGCGAGTAGCTCCTGCGGTATGCTGGCTCCTCCCCGGAGGAGCCGTGATCCGCCTCGCCCTGGCCCTGCTGCTACCCCTGCTGCTGTCCGCGTGCGCCCCGACCCTGGTGGCGCGCACCCGCACGCCCACGGCCGGCTACCTGATCCAGGACGTGACCGTGTTCACCGGCGAGGCAGACGCGCCCTTGCTGCACCACATGGACGTGCTCGTGCTCGGAGACCGCATCGCCGCGGTCTCGACCGAGCGGCTGGACGTGCCGGGCGCCAGGGTCATCGAAGGCGACGGCCTGACCCTGCTGCCCGGCCTGACCGATTCCCACACCCACATCACCTCGGGCATGCTGATCCGCTGGCAGATGGCGATGCCGGCCACCCGCGACTTCAACCTCCGCGCCGCCCTGTACTCGGGCATCACCGCGGTCGTGGACATGGGTGGGTACTCCACGGACCGCATGGTCCGGCTGGCCGACCAGCTGGAGGACGGCAGCAGGCTCGGCCCCCGACTGGTGCACGCGGGCATGGGCTTCACCGGCGAGGGCGCCCACCCGATCCCGATGCTCGAGCTGGTCGCCGACAACATCTCCCCCGCGCTACGCGGCATGATCCCGGACTTGGCGATCGAGGTCTCCACGCCGGACGACCTCGACGAGATCGACACCCACCTGGACGCGGGCCCGGACTTCACCAAGGTCTTCCTCGACCGGATCCCACCCACCGCGCCCACCATGGATCCGGCCGTGCTGGACGCGATCGTGGCGCGCTCCCACGGCCGCGGCGTGCCCGTGTTCGTGCACGTGGGCTACAACGCGGACGTGGCCGCCGTACTCGACGCGGGCGCGGACGGGCTGGCCCACGTGGTGTACAAGGAGGCGCTCACCGACGAGCTGGTGCAGGGGCTCGCCGACCAGGGCGTGGTGGTGATCCCCACCGCGGTCGTGTTCGACAACTACGCCAAGGTGACCGTTGAGCAGTCCTTCGACCACTACAGCGATCTGGAGTGGCAGACCACGCCCCCGGGCCGCAAGCGGGCCCTGCGCAACCCCCAGCCCGTGGACGAACACCCCGACTGGGTCCAGGCCGAGCAGGCCGCGTACGACAACCGGCCCCACCTGCACGGCAACGTGGCCGCCCTGCACGCCGCGGGCGTGACCCTGCTCGCAGGCAGCGACTCACCCAACCTGGGGCTGACCGCGGGCGGCGCGCTGCACGTGGAGCTGCAGCACCTGGTGGCCGCGGGCCTGACCCCCACCGAGGCCCTGCTGGCGGCCACGTCCGTGCCCGCCCGCGAGTGGTCCAGGCTGACCGGCCGGCCCTGCGAGAGCGGCACCGTGGCCGAGGGCATGCGCGCGGATCTCCTCCTGGTGCGCGGCGATCCCACCGCGGACATCACGGCCACCCAGGACATCGCCGAGGTGTTCCTGGCCGGCGTTCGGCTGCGCCGGATCCCGCCCCGCTGAGGCGCCGGGCAATCCCGATCCCCCCGGGCCGCTGCCCCCGCCCCTGGCACGCCTCTTGCTCATCCTCCAGGGCAGAGACATTCACGGGAGGACACCACGATGCAGCCCACCGCGCTCCACGACATCCGCAGCTTCCTCGCCACCCACGGCCAGGCCGTCCCGGCCTGGAGCCCGGCGGACCAGCCCCTGCAGGCCCTGTACACGCTCATGCAGCATCGCCGCGACGACGACGCCTTCTGGCGTAACGCCGCCGTGCTGGCCCGCCGCATCGAGAACACCCGCATCACGCCCGCGGCCGCGTCCGGCCTCGAGGCCATCGGCGGCGGCGACCTCGACCGGCTGATCGACGATCTCCGCGCCTCCATCCCGCAGCCTTCGGCCGCGCCCCGCTCCATGCGCTCCTGGGCGGCCACCCTCAACGCCACCGCCCTGGCCGGCTTCGTGCTGCTGGGCGCGGCCGTGGGCTGCGATGGTCCGCTCCCGGGCGGCCCCAACGGCGATGACGCCCTGTGCGCGGACGCGGCCGAGTACGACATCGGCGCGGACGAGCAGGAGGTGTTCTGCGAGCTGATGTCGATCGTCGACGACGCGGCCCACGCCGACTGGGTGGTCGACACCCTGCGCGAGTGCATCCCCGACCTGTCCGCCGACACCCGCGACGAGCTGCTCGACGCCTTCCTCGACGCCTCGGACGACGAGCTGGCCACCATCCTCGAGGGCCTGGCCCTGTCCCCCGAATGCGACGACGACTGGGACGACAACTACAACGATCACTGAGGACCGGGCACGCCCTCCAGCAACCACCGCCAGGCGGGCACGACGTCGACGCGCCCGGCGTCCAGCTCCACCGTCTCCTGGCCGACCAGCGTGACCATGGTGGCCGACCGCAGCGACCGCCCGTCCATGGCCGCCTCCAGGGCGCGCAGCTCCCGGCGACGGGTTCCCTCGTTCGAGGCGTCCGCACACACCTGCACCAGCAGGGGCTCACCACCCACCGACCTGGCCACGAAGTCCACCTCGTAGCCGTCGCCGGTCACGAGGTAGTCCATGCGGTACCCACGTCGGCGCAGCTCCAGGTACACGATGTTCTCCAGCAGGCGGCCGGTGTCTCGGGCCGCCTTGCGCGACATGGCGCGTGCGAGACCCTGGTCGACCACGTAGCAGGTGCGGGGGTTGACCATGCGCGCCCGCTCCGACTCGCTGTGGATGGTGACGGGGAAGACCAGGTAGGCGTCCTCGAGGTACCCCAGGTACTCGTGCAGCGTGTCCTTGCCCACCGCGATCCCCTGGGAGCGCTGGTCGTTGTAGAAGCGGTTGATGCTGAACCTGCCTCCCGGGTTCGCCAGCAGCTGCCGCACCAGGTAGCGCAGGGCAGGCACGTTGGACACGCGGTGGCGCTCCACCACGTCGCGGAACAGCACCACGTCCACGTATTCCTGCAGCACGCGCGCGCGGAGGTCCTCGCCCAGGTGCTGGACCTCGGGGAAGCCGCCGACCTCCAGGTAGCTCGCGAACCGGCTCTCGAGACGGTTTCGCCGCCGCTCCGACACGGGCCAGGTGTCCGGAATCGCCTCACCGTGGTGGACCAGCACCTCGTCGAAGCCGAACGGCAGGACCTCGGTGGTGAGGGACCGGCCCCGCAGGCTGGTGGCGATCTCCCGACTGAGCATGCGCGCCGACGATCCGCTGACCACCACGTGGGTCCGCGATCGCTCGGCCATCCGGCGCACGAACGCCTCCCACCCCGGCACGACCTGGATCTCGTCGAACAGCAGCCAGCACTCCCCGTCCTGGGCCGTGGGCGTGCGGCGGAACAGCGCGGCCACGAATTCCTGCAGGTCCGTGGCCTGCATGGGCGGCAGCCGCTCGTCCTCGAAGTCCACGTACAGCATGTGCCCACGGGGCACGCCGTCGTCGAGCAGGTCCCGCAGGTGCTGGTAGAGCAACCAGGTCTTGCCCGACCGGCGCATGCCAACCACGGCATCGGCCTTGCCCGGCAGCGACGGCAATCCGACGCGACGGGCGGTGGGCTGGGGAAGCTCCCGGTCCTGGAAATCGGCGACGACCTGATCGGCAAGGTCACGGATCGACATTTATCCTTCTCTCGAGGACAACTATATCCGAATTTATCCTTTTCTCAAGGACAAACCATCCTCCCACAGCTCTCCAGGACCGCAAGAATCCTCGCCGCGGAGCCCGGGCTCACTCCAGCTCCTTCGGCATGGTCCGTCCAGCGGCCCACCGCATCCCTGACCTCGCCAACGATATCGCACGCCGAGCGGTCACCAACCCCCGTGTCGCGCGCGACGCTCGACACGTGCTCCCAGCCAGGCTGCCGGCCCTCCCCGGCCAGGGTCATCCAGTGCTCGCCGCCCGGGCCGTGGCTGAACGTCAGGTCGTAGGCCGGCGATGGCCGCCACTGGCCGGCCGAGTCCATGAGGAACGCGAAGTTGCGGCTGTGGTCGTCGCGGTTGTGGGCCAGCACGTTGAACACCATGCGGCGGAACACCTGCTCGACCGCCCGCTGGTCCGCGGTCAGCAGCCGCGTGGCCTTCAGCAAGGTCTCGTAGTCCGTGGACGGGAAGCGGTGGTCCGCGTGCACCACCCCGCACAGGCTGTGCAGGTGCAGTCGGCGCCCATGGCCTGGCCGGTCGAACCGCCGGGTGGCGAAGAACCCCGGGTGGTCGTCCCGCGCGCCCAGCAGCCACGTGGGCGCCACCTCGATGCCCGCGGCACGCGCCATGGCTGCGTACGCGTGCTCCACGGCTCCGGCGTCCACTGGATCCTCGACGTTGCCGAACTTGACCAGCAGGGGAAGGAAACCCTCGTCGGGCATCCATCGTCCCGCGACCAGCGTGCCGGCCTCCGGGTGCCAGTCCACGCGCACCTTGGGACGGGCGCCGCCGGACGACCCGCCCAGCGCGAGCAGCTCCCGCAGCACGTCGCCGGCCTCGCCGGACAGCACCCGCAGGGCGCCCTCGGCCAGGCCGTGCAGGTCCACGTCACCGGGCTCGTTCCCGGCCTCGTACGCCGGGCGATAGACCAGCGCGCCCGCCCCCTGCTCGCCCACGAACGCCAGCCGGTCCAGGGGCGTCAGCCGCTCGCGACCCACGCCCAGCCGGTCCATCTCCCGGTCCAGCAGAAGGCGCCCCCAGCCGTCGGGCAGGCTGTCGTCGAACACGCCGAACAGGCCCTCGAAGCGGTGTCGCGGCTCGTCGAGCACCCCCGGCGCCGGGCGCAGCATGATCGGTGAGATGGGGAGGGGATCGTCGAGGAACGACCGGGCGAACTCGAACAGGATCCGATGCCCATTGCAGGCGAGCCGACCTACCGGGATCTCGGCCCCGGGCTCGAATGCCAGGGCCACGTCCAGCGTCTCGACCGGACGAAACCTCACCGGCGCCGCCCCCGCTGCCGCTGGCGGGGCCGGGCCAGCGCCTCGTCGAGCGTGCGGAACTCGGGCGCGCCGAACCAGGTCTCCAGTTCGGCCACCGCGCCGACCACCACGGCGATGCGCACGGCCGACTCCAGGGACGCCCTGCCCGTGCGCTCGAACCGCTTGAGGCTGCCGAGGCTGACCCCTGCCCGGTCCGCCAGCCCCTGCTGGGTCAGGTCGAGGTCCAGGCGCCGCTCACGGGCACGCCGGGCGAGCACCCGGCAGATCTCCCCAGCACCCCTGGCTTGAATGGGTAACATATTGACTACTATCTCCAAATCAAGACATCTGGAGACAATATATCATCTACTAATGATCTGTTGGTCGGCTCAAGGAGCGAACGACGCGCAGCGCCGTTCGCGACGGAGCCGACGCCCCACCCCGCCCCCCCCGCCCCGCGCCGCCCCGCCCCCCCCCCCGCGCCCGCCCCCCGGGGGGGGCGGGGCGGGGGCCGCGGGGG
>CAZXHG010000159.1:16913-23855 GCA_964639985.1 uncultured Rickettsiales bacterium
CCCCGCCCCCCCCGCCCCCCCCCCCCACGCCCCACCCCGACCAGCGCGACCAGCACCGCCAGGCTCCCCGCACCTCGCCTCCCCCCACAGCTGCACGAGCAGTCCCCGCCGGGCTCGTCCATGACCGCGTCGTCGTCGCCCGCGTCGTCGTCGTCCCCGGCCGAGTCGTCGTCGTCGCCCGCCTGCTCCCCCCAGGTCAGGGCCAGCTCCTGCACACCGCCCCCGTCCTCGACCCCCAGGGCGAACCCGTCGGGCAGGTCGGTCTGCATGACGCCCACGTCGATCGACGCGGCCGTCAGGAGCACCCGCCGGCCGCCCGCGCCCGGGTCGGCGGCTTCGTCCACCACCACGCTGACCACGCCCTCGATGGTGGCGTCACCGCTCACCGTCACCGAGGACCGCCCCAGGGCGTCCAGCCAGAACGACAGCTCGCCACGCTCCCCCACCACCATGGATCCGTTGACGTCCAGCACACCGCCGTCGAGCCGCAGCTCACCCGCGCCCACGACGACGCCCGTGTGGGTCGCGCCCACCACCAGCCCGTCCGGGACCTGGCCGTCGACGGTCAGCCGCACCAGGGGCCGGGTAGCCAGCCCTGACACAGCCACGCCCGACTCGCTCGCGTCCTCCGGCGACTCGTACTCGTCCCACTCGAACGCCCAGCGGTACGGCACCTCGCCGAACGGCTGCGCCGCATCCTCGGCCGCCTGCTGCAGCACGGCCGCGTCGTTGGCATCGATCTCGGCCGGGTGGTCCACGCCCGTCACTGCGTACCCGGTCATGCCCACGGCCACGGCCAGGGCGGCCAGGTAGGACCCGGCCACGGCCGGGTGGCTGCCGTCCCCGGAGTACAGCCGGTGGAACAGCGAGCCCGCCTCCAGGGGATCCCCGCCCGCGGCCACGATGCCGTCGTGCACCTGCTGGAACGCCAGCCCGGCCGGGGCCAGCCACGCCTGGTGGTCGTCGGACGAGCACGCCTCCGCGTACGCCAGGTACCCGTCCAGCAGCCGCTCCTGCATGGTGGTGAAGTCGGGATACAGCGCAGGGTTCGTGGAGTCGCCGTCCCGCCGGCCCCAGGTCAGCAGGAACATGGTCTCGCCCCCGCCGTCGCCGATCAGCCCATCCAGCACCACGGCCCCGTCCCGGCTGTCCACCCACATGGGCTCGGTCTGGGGGAAGCCCGGCACCTGGCTCTGATCCTGCAGCACCACCACGTCCCACGTGCCCGCGTCCGGCCCGGTGACCAGGGCCTGCCGCCACGACGTCTCCCCCTCGGTGCCGTCCGCCCGGGCCGCATGGTCGGCCAGGGTCAGCCCGCCCGCGGTCAGGGCCTGGGTGTACACATCCTCGAAGGCGGGCACCGCGCCCTCGAGCGCGTCGGCCACGCGCACCTCGAGCGCGCCCTGCTGCGTGTAGGAGTTGCCCAGCATCAGGACGCGCGCGTCCTCGGCCAGGGCCGGCAGGGGAGACAGCAGCAGGAACAGGAGGAGAATCGGGAGTCGTCGCATGGCCGGCATTCTGACCGGAACGGGGCGCAGCCGGTAGCGGGTTCCGTGTCTTGGTAGACTGGTCCGCGGAGGGGTGATGCGCTCCCACACGATCGTCGCGATCCTGCTGTCGTTGCTGCTGGCCCGCGCGGCGTCTGCCGCCGACGTGGAGATCGTACACCCGCCCTACCTGTCGCCCGGCGCCACCGCGGTGGTGGCCGTGACCGCCATGGAGGGCGACCGGGCCGTGGCCTGGCGCCGGGTGGCGATCTCCCTGGACGGCGAGCACCTGCTCGGCACGGGGCGCACGGACAGCCACGGCCGGGCCCACGTGACGATCCGCGTGCCCGCGGACACCACCCCCGCATTCCACGCCCTGGACGTGACCGTGGCCGGGGAATCGAAGTCGATCCGCATGCCCGTGACCTGGTTCGGGGTGCTGGCCATGGCCCTGGACTCGTCGGCCGTGCACCCGGGCGACCCGGTGACCGCCCGTGCCCTGGTGCTGGAGCGCAGCACGCTGGCGCCGCTGCCCGGCTGGTCCGTGGCGTGTGAGCTGGCCGATGAGGGCGGCGCAGTCCTGGCCACGGCCGAGGGCTCGACCGACGAGCACGGGCTGGCCGAGGTTGCGGTGGTCCTGCCCTCCGGGAGCGAGCCGGGGATCCACGAGGTCACCTGCGCAGCCGGCGACGACGAGGTCGCGCGGCCGGTGGTCGTGAGCCCGATCACCACCGGGAACGTGTCCGTGACCTCGCCCCGGCCGTGGATCGCCGCGGGCGAACCGCTGGAGGTGTGGGTCGAAGCAGCCGACGCGGCCGGCGCCCAGGCCTCCCTGGACGTGTTCCTGTTCGCCCGCCAGCAGGGCGAGCTGGGGGACATGCCCACATCCGTACCCGCGACCTTCAACGCGTTCGACCAGGGCTGTCTGTGGTGCCGCTACCTGGCCCGGGGCCGGGCCTGGCCGCTGGTACGGCTGACGTTCCAGCTGGACGGCGAGGGCCGCGCCCGAGTGGAGGTGCCCGGGCTCACCGCGCCGGACGGCGCGCACCTCGACAGCCGCAGCTGGGCGGGGGTTCGCGCACAGGTCGGGGACGGCCAGGGGGTGACTGCGCTGCCCTGGGCCGGGGACGGCCCGATCGTGGCCGCCCGCTGGGCCCACCCACCGGTGCTGGGCGAGCCCAGCCGGCTGCTGGTCACGGCCCAGCAGCTGGACGGGGCGCCGGCGGACGCCCAGGTCGCCGTGTCCTGCGGCAGCCAGGTGGTCGAGGGCGAGACCGGGATCGATGGGATCGCGCTACTGGACGTGCAGACCGGCCAGGGTTCGCTGGAGATCCTCGCCGAGACGGGAGGTGGCGAGACCCAGCGCACGATGGAGGCCCGCCGTTTCAGCCACACCGGGGTCGCGCTGGCCCTACCGCGGCCCGTGGTGGGCAGCGGCCGAGACCTGCCGGTCGAACTCCGCGCGGCCCACGCCGCGTACGACATGGACCTGGGCCTGGTGGTGGGTGGCTCGCTGGTGTCCCTGCAACGCTTGCACATCCCTGTGGGCACCTCCTCGGTCGAGCTGGAGGTGCCCCAGGGCCTGACCGGCCCGGCCACGGTGTTCCTGCGCCAGGACCGTGACTGGACCCACGCCGCGGCCATGGTGGTGCGCGGCGAGGCCGACGCGGACGCGGCCGACGCGGTCGCGGCCTGGCTGCCACCGGTGTACGAGCGCCGGGTGTGGCCGCGCACCTCGTGGCACCACGACCGGGGCCGGGCCACGAAGCTGGGCGAGCTGTCGCCGACGCTGCGAGGGACCTTGCGGGTGGCGGGCGGGGATCCCACGAAGCGGACCTGGCGCGTGACGCGCGCGGGCCTGCGCTGGGGGCCGCTGGTGCTGGCCGTGCTGCTGGTGGCGGGCTGGGTAATGCGCCGACGCGACGCGGGGTGGCACCACGGGATCGCGACGGTGGTGCTGGTCGCCACCCTGGCGGCGGTACCCTGGGTGTGGGGCGCCGGGCCCCGCGAGCGTGATCTCGGCTTCGAGCCCCCGGAGGTGGTGATACGGGTCGGCGCGGACGCGATCCGCGTCGGGGACGAGGTCGTGGTCGAGGTGGTGGACGGGGCCGTGTCCGGGCTGCACAAGCGGGGCACATTCATCACGCCGCTGTACGAACACCTGCAGGTCCTGGTCGACGACCGCAAGGCCGAGGGCGCGCGCGCCCCGGACCGGCCGTTCCGCGGGACGGCGGCGTTCCACGTCGAACCCGGGGTGGCGTTCTCGCTGCTGCGGGAGGCCATGTACACCTCGGGCCAGGCCCAGTTCGGCGACTTCTCGTTCTTCCTGCCCGGCGAGCTGCAGGTGCACACCCCGGACCGGCGCGGGCCGTCGGCCATGCCCTGGGCGTGGCTGGCGCTGCTGGCGTGGGTGGCCGTGCTGGCCGTGACGCAGCGCGCGGGCCCGGCGACCTGGGCGGTGGTGGTCCTGGCCGGGGTGTGCGGCACGCTGCAGGTGCTGTCGCGTACGCACCCGGTGATGGCAGGCATCGGCGTGGGGGAATGGGCCTTCCCCCTGGAGCGGGCGGTGTTCCGGCTGCACCTGCTGTGCTGGGTGGCGGTGGCCGGGGCGATCGCGTGGGAGGTGATACGAGCACGGCGCGCGCCGCCGATGGCGCTGGTGGTGTGCGCGCTGGGCCTGGCCGTGATGGCCACGGCCCTGGCCCCGGACGTGCGCGGCCACCCGCTGCAGCCACAGCTGCTGCCCGGCGGCGCGTCGACCGGGTTGCTGGACCTGCCCGGGCGCAGCCATACCAGCAGCCAGGTGGAGCTGCGCGCCAACCGTCACGACGGCGGCCCCCTGTTCGTGGACGCGCCGTTCCTGGCCCAGGCCGTGCCCCTGACCGCGGTGGAGCCAGGCGCGCTGCGCGCGAGCCGGGCCGGGTACGAGGACGTGGTGGCTGGCGCGCTGGCCACCACGCCGGACGGCGTGGCAGGGCTGCTCGGTGAGGATGCCGTGAGTACGACCGATCGCCCGTGGACCGAGGCCCGGGTGGAGGACCGCTCGGACGAGAGGTCGTTCCTGCTCGAGCACCAGCCGCCTGCCCGGCGCTGGCAGCCCCAGGGCCAGGGCCGGGTGCACGAGCTGCGGCCCCCCACGTGGAACATGGGCTCGGACATCCTGATCGGGATCTGGGGCGAGCGTACGCAGTGGCAGCAGCCCGGCCCCTACGAGCCGGGCCTGGCCGAGGGACTGCTGGAGGAGATGCCTCCCCTGCCGCGCCCGCTCTCCCTGGACAGCGCCCTGGGCATCCTGATCGGCACGACCGGTCCGGACGACTCAGGGGGGGACGACATCGCCGACCTGCTGGACGACACGCCGATCCGCGCCACGGATACCCTGGCGGGAGAGGAGACCGAATGAGCGCGCTACCCCCCATCCCCGGCGGGATCCAGCAGCTGCTGCGGCTGGCCGCGGTGGATCCGGCGTTCCTGGAGCAGCTGGTGGCGCGGCGGGCCGAGGTGGCCGAGGCCGCCGGGATCGCGCTGAGCCGCTCCGAGCGGCAGGTGCTCGAGGCCAGCTCCGAGATCCTGCTGCGGGCCATGGCCGCGCAGCTGCCGCCCGCGCCAAGGCCGCGGGCAGCGCGCCTGCGGCACACGGCCGCGACCGCGGTGGTGCTGCTGGGTGGAGCGGCCCTGGCCGGGGGTGTGGCCGGGTGTGACCGGGACGAGGCGCCCGTGGCCGAGCCGCTGGAGGTGGTCACGCCCGACCAGCCGCCGCCGCTGGAGGAGCTACCCGAGACGGACGAGGCCCTCGAGGCCGATCCGCAGGGCCTGCCCGAGGACACCCCGCCCGAGCGCGAGACCACCCTGCCGGCCATCGGCGGACACCGGGCCGACACGCCGTTGAAGGCGTGTGATGACGGGGACGCGTGAAAATACTCGTCCTGGTGATGTCGGGCGTGGCCCTGACCGGACTGTCATCGGGATGTTTGTTCGAGGGGGGGCGACGGCGCAACAGGCTACACCTACCTGTTCTACGGCGGCGATCCCTCGCTCTCCTGCCCATGATCGGTAGTGTCCTTCCCCTTTGCGAGGTCGGTCCTGCCCCACGCTCCATCGGGTTGACAGCCCATCTCAGCTCGAAGAACATCAAGTCGAAGACCTTCGAGTCGAAACCTATCGAGTCGAAGACCATCGACCTGAGCTTCGAGGGAGCCCGCCCATGCCCACCGGCCCGACCAACCCCTTCCTGTACGGCAAGCCGGTCGGCGGCGAGCACTTCTGCGACCGCCACGACGAGCTGCAGCGACTCGTGGCCATGGCACGCTCCCGCAACTCGTTGTGGCTGTACTCACCCCGCCGCTACGGCAAGACCAGCCTGATCCGCGAGGCCTTCCACCACCTCGACGACGTGGAGACGGCGTTCATCGACCTGTACGGGATCAACGACGCCATGGAGTTCGCCGACGCGTTCCTCGCCGGCATCACGCCGCTGGCTCAGCACCTCGAGGGTAGCCTCGACCGGGCGGTCAAGACCCTGACCACCCTGGTCTCCAACCTGCGGCTGCAGGTGTCGCTGGACGATGCGGGCACACCCACGTTCTCGGTCGCATCCCCCCTGGCCGCGGCCGACCGCGACCGCGGCCTGGCCCAGGTCCTGGCCATCCCCGAACAGCTGGCCGCGAAGCGCGGCTGCCGCGTCTTGATCGCCTGCGACGAGTTCCAGGAGGTCATGCGTGTGGATGGACTGGAACGCACGCTGCGCTCGGTGTTCCAGCACCAGCAGCACACCTCGTTCATCTTCTCGGGCAGCCAGCGCACGCTGCTGACCACCATGTTCACGGACCCGGATCGGCCCTTCTTCCAGTACGCGGACCACATGACCCTGGAGCGCATCGACGAGGTCGAGCTGCTGCGTCACGTGCGTGGCCGCCTGGCCCACGCCGGCACCGAGGTCCCCGACGAGGTGGTCGAGGACCTGGTCCGCACCGCGCAGGATCACCCGCACAGCACGCAGTACTTCGCCTCGCAGCTGTGGGAGGTGGCCACGTCAGGGCGGGTACCGGACGAGGCCCTCGGCGCGGCCTGGCGGGAGCGGATCGTGGCCAACCTCGACTCGCCGCTGCGCATGTTCTTCGATGGCCTGGCCAACCGGCAGCGCCGGTTCCTGGTCCACCTCGCCAACCACGGCAGCGACGACCTGTTCGCCGAGCAGACGCGCCGCGAGCACCGGCTCGGCAGTTCGTCGACCCTGTCCGGCGCGGTCAAGGCGCTGGTGGAACGGGACGTGATCGAGAAGACCGACAGCGGCCGCTACCGGTTCGTCAACCCGGCGTTCGAGCTGTGGCTGAGGCACGGCCTCCGTCGGCGCTGATCCCGAAAACCGGCACCTGCCAGCATCTTGATCCCGCGAGGTGACCCATGGTCGCCATCCGCCTGTACAGACCGGGGGAGTGGTAAGCTTAACCACATG
>CAZXHG010000160.1:0-23621 GCA_964639985.1 uncultured Rickettsiales bacterium
AGGCGATGTGGGTGCTGGACGTGGTGGACTTCCCCGCCATCGTCACCATGGACTCTCACGGCGTCAGCCTGCACGCGGAGGTTCGCGAGAACTCCGAGGCGCAGTACAAGGCGCTGCTGGGCCTGGAGTGACGTCGGGCGGATGAGCGCCACTGGCCTCGTCTACGATCCCGTCTTCCTGCAGCACGACGCCGGCTGGGGTCACCCCGAGCGGCGGCAGCGGCTGGAGGCCATCGTCGGGCGGCTCGAGCAGTCCGGGCTGCGCGAGGAGCTCGTCGGGATCGACTCCCCCGAGGTGGACCTGACCTGGCTGCAGCAGGTCCACAATCCGCAGTACCCCGAGCTCGTGGAGCGGGTGTGCGAGATGGGCAGCTCGATGCTGCCCACCGGTGACACCAACATCTGCGCGGACAGCTACACCATCGCCCGGCAGGCCGCGGGCGGCGTGCTCGCGGCCTGCGACGCGATCATGGCCGGCGAGGTGGACAACGCATTCTGCGCGGTGCGGCCGCCCGGTCACCACGCCACCGTGGGCGGGGGCATGGGCTTCTGCGTGTTCAACAACGTGGCGGTCGCCGCCCGCTACCTGCAGCGACACCACGGCCTGGAGCGCGTCGCGATCCTCGACTGGGACGTGCACCACGGCAACGGCACGCAGGACATCTTCTACGAGGACCCGACCGTGCTGTTCGCGTCCACCCACCTGTGGCCGTTCTACCCGGGCACGGGCACCGCCGGGGAGACCGGCCGCGGGGACGGCGAGGGCACCACGATCAACGTGCCCATGTCGTTCGGTGACGGTGACGATGCCATCCTGGACGCCTTCGACCGCGTGTTCCGCGAGGCCGTGGTCGGGTTCGATCCCGACTTCCTGCTGGTGTCGGCGGGCTACGACGCCCACGGCGAGGACCTGCTGGGCCAGATGACGGTCACGGACGAGGGATTCCAGCGGCTGGCCGCGATCGTGCGGGAGCTGGCCGAGGAGTGCTGCGACGGCCGGCTGCTGGCCACGCTCGAGGGCGGGTACACCGTGGACACCCTGGCCCGCAACGTGTGGGACACGATCGACGTGTTCCACCGGTGAGGCCGTTCGGCTAAGGTCTGTTCAGGAGGTGGCCATGCGAACCTGTGAGGATTGCGGCGCCGAGGTCCTGCAGGACGACGCGCAGGAATGCCCCAGGTGCGGCGGCGGGCTCGCCGATCCAGAGCAGGGGAACTTCAGCGAGACCGCCTGGTTCAAGGTCGGCGACGACGTGCAGAAGATCCTGGAGAGCACGGACGACAACCTCGACGTCGACGGCCTCGAGGAGGAGTACAACGTCACGAAGCCCGCGGACACCGAGATCCGCCGGCAGTACTCCCTCGACAACGTGCCCGAGGTCAAGGACGACAAGACGAAGTAATCCCTCCCGCGCCGCGCGTGCGACCCGCGGCGCGCGTATGTGTTGAACCCCGCGCGCAAATGCGCGAGAATCCAGCCTTTCCGGGACCGGTCCGGGTCCCGCCTCGACGAGTACCAACCGGGAGTTGCTCCATGGTCCCCAAGTCCCCCATCGGCTCCGATCAGACGGACGCCAAGTTCGAGCTGCGCACGTTCATCTTCATCGACAGCATGCAGCCGCAGCTGGCCCAGTTCATCGCCAAGGACAATCGGGTCTACGATCCCAACGAGTACGACGCCTCGATCCTGCTGGAGCTGGCGCCCGCCATGGAGATCCACCGCATGATCGACCTGGCGCTCAAGGCGACACGGGTGCGGCTGGGCTCGGTGGTCACCGAGCGCCACTTCGGGCTGATGCAGATCCAGCACCCGGAGCAGGGCGAGGTGATCGCCGCGGGTGAGGCCGTGCTGGAGGCCACCGGGTTGACCACCTACGACCGCGCCCGGGTCAAGATCCTGACCAAGAAGATCATCCGCGGTATCGAGCAGGATCACGCCATCTTCTTCACCGGCACCTCCAAGGGCTACATGGTGCTGGCCGGCGACTCGGTGTTCATCTTCGAGGTGACCCCGGCCGCCTACCTGGCGCTGGCGTGCAACGAGGCGCTCAAGGCGGCCAACATCAAGCTGATCAGCCTGCGCCCGTTCGGCGCCACCGGCCGGCTGGTGCTGGCCGGACCGGAGTCCGAGATCGACTCGGCCGCCGAGGCCGCCGAGTCCGTCCTGGAGAAGCTCAACGCCGAGCTCGACGCTCACGGAGCCGCGGAACACGACGACTCCGGTTACGCCCGCTAGCCCGAGGTGACACCCTGACTGCACCGTCCGGCCGAGTCCCCATGGTCGCGGGGAACTGGAAGATGAACGTGGCGCCTGCAGACGCCGTGCCCATGGTGCGTGCGGTGCGGGATCGTCTCGGTCGGTTCTCCGGCGTGGAGACCGTGCTGTTCCCCACATCGCTCGCCCTGACCACCGTGGCGGACCTGTTGCGGCCGACCCGCATCGAGGTCGGCGCGCAGAACTGTCACTGGGAGCGCAAGGGGGCGTTCACCGGCGAGATCGCGGCGACCATGCTCCGCGGCGTGTGCCGCTATGTGCTGGTCGGCCACTCGGAGCGCCGGGCGATGTTCGGCGACTCCGAGGAGGTGGTCCGCCACAAGGTCGAGGCCGTGCTGCGCGCCGGGCTGACGCCGATGCTGTGCGTGGGCGAGGAGCTGGTGCACCGGGAGACCGGCATGGCCACCGAGCTGGTGGCGCGCCAGGTGGCCACGGCGCTGGCCGGGCTGCGGCTGAGCGCGGACCGGCTGGTGGTGGCCTACGAACCGGTGTGGTCCATCGGCACGGGCAAGGCCTGTCCGCCCCACACCGCCAACCAGGTGATCGGCGGCGTGGTCCGCGGCGTGCTCGCCGAGGTGATGGGCGATGCCGAGGCCGCCCGCACGCGCATCCTCTACGGGGGCAGCGTGACCGACGCCAACGCGGCCGACTACTTCTCGCAGCCGGATATCGACGGCGCCCTCGTGGGCGGCGCGTCGCTCAAGGCTGGACCGTTCATCGGCATCGCCCGCGCCGCCTGGCAGACGCGCGCAGGCGGCGCCCGACCGGGAGGACGGTGATGTCCCAGTTGATCCTGTTCGGCCTGCCGCCCCTGCCCGAGGCCGTGGGCCCGCGCCTGGCGCGCGAGTTCGCTGCGTACATCGGCGAGGCGGTCGACTCGCCCGTGGAGGTGAGGCTGTACGCCAACTACAGCGAGCTCTCCGACCACCTGGCCGAGGGCCAGCTCGACTTCGCCTGGCTGCCTCCGCTGCCCGCGGCCGGGTTGCGCCGCCACTGCGGCGCGGCCGTGCTGGCCCACGCCGTGCGCTCCGGCCTGCACGCCTACTACAGCGTGGTGTTCACGCGTGACGACTCGCCGATCCGGGAGCCGCAGGACCTGCAGGGCAGGACCGTCGGCTACGTCCACCGCCGCTCTGCCTCCGGCTTCCTCGTGGCAGCCGCCGCAATGCACGAGGCCGGCATCGAGCCCGAGTCGCCGCCGGCGTTCCTCAAGTCGCACCCGGCCGTGGTGCAGGCCGTGGTCGACGGTGACGTGGACGCGGGCGCCACCTACTGCTCGTTCGAGGGCGCGCCCTCCGACGGCAAGGTGGCGATGGCTGGCTGGACCCAGGCCGAGGCGGACGCGCCCATGCGGATCGTGCTGTGCACCAACCCGATCCCGGCCGACGTGATCTGCGCGTGGCCCGGTACCAGCCTGACCCTGCGCGGCTCCATGACCTGGGCCCTGACCTCGATGTGTGAGAACCCCGAGGGGCGGGAGCTGCTCAACCACATCTTCGGCGCGGAGCGCTTCGACTCGGCGGATGTGGCCGAGCTCGACCGGCTCGACCTCGCCCTGGAGATGCCGGACCTGAGGCTGCAGCCGACCCCGGGATCGCCGGAGGAGCCGGAATGACCAGGCGACCGGACAGCGCGGCCATCCAGGCGCTGGTGCGCCAGTCCCTGGACAGGGTCCTGGGCGAGACCGGCGGCGGCGGCGCTGCCGAACCGCGACAGCTGGCCGTGACCGGCACCCTGACCGAGGACCTGCTGCTCAACGTGGAGCCGGGCACGACCCTGGCCATCCCGGCCGGCACGCTCATCACCCCGGCCGCCCGGGAGTGGGCGCTGTTCAAGCGCATCCGCCTCGTGGAGCAGGGAGCGCCCGGCGACGGCGTGCCCCAGGCCCCGATCTCCCACCCGCCCAGCGGCGGGTTCGCGGCCGCGCCCCACCGCCGGGTCGCCATCGGCGCCGACCACGGCGGCTTCGCCATGAAGCAGGCGCTGATCCCCTACCTCGGCGAGCTGGGCTACGCGGTCTCCGACTGCGGCCCGGCCGGCACGGAGGCGGTCGACTACCCGGACTACGCATACGCCACGGCCGCGCTCGTGTCCGATGGATCGTGCGGCAACGGCATCTTCGTGGACGGCGCGGGCATCGGCTCGTGCATGGTCGCCAACAAGGTCCCGGGCGTGCGCGCCGCGCACGGCTACGACGTGTCCTCCGCGCTGAACTCGCGGGAGCACAACTACGCAAACTTCCTGACGCTCGGCGGTGGGCTCACCGGCCTCAACCTGGCCCGCCAGATCGTCAAGACCTTCCTCAACACACCGTACGGAGCCGAACGGCACGGGCGACGCGTGGCCAAGATCATGGGCGTCGAGCGCCGCTTCGCGGTGCGGTCGGAGTGAGTGACGTGAACGACCATCAACTGCAGTCCCTGGTCGAACAGATCACGCGCGAGGTGGTCGCCTCGCTCGCGGTATCGGACGGCACCTGCTCGAGGTCGGCGGGCGGCAGCTGCGCCGACTGCATGCTGTGCGTGCAGCTCACGCCGGGCAGCGTGCAGAACATCGTGGCCGCGGGCGCCAGCCGCGTCAGCACCACGCTGGGCGCGCGGGCCGACGCCTCCGTGGCCGGCATGATCGACCACACCCTGCTCAAGCCGGTGGCCACCCGCGAGCAGGTGGCGCAGCTGTGCTACGAGGCGCGGCAGCACCACTTCATCTCGGTGTGCGTCAACCCCGCATGGGTCGAGTTCTGCGCCGAGCAGCTGCAGGGATCCGGGGTGAAGGTGTGCGCCGTGATCGGCTTCCCCCTCGGCGCGACCACGGCCGAGGCCAAGCAGTACGAGTCCGAGCAATGCCTGCTGCGTGGCGCCACCGAGCTGGACATGGTGATCAACATCGGCGCGCTGAAGAGCCGCATGGACGACCTGGTGGAGCACGACATCCGGGTGGTGGCCGACGCCTGCCGCCGGGTGGGCGCGCTGAGCAAGGTGATCATCGAGGCCGGGCTGCTGACCGAGGACGAGAAGGTGCGGGCCTGCGAGCTGAGCAAGGCCGCGGGCGCGGACTACGTCAAGACCTCCACCGGGTTCGGCGCGGGCGGCGCCACGGTCGAGGACGTCTCGCTGATGCGCCGGGTGGTTGGCGCGACCATGGGCGTGAAGGCGTCCGGCGGGGTCGGCAACCTGGCCGACGCCCAGAACATGATTCAAGCCGGAGCCAGCCGTATCGGCGCCAGCGCCGGCATCAAGATCGTACGTGAAGAGAGTGGCGCGTAGGACGGGGGCGACCCCGGTGCGCACCTGAACTGGACAACGACAGGAGAGATTCGATGGCTGAAGCGCTTGGAATGATCGAGTGCCGTAACTTCCCCGCCGTGGTCGAGGCGGCTGACGCGATGGTCAAGGCGGCCAAGGTGGAGCTGGTCAGCTACGAGAAGACCGGCGGCGGGCAGGTCACCGCCGTGGTGCGCGGCGACGTCGCGGCCGTCAAGGCGGCGGTCGAGGCGGGTGTGCGCGGCGCGGAGAAGGTCGGCGAGGTGGCCGCGATCCACGTGATCGCGCGGCCGCATCCCAACATCGACCTGGTGCTCCCCCTCGGCAGGGCCACGGAGGTCCGCGAGGAGATGGCCAAGCTGGGCCGCAAGAAGTAGCGGACCGGTTCGGCTCGTGCCAGCTGCCGGGAGGTCCGGGTGCCTTCGCGCCCGGGCTCCCCGTGCTGCTGGTCCCGTGGCGTCGCACGCTCACAGGAGGGCAGAGACATGCTGCTCGGCAAGATCGTCGGGACCCTGGTGTCGAACAAGAAGGACGCCAAGATGGAGGGCTTCCGCTTCATGGTGATCAAGCAGATCGACCTGGAGGGGGAGGAGACGGGCGGATACCGCATCGCGGTGGACGCGGTGGGCGCGGGCGTGGGCGAGGTGATCCTCTACGCCACCGGCTCGGCCGCACGGCAGACCGTGGAGACCCACGAGAAGCCCTGCGACGCGGTGATCATGGCCATCGTGGACGAATGGGAGGTCGACGGGGACTACGTGTACCGCAAGTACCCCGACGCCCAGTGATCGCGACCAGCCGGGAACCCGGGTAGCGGTCCGACCGCGCTCGGAGCACCCCGGGAAGGGTGGATCCGATGGATCAGAAACGGATCAACGACATCGTCCAGCGAGTGGTCGGCCGCGTGCAGCGCGGTGAGACGGCCGCGAGCTTCGCGCCGCTGTCCACACCGCCACCGTCCGGCGTGCCGGCGTCGCCGTCCGCGACCCCGTTCACGCCGCCGGCTGCGCCGCCGTCTCGGTCCTCGGCGCCCGCCGCTGCCGGCGGCGGGCCCGGCGGGGACGAGGGCATCCACGAGACCATGGACGGCGCGGTGGCGGCGGCCCAGTGGGCCCACGAGCGGCTCGCCGACCTGACCATCGAGAGCCGTGAGCGGATCATCGCCGCCCTGCGCAAGATGACCCTGGAGCAGGCCGAGCACTTCTCCCGCGTGGCGCTGGAGGAGACCGGCATGGGGCGGCTGGAGACCAAGATCCAGAAGCACGTGCTGATCGGCACCAAGACCCCGGGCACCGAGGACCTGCGGCCCACGGCGTGGACCGGCGACAACGGCCTGACCCTGGTGGAGTACGCCCCGTTTGGCGTGCTCGGCGCGATCACCCCGTCCACCAACCCCACGTCGACCGTCATCTGCAACGGCATCGGCATGGTGGCCTCGGGCAACGGCGTGGTGTTCAACGGACACCCGGCGGCCAGGCGGTGTACCGAGGAAGTGATCCGCTGGTTCAACCGCACGGTGGAGGCGGCCGGCGGCCCCCCGTCGGCGCTCAACACGGTCGCGCAGCCCACGATCAAGACCGCCCAGGCGATGATGGCCCACCCGGACATCCCGGTGCTGGTCGTCACCGGCGGGCCGGCCGTGGTCAAGGTGGCCCTGTCCATGGGCAAGAAGGCGATCTGCGCCGGGGACGGCAACCCGCCCACGGTGGTGGACGAGACCGCCGACGCGGATCAGGCGGGTCGCGACATCGTGATCGGCGCGGGCTTCGACAACAACGTGGTGTGCGTGCTGGAGAAGGAGGTCATCGTCGTGGACAGCATCGCCGACCGCCTGCTCGGCGCGATGCAGGCCAACGGCGCCCACCTGCTCCAGGCCCACCAGTTCCAGCGGCTCAAGCGGGTGATCCTGTCCAAGGACAACGGCCCGGGCCAGCACGGCGTGGTCAACAAGGACTTCGTGGGCAAGGATCCCCACGTGATCCTCGCGGAGATCGGCGTCTCGGCCAGCCCGGACACGAAGCTGGTGATCGCCGAGACCCCGGCCGACGACTCGATGGTGTGGACCGAGCAGCTGATGCCGGTCATCCCCGTGGTGCGGGTGCGCAACGCGGACGAGGGCATCGCCCTGGCCGTGGCCGCCGAGGGCGGCCGCCGCCACACCGCGACCATGCACTCCAAGAACATCGACAACCTCTCGAAGATGGCGCGGGCGATCAAGACGTCGATCTTCGTCAAGAACGGGCCGTCCATCGCGGGCCTGGGCTACGGCGGCGAGGGGTTCGCGTCCTTCTCCATCGCCTCGCCCACCGGCGAGGGGCTGACCTCGGCCAAGGACTTCAGCCGCGTGCGGCGTTGCACCATGGTCGACTCGTTCCGAATCGTATAGACGACAAGGGGATACAGGGAAGGACGGCGAAGGATCGTGAGCGTGGAACTGGTCGAGCAGGTCAAGCAGGCGGGGGTGGTGGGCGCCGGAGGCGCCGGCTTCCCCACGCACGTCAAGCTTGCCGCCTCGGCCGAGATCCTGATCGCCAACGGCACCGAGTGCGAGCCGATGCTCGAGCCCGACCAGCACCTGATGGCCACCCGCGCCGCGGACGTGCTCGAGGGCATGCGGCTGGGCATGGCCGCCACCGGTGCCGCCGAGGGCATCGTCGCCATCAAGCGCCACTACCACGACGCCATCGACGCCTTCGAGGCCGAGCTGGAGCGCTACGCGGACATCCGGCTACACCTGTTCGACAGCTTCTACCCCGCGGGCGACGAGTACGTGGTGGTGTACGACTGCACCGGCCGCCAGGTGCCCGAGAACGGCCTGCCGATCCAGGTGGGCGTGGTCGTGCAGAACGTGGCCAGCCTGGCCAACGTGGCCGCGGCCAGCCGCGGGATCCCGGTGACCGAGCGCATGATCACCCTGGTGGGCGAGGTCACGAACCCCGCCACCCTGATCGCGCCCATCGGCACCTCCTACCAGGTGCTGCTCGACGAGGTGGGCGGCTTCCGCGAGTCCCGCTTCGGCGGCCATGGTGCCGACGAGCTGGCCCTGGTCGAGGGCGGCCCGATGATGGGCCGGTTGACCGGCCCCGACGCGGTCGTGACCAAGACCTCCGGCGGCATCCTGGTGCTGCCGGTGTCCGGTCCGGTGGTCACGCAGATGGCGCGGCCCGGCGAGGTCACCATCCGCCGCGGCATGTCCGCCTGCGACCAGTGCCGCGACTGCACCGACCTGTGCCCCCGCCACCTGCTGGGCCACGAGCTGCAGCCGCACATGGTGATGCGGGCGATCAACTACGACATGGGCGAGATCGCGCCGCGCACGGTCACGCAGGCCATCCTGTGCTGTGAGTGCCGGCTGTGCGAGGCGTTCGCCTGCCCGCTGGAGCTGTCGCCCTTCCGCTACTACCAGTGGATCAAGGGGCAGCTACGCGAGCAGGGCTGGCGCAACGAGCTGCACAAGGCCACCGACCTGACGGCCCACAGCATGCGCGAGTTCCGGCGCGTGCCCACCTCGCGGTTGATGGACCGGCTGGGCCTGGCCCCGTACCGCGGTCAGCACGCGCCCCTGCGGCCCACCCCGGTCCTGCCCGCCGAGGTTCGCATCCCGCTGCGCATGCACATCGGCGCCCCGTCACGTCCGGTGGTCGCCGTGGGCGACGCGGTGAAGCGCGGCCAGCTGATCGCGGCCATCCCCGAGGGCGCGCTCGGTGCCACCATCCACGCGTCGATCGACGGGGTCGTGGCCGAGATCGACGACGTCGCCATCCGCATCGAAAGGCGGTCATAGCCATGGAGCGCGCGGTTGGGAAGATCCGGCTGACGACCGGCGACAGCATGCTCGCGAACAAGCCAGCCATCGGCATGGTCGAGTTCAACAGCATCGCCGCCGGCATCGCCACGGCCGACGCCATGCTCAAGCGGGCCCCGGTGGACCTGCTGGAGTGCCGCCCGGTCTGCCCGGGCAAGTTCATCGTGCTGGTGCACGGTCTGACCGATCCGATCAACGAGGCCATGGCCGCCGCGGACGAGCGCGGCACCGAGGCCGTCATCGACAGGCTGCTGCTGCCCAACGTGCACCCGTCGATCTTCAAGGCCATCGTGGGCGCGGTGGAGGCCCAGGACGTGGAGTCGCTGGCCATCATCGAGACCATCTCCGTGGCCTCCACCATCGTCGCAGCCGACGCTTCGGCCAAGGCCGCGGACGTGACGCTGACCGAGATGAGGCTGGCCAACGGCCTCGGCGGCAAGTCCTTCTACCTGATGGTCGGCGACCTGCCCAACGTCGAGGCCGGCGTGGAGGCCGCGCTGGCCACGGTCCGCGAGTCCGGTCTGCTGGTCCGCTACGAGGTCATCCAGCAGCTGCATGGCGAGGTCCGCCAGAAGGTGATGTTCTGATGTTCCTCGCCCGCGTCATCGGCACGGTCGTCGCCACCCAGAAGGTCCCCTCGCTGACGGGGATCAAGTTCCTGGTGCTGCAGCCGGTCAACGAGTTCAACGAGCCCAACGACGAGCCGGTGGTCGCGGTGGACGGCACCCACATGGCCGGCCCGGGCGAGACGGTGTACTGCATCGGCTCCCGCGAGGGAGCGCTGGTGCTCGAGGACTGGTTCAACCCCGCGGACATGGGGATCCTGGGCATCATCGACGAGATCTACGTGGTCACCGACGGCGAGGGACAGGTCACCCACCAGGGCGGCAACTTCGTGCACGAGTTCGAGGACGGGAGAGGGGGCCCCCGATGATGATCGGCCAGGTCGTCGGCCAGGTGGTCAGCACGATCAAGGACAAGGACCACCACGCCCGTCCCCTGCTGCTGGTGCAACCGGTCGAGCTGGACATGACCCCCATCGACGGACAGGACCCCCTGATCTGCATCGACATCGTCGGTGCGGGTGAGAGCGAAGTGGTAATGTACCTGGACGAGGGCAACTGCGCTCGCCAGCTGCTGGAGCTGGACCTCGCGGGCTCGGCGCGCACCGTGATCGTCGGCATCGTCGACGAGCTCGAGGTCGAGGGCCAGCAGACCTGGCGCAAGCCCCCTCACTGAGAAGGACCGAATCATGCCGTTTTCCTGGTACCACTACAGCCCCCCCGAGGCCTTCTCCGCGGAGGAGGACGCCAAGGGCGAAGCCCAGGTCGCGGACCGCGTCCGCGAGCAGGCGCGCATCCTGCGCAACCTCGGCTACGACGCGGACGAGACGATCCAGCGCGTGCGCGTGGACCTGAAGTGGGAGTGGGAGCTCCCCCGCGGCCGCGGCATCCCCTGCTGGGACCGGGTCGAGGAGCTGGTGGAGGAGACGTACGCGATGGGGGTGCGCGACACCGAGTGTGCCTTCCCGGATCCCGCCAGGACCCACGAGGATATCCGCGAGGTGTACAACCGCGGCGCCCTGGACGCGGGCTCCTGCTGAGATGAATCCGCCCGCCGGCAACCTCACCGTCCTGCTGCACGACGCCCTGCAACGTCACGAGGGCGAACCCTTCTACAAACGCCTCCGCGTCCGCCTGCGCGAGATGGGCAGCAACGTGCTCAACGAGCAGAAGCAGTTCCGCACCTTGCAGCGCGCCTGTCGCGAGTGCCCGGAGCTGGCCGAGGAGCTGAAGGAGGCGGGGCTGGGCGACATCGCCGCGATGGACACGCTGCTGCCCGACCCGAAGACCGCCAACCTGATCCAGGCCTTCAACACGATGGTCGAACGCCACTGGGAAGACAGGTAGTCCGATCCGGCGCTGCCACCCCGTCACGACCACCGTCCCCCTCGTCCTGGCGCTCGTGATCCCCGCGGGTTGTGCCTCACCCGAGGCGTTCGTCAACCTCGAGGTCGAGCTGAGCGAGGATTTCCCCACCGTCGCCACGGTCCGCTGGGACGCCGCCGAGGAAGAGGAGGCCACCGCGCGTGTGGCCTGGCGGCGGGACGACGCGGACGACGAGCGGTACGTGGAGGCCACCCGCACCGGAGATCGCTGGGAGGCTGTGGTCGTGGGCCTGCTCCCCGAGACCACCTACTCGCTGGTGGCCACTGTCGACAGCGACGACGGCCTGCAGCAGAGCGAGCCCCAGGCGTTGACCACCGGCCCCCTCCCCGCCTCGTTCACGCGGTTCACGATGGACGGCGAGCAGGCCGCCGCCGATCGCGGTGGGTTCCTGCTGACCACCTTCGTCTCCATCCCCTCGGCCGCGGTGATCATCGACCTGCAGCGCGGAGACTACGTGTGGTGGTACGTGGAGGAACACGAGGACACCTCGATCCGGCGTGCCCACCTGGCCCGCGAGGCCACGGCGATCTACATGCTGGAGAGCGACTCCCTGTACTACAGCGAGGCCCAGCGGGAGTCCGATCTGGTGTGGATGGTGCTGGATGGTTCGGACGTGAGCAGGGCGCCGATCAAGGGTCTCCACCACGACTTCGTCGAGCGCCCGGACGGGGTGATCGCGATCATCCACAAGGATCAACGGCTGGTGCAGGAGGACCCCAACGTCGCCGTGGCCGGCGATCAGATCGTGGAGTTGGTGGCCGGCGGCGACAACGACGTGGTGTGGTCGCTGTGGGATACACCGGCATACGCTCCCGGCATGATCGACCAGGTGCTGGATGGGGAATCCCACGCCAACGCGCTGGACCACGATCCCGACTCCGACACCTACTACCTGTCGTCCCGCAACCTGCAGGCCATCTTCGCCGTCGATCGTGCGTCCGGGGAGACGCTGTGGCAGTTCGGCGGCGACCGGTCCGACTTCACCTCGCCGGATGGCGACACGCACCTCACCACCCTCCAGCACCAGTTCCAGGTGCTCGACGACACCCTGCTGGTCTTCGACAACGGCAACGAGTACCAGGCCGGCTCGCGCGTGGTGGAGTACGGCCTCGACCACGACAGCGGCATCGCCGAGGTCATCTGGGAGTATCGCAAGGACCCGACCGACCTGTGCTACGCGCTCGGCGACGTCACCCGGTTCGACGACGGCAACACGATGATCACCTGGAGCACGTCGGGGATCATCGAGGAGGTGGACCCCCAGGGCGAGGTGGTGTGGCGGATGACCCTGCCCCTCGGCGTTGGACTTGGGTACACTACCTGGTTCGAGACCCTGAACCCCTAGTGCCAGGAAAGGGCCCATGGACCTGACGAGTTCGGCATTCGAGGACGGCCAGTCCATTCCCCGCGATTACACCTGCGACGGGCGAGACATATCTCCACCCCTGAGCTGGACCGACGCACCCCCAGGGACCGAGGAATTCGCCATCGTCGTGGAGGATCTCGGCTCGCCCCGCAGACCCTTCTACAACTGGGTGATGTGGGGCATCCCCGGCCCCATCAAGCAGATCCCGGAGGCCGTGCCCAAGGTAGGGCGCGAGCACCTCCTGATCGCGCGCCAGGGGGTCAACTCCTTCACCTATGACTACAACGGCTACCGGGGCCCGTCTCCGCTGCCAGGGGAGGGCCAGCGGCGATACGTGTTCACCCTGTACGCGGTCAAGAAGCGCGTGCACCTGCCCGGCCGCGCCACCGCGCCCGAGGTGATCCGCGCGATCAAGCCGTACGTCCTCGAGGAGGCGAAGCTCACCGGGACGTACGAGCGCTGACGCGCGCCACGAAGTAGACCCACGGCACCCGGATCCGTTCATCGGGTTCACCGGCGTCGCGGACCTCGCGCAGCACCTCGTCGTGCAGGTCCGGATCGAGCCCGTGCATCATCGGACCGCCGATGGCGGGGATGGCCAGCAGCTCCAGCAGCTCCGCCCGTGTCGTGTCCAGCGTGTGGTCGACGCGCTGTGCTGGTTCCATGCCGGCCCGGACCATCCAGCGGTCGAGATCGTCCGGATCCAGCCGCTCGGCCTCGGTCCGGTAGAGGTCGCCCCCCACGGCCTCCACGGCCCGCGCCAGCGTGACCTGCAGCGGCTGTCCGATGGCCTGGTGGCCCGACATCCGATCCGCCGGCACGTTGAAGGTGAACACCCCGTCCGCCCGGTCCAGCAGCTGGCCGACCGACGCGATCACCCCGGCCGGATCGGGGAACTGCCACAAGGCGGCGTTGCACAGCACCCGGTCGAAGGGACCCTCGACCCCGTCCAGCACATGCTCGGCCGGGCAGGCGTGGAAGGAGGCTCGGGGATCGAGGTTGTTGGCCGAGGCCACCGCCACCATGTCGGCCGAGGCGTCCGTTCCCACCAGCGTGGCGTCCCGCGGCAGCCGGGCCAGCGCAGCGGTCGCCGTGGCACCGGTGCCACATCCGAGGTCGAGCACGCGCCGCCCGGTCTCGACCTGCGCGAGATCCACCAGCACGCGGTTCAGCTGCGCGTATATCGACCGCTCGCGCACGAAGCGGTCGTAGACCTCGGCGTTGTGCCAGCCATCCCAGGGGCCGTCGGTCAAGAGCCTCCCCCCGGCGTCTCGTAGACCACCGGGCGCAGCTCGATGCGACGACCCCCCGGCCAGGCCGACGACCCGTCAGGTCGCGCCTTGATCTCCCATCCGGTGGCCACCACCCAGGCGCCGTCGGCCTCGTGCGGCCCGACCACGAACACCAGCCGCCAGGTCCCGGGGATCCCGCCGAACAGGTCCTCGGCTGCCCCTTCGACCACGAACCCACCGTCCTCGGCCCACGCCCGCAGGGCCCCGTCCGCCCCCAGCACCGTCGGGTGGCCCAGCGGATCGATGGCGGCCACGGTCAGGTACGCCCCCTCGACCTCCCCGATCAGCGGACGCAGGACCGCCTCGAACGGATCACCCGGACCGTACACCGGCACGCCGTTCGTCCGGGCGAGGTCCAGCGGCAGCTCTCGCGAGTACCCGCCGAACGTGACCTCCATGGCCGTGGGCGCGGAGTCACGCTGCAGCAGCAGCCGTGGCCCGAACACCAGCAGCGCCAGCACCACCGCGCCCACGAACAGCAGCCCGGCCAGCTGGCCCCAGGGAACGCGTTCGTCGCTCACCGTACCTCGCTCCACAACTGCGGCGCACCCCACACGCGGGGCACGGCCGCGTCCTGCCCCTCCTCGCCTACCATCAGCGCGACCTGGGCCCGCCGCAATGCCTCGGCCCGGTCGCCGTCGTGCTCATCGTACCGCCGCCGCACCGCCGCCTCGACCTCGCCGTCCACCGGCCACGCGTACCGGATCGTCCAGCCGTCAGCCTCCTGGGCGGCCAGGTAGTCCCGCGCGCTGGGGGCGAACCGCAGCGGGTGGTCCTGCACCAGGTGCCGACGTCCCTTCTCCACCACGGCGAAGGGTGCGTCCCGGACCGGGCCATGGGGCAGCAACACCAGTTCGGTCCCGGCCCGCACCTGCAAGGTCACCGGCAGCAACGTGGGGATCAGATCCGGGGAGGTGCGGCCGCTGCCCCCGCCGCGGATCTCCGACAGCTGCCGGTCCACGACCCGCTGCAGCTCGTCCACCGCGATGTGCCGCCGGAACACCTGCGGCTCCCCCCTGGGCTGCACCACGAACACCACCACCTCGTCGACCAGCACGTGGTACGCCAGCGCGATCGAGCCTTCGGGCAGGGCCTCGGCGAGCCGGTCCACGTCCACCACCACTGCGCCGCCGACCCGGCTGCGCTCGCTGACCTCGAACGCCATGGCCGCGCCGCCGTGCTCGAGCGCCATGAGCAGGGCCTCGTCGAACAGCGGCTCGGGCCCGGGCAACAACCCTGGCCAGCCCGGGCCCGGCGTGAGCCGCACCGGGGCGTCCCGGGTGGCCCGCAGCAGCGTGGCCGCGGCCTCCAGGTCCCGACCGCCGAGCGTCTGGGCGCGCCCGCGCAGGTGCTCCAGCCGCCAGCGAGGTACCTCAGGCGCGGCCGCCAGCTGCTCCAGCCCGGCCAGCACCCGCTCCCCGTCCCCGCCGACGAGCGTGGCCTCGGCCTGCAACAACCGCACGACGGCCATGGCCTCGGGCCCGGCCTCCCCACCCAGCGTGGCTGCCGCCCGGACCAGTGCGGCCTGCGCGCCGTCGCCGTCTCCGTCCAGCAACGCCCGTCGCGCGCGCAGCACCTCGACCTGGGCGGCGCCCACCACACCTCCCAGGGCCTGGTACTGTGCGGCGGCCTCGTCCAGGGCGGTGTCCAGCTCCTCGCGGGTCGCTGTTGCTGCGTTCCGTGTCAGCGCCCGCACCTGCATGCGCCCCAGCGCGGTGGTGTAGCCCGCCCACACGAGGCGCTCCCCGTCGTCCGCATCCTCCGCCGGGATCAGCCACGGCCGCGCCGCAGCCATCGCTTCCAGCGCGCCGGCGTGGTCGTCGGTCACCGACAGCACCTCGGCCAGCCCGATCCAGGACCGCGCCTCCAGGTCCCGCGCGCCCAGCAGCCGCGCCAGCCGGCCCGACTCACGCAGGTGGTCGGCGGCCGCACCCAGCTGCCCCAGGCCCGTGCAGGCGGCTCCCGCCAGCTCCAGGTCCACGGCCTCGCCGGCCATGTGGGCGTGGGAGCGGTCCACGGCCAGGGCCGCTTCGGCCGCGGCCAGGGCCTCGGCGTGCCGTCCATCCACGCCATGCCGCAGGGCCTCGGCACGCAGCGCCACCCCCTCCATCAGGGGATCGCCGGATCCCGGCACCCCTCGGAGTACGGGGAAGGTCACCACCTGCACACCGGGTGGCGCCTCGTGAGGCACCACGGCCGCCGACGCCGCCCGCTCCGCCCAGGGCTCGGCCTCGATGCGGGCCGCGGGCCACGCCACGACCACCACCTCGAACGCCCCGTCCGCAGGAACGCCCGACCTGTCCAGGGCCAGACGCGCGTGCAGGTGCCCCTCGGCCACGTCCAGGGTGCCGCCGCAGCGCTTCGCAGGACACACCGGGTACCGCGCGGCCCACGGCCGACGCGGCTCCTCGCCCGCCTCCAGCGCACCCGCAGCCAGCCAGACCGCCACCACCAGGTCATCAGGCGTCGTCTGCCACGGCCCCGCCGCGGGACGCACCAGCACCACCACCTCGTCACCGGGCGCGAACACGCGCCGGTCGCCCTCCAGCCCCGAGAACCCCTGCAGGTCCACTGCCAGCGGCGCGATGACCGGCGCCTCTCCGCGCCATGCGTCCACGCACAGCTTGCCCGCCACCACTACCAGCAGCACGGCGAACGCCAGGCTCAGCTGCCGCCGCGGCAGCCGGTGGGCCAGCCAGGCCCCCACCGGCGCCAGGCTCACGGTGCCCACGGAGATGGCCACCGCCGGCAACACGGCCACGTACCCGATGCACCCCTCGGGCAGTCCCTCCACCCCCTGGCCGCGCAGGGCCCAGGTGACCGTGCCGACCACGGACAGCAGCAGGCCCAGGGCGGGCGCCGTACCCACGGCGTGGTGGACGGTCAGCCCGGCGAGCAGCACGAAGATCGGCACGGACAGCACGCCGCCGCCGATGCCCACCATGGTCGACAGCCCACCGATGACCACGCCACAGACCACCCGCATCCAGCGGGAGATGTGCCGGGGTCCGGGATCGTCGGGCAGCGTGCCGAACACCATGCGCGCGGCGATGGCGACCAGGAACACCCCGAAGAAGCCCTGCAACGAGCGACCGGGCATCCACGCGGCCACCAGCACACCGACCGCCGCTCCCGCGATCACCCCGGGCGCGAACCAGGCGGCCAGGGCCAGGTGCAGCGCACCACGGCGGTGGTGGGACCACGCCGACGACACCGAGGTGAACATGATCGTGGCCAGGGAGGTGCCCACGGCCAGCTGCACCTTCACCGCCGGGTCCACGTCCGCGGCCGTGAACACCGCGATCAGCGCGGGCACGATCACCACGCCGCCGCCGATGCCGAGCAGGCCAGCGAGCACACCGGCCACCGCCGCGGTGGCGGCGATCAACAGCAGGGACGACGGTTCGAACATGAAGTGGGGATCAGTCCCTGGGCGGACCCACCTCGAAGGGGTAGGTGAACTGCACGGACTCGTCCAGCGGGTGGACGGGGAACGACCAGCCACCGACCACGGCGATCACGCACTCGGCCACCGCGTCCGACCCGGTGCCGTTCTCGTCCACCATCACACCGCTCACGTTGCCGTCGGCCTGGATCTCGAAGGACACCTGCAGCTTGCCCATCAGCGTGTCGCCGCCGGTGTTCTCCGGCTGGCCGCACGCGCGCACCGCCACCTTGCCGTCCTTGATCTTCGCGGACACCGCGTCGTCGTGGGCCTCGACGATGGCCTCCTGCTCGGCCGTGTTCGGGGTCGGCTCCTCCGGTGGTGGCTCGGTCTTGCCACAGCCCGCCACCACCAGCCCGGTCAGCATCAGCAACGCCATCCAGCGCATCATCCTGCACCTCCTCGACCGGGCCAACTTGACCCCCGTGGCGGACCCGAGTCAAGGCGACGCTGCTGTGGCTGCTATGATCGTACGTGTGGAGGGCCGTCATGCTCCGACTCGTGTGCGGCGTCGCGCTCGCCCTGCTGGTCCCGACGGGCCTTGCGCAGGCCGAACCCCGGGACCTGTCCATCGGCTGGCTGATGATGCTGGACTGGGACAGCGACTACCCCCAGGCGGCCGACTGCCTGGTCGCCCACCCGGATCGGCCGGCCGACTGGACCATCACCCACGAGAGCGTGTACCTCGCCGACATCGTGGCCGGGGCCGAGAGCCTGATCGAGTACGACCTGGTGGTCACCACCGGTCACGAGGGTCACACCTTCACCGCGGACGAGCGGTTGATCCTGGAGACCTACATCTCGGCGGGTGGGATCCTCTGGATCGACGACTGCGGCGGGATCGTGATCGACAACCTGCCCTTCGACATGGAGATCGACTTCGCCAACGAGTCCGGCCTGTACGCGGGCGGCTGGGCCACCTGCTACGGCGATTACTACACCATCCACGACGCCACCCACCCGCTGGTGAACAACCGCTTCGCCTACACCGCTGCCGAGATCCGGACCGATCACGGAATGAACCAGGCCCAGTGGTTCCTGCCGCCCACGTACTGGGATCCGGGCTACACCGTGGTCTACGAGGGCACGGACGTCAGCGGTACCTACACCGGCCCGGGCGTGCTGGCCTGGCGGTACGGCGAGGGCAAGATCGTGGCCTCGGCCATGGACATCACCTGCGCGATGGAGTGCGACAGCTACGGCAACTACGGCATGCCGCTGACCGACTACTACCTGGTGTTCAACATGCTGGTGTGGGTGGACTCGGACCACGACGGCATCTACGACCGGGACGAGGGCGCCTGGAACGAAACGGACACGGACGGCGACAGCATCCCCGACTACCTGGACTGGGACGCGGACGGGGACGGCATCGGGGACTACGAGGAGGCCGGCGACGAGAACCCGGACACCACGCCGCAGGACAGCGACGGTGACGGGATCCCCGACTTCAGGGACCTGGACTCGGACGGCGACCAGATCCCGGACGACGTGGAGCACGGGGTGGACGCGACCGGCGACGGGATCCAGGACAGTGACGTGGACGGCGACGGCATCCCCAACTACCTGGACGACGACACGGACGGCGACGGGCATTCGGACCTCGACGAGGGCGAGGCGGACATGGACGGCGACGGCATCCCCGACTTCGCCGACGCGGACGACTTCGACGGCCCGGACGGCGACCTGGACGGCGACGGCGTGCCCAACAGCCAGGACAACTGCCCGGAGACGCACAACCCGCTGCAAGAGGACCGCGACCAGGACGGCATCGGGGACGCGTGCGACGACTCCGACGACCCGCCCGGGCCCCCGGGTGACGACGACGACGGGCTGATGCAGCCCCAGTTCGGCGATGACTGCGAGTGCAGGGTGAGCGGACGCGGAGCGGGCGGGGTTCCGTCGCTCGCCGCGCTGCTGGTGCTGCTGGCACGACGACGCCGATGCCGCGCCGTTTGACGGACTGCGCGGGAGTACCTACCATTTCGAACGATCGTTCGGATGGACCCGATGACCGTGATCCACGACACCTCGAACCGACCCTTCGACCGCAAGCTGGCGCGCATCCTGCGTAGCGCCGCGAAGGTGTTCGCCCAGGAGGGCTACGGCGGCGCGTCGATCCGCGCGGTGGCCGGCGACGCCGAGGTGAGCCTGGCCGGGCTGTACCACTACGTGAAGAGCAAGGAGGAGCTGCTGTACCTGATCCAGCTGCACACCTTCCGCGCGCTGGTGGACAACCTGCGTGACGTGCTCGACGGCCTCGAGGAACCCCGGGCCCGGTTCGTGGCCGCGGTGCGCAACCACCTGGACCACTTCGTGGCCCACATGCCCGAGCTCAAGGTGTGCGCCGTGGAGCTGGACACCCTCGGTGGTGAGTTCTACGACGAGGTCGCGGTGGTTCGCCGCGAGTACTTCAAGAGGATGCTCGAGCTGGTCCGCGCGCTGCGCGCCGACGGTACCCCCGGCCCCGATCCCCGGCTCGCCACCTTGTCCCTGTTCGGCAGCCTCAACTGGCCCTTCCAGTGGTACGACCCCGCGCGCGACCTCGACGCCGAGGCGCTGGCCGACGAGTTCGCCACCCTGTTCATCGACGGCTTCGTGCCCCGTAGCTGAGTTCCCGGGAACCGGTTCCCCTCCACGGGTGTCCCATCTCCGGGAGGCCCGACCATGCGCATCTTCGCCCACAGCATCCCCGATCTCGCCGACACCTTCCTGCACGCGGGCTACGTCTCGGCCACGCCCGGCGGCCTCGATGGCCCGGCGGGCACGGGCTTCGCCCCGGCCGACGTCTCGGCCATGGACCTTGCCCTCGCGGCCCCGGTGTTGCTGCTGCCGGTGGCGGCCGCGCTCGGGATCGCTGGCGCGTGGCTGTGGTGGCGGTCGCTGGGCTCCCCGTACCGCTCGTCCGTGGCACCGGCCCTGCTCGCCACCCTGCCACCCGGGCTGTGGTTCACGGCCACAGCTGCATCGCTGCTTCTCGCCACCGGTGGGAGCCCCTGATCCGGCTCGTTCCTCGAGGGTCGCGCTTCGATCTCGTTTCTTGTCGTCACGAAATCGGAGTAGGATGGTCGCATGATGCCGAGTGGACCACGATCCGAAGCGAGGCGAGACGCACCTCGGAGCCACGTGGCGCACACATACATTCCATCCCACGCCCTCGGGTTGTTCCTGTCGATACTGCTCGCCGGTCCAGGCTGCCCGACGGAACTCGACGATGACAGCACGGACGACGACGGCCAGGACGATGACTCGGGGTATGACGACGACGACGACATCGAAGGATGGGTCCAGGTCAGTGGGGGGACGGCGCACTCCTGTGCCCTGGACTCCTGGGGACGCATCGAGTGCTGGGGTGTGGATGCCTGCAATGATCCGATCGGCCCGAAGCGCACGTTCACGCAGATCTCGGCTGGTGGGACCCACACGTGCGGACTTCGACCGGATGGTACCGCCGAGTGCTACGGGTGCTGTGGTCCCGAAGACCACGGGCAATGCGACGCACCTGATTCCACATTCGAGGTGATCTCCTCCGGCCACGGGGTGACCTGCGGTCTACTCGCGGATGGGAGTGTCGAGTGCTGGGGTGACAACACCTATGGTCAACTGAACGTCCCCGCAGGTGACTACAAAACTGTTTCAGCTGGATACGAATACGTTTGCGGTCTGTTCGAATCCGGCTTCTTGCGATGTTGGGGGGACGCGCCTTCCCCGGACGAGGGAACCTACACGCAGATCAGTTCGGGCACATTCGAGGTTTGCGGCATCAGGACCGATCACTCCATCTCGTGTTTCTCCACCAACCCATGGGCCACCCTCGATCCACCTGATGGCAGCTACCAGCAGGTTTCCACTGGGAGGGATTTTGCATGTGCAATCGATGACATAGGATTGCCGACATGCTGGGGTACAATGGACTTCGGGCAGGGTGATGTACCCGGTGCCCTGTTGAGTCAATTAGACGCCGGGATGTGGCACGTTCTCGCGCTTTCGGCGGATCGTGAATTACTCTGCTGGGGTCGGGGCGATGAGGACCAGTGTGATGTTCCTCGTTGACCGACCGTTCACGCGTTCGACATCAAGGTGGCCAATCGTCGCAGCTACAGCCTGACAGTCCCGGACCCTCGGCGAACTCCCACTCGTTTCCCAGGCAACCATGCGGGATACACTCGGCATCTCGAATGATGTCCCCGTACGACTCCGCACCACCGTCACTGGTTGCAAAATCCGTCCCGTCTCCTCCACAGTAGCAATCGTCTCCATCGCCACCCTGGCAGTCGTCGGCCCCGTCGTTGCCGTACAGCTTGTCGTCTCCGCCTTCGCCACGGATGCGGTCGTCGTGATCGCTACCCAGGATGACATCGTTGTCCTCTCCGCCATACAAGTACGCCATCAACAGAGCTCCACTCGCATCGAGGACGTCGTCTCCCTCGTCACCGTATGCCCACACGAAGTAGCCTTCGACGACTATCGTGTCGGCCCCCTCGTCCCCCCAGATGAAATCGGAGGTCGACTCGCCGGAGTAGATCGTGTCTGCCATGTCTCCGCCGTGGATGGTGTCGGCGCCTGGAAACTCTCCCGGATACTCGGGTGTGTAGTCGCCTTAGATCGTGTCGCCGCCGCCTCCCCCGTCGATGACGTCCGATCCACTCCCGCCAACCACGACATCCACACCATCATGGGCATTGATGGTGTCGTCTCCATCAGCCCACCAGCAGTAGAAGGTCGAATTGACATCATCGCAACCATAGAGCAGGTCCGGCCCGTGTGTCCCTTCAATGGTATCGCCGCCCCCACCACCATGGATTTCATCAGGGTAGTAGTCGAACACGGGTCCACCATTGATCTGGTCGTCACCCAGCCCGCCGTAGATCAGGTCGGAGCCGTGGTTTCCCATCAGGTTGTCCGCGCCACCATTCATGTAGTTAGCGGCATCGTCCCCGTGGATGATGTCGAGGTGGTCGGTGTCGGGGCTGGCAACGATGGTATCCGAACCCTGCCCTCCGACCAGGTAGGAGTCCTCCTCCCACGCCGCGACATCGCCAAAGAACAGCTGGATGCTGTCATCACCGTCTTCCGCCCGGATCCACAGCCGTTTCATCGAACCCACGTGCGACTGATCGCAGCAGAACAGCTGCGGCCGGCCCACTGCCTGGCCGATCCGACCCCAGATGAATGCCCCGTTGGTCTCGTCGCTGGAAGCCCAGAACGCGTCGGCGTAGTCACCTCCATCGCAGATGATGTCGCTGCCACCGTCGTAGCAGGCACCCAGGCACAACTTGTTCGTGTACGGAAACGGGCACTCCGAGATCTGCGCTCGAGCGCCAGTAGTCAGAATCATCAAAGTAGCTGCCAGAACTGCAGACCAACCCCACGTGCGTCCCATGAACCTGCTCCTCCAAGTAGCTTCACAGCATGCCACGGTTGATTTTTTTTCAAGCACAATCGCCCGCCCCAGCCGCAGCAGCCCCGACGACGTACCCGGCGGTTGACCCCGACCTGTCAGGAGTACGATGCTGCTGCCGATGCACCGCCTCCTCCCCCTCTTCCTGCTGATCCCCGCGCTCGCCTGCGACCTCAACGACCCCGACGGCGATCCCAGCCCCGTGGATCTACCGGCCCACGCCACGCCCATCGCCATCGACGGCCTGTTCGCCGACTGGGACGACGTCCCCCTCGCCTTCACCGACCCGACGGGCGACGGCGGCGCCAGCGGGATCGACGTCATCACCATCCAGGCCGCCAACGACGACGAGTTCCTCTACCTGTCGTTCGGCCTCGCCAGCGAGCTGCAGCTGGACGAGGAGAACAGCCTCACCGAAGCGTTGCTGGGGAGCTGAGCTCGCATCTCGTCAAGGTGAAGGAGCAACACCAGCGAGACCTCGAGCGCGGAGCCGGCTGGGTTGCCCTCCCTGGAGCGCTGGGAACCAAGTACCCGAACGCCGACCGGGAGTGGCCATGGCAGTGGGTCTTCCCGGCCACACGGACGTACAGGGATCCAGAGACCGGGCAGCGACGACGTCACCACTTCCACGAGACGGCGGTGCAGCGAGCGGTCAGGGCTGCGGGGCTCGAGGCCGGGATCGCCAAGAAGGTGTCGCCACACGCGTTTCGGCACTCGTTCGCGACCGAGTTGCTGAGGGCTGGGTACGACATCCGCACCGTGCAGGAGCTGCTCGGGCACAAGGATGTTCAGACCACCATGATCTACACGCATGTGCTGAACCTCG
>CAZXHG010000161.1:0-23542 GCA_964639985.1 uncultured Rickettsiales bacterium
CACGACGCTATTGAGATCTACTGCGACGGGCTGGTGGACGAGGTGCTGGACGACGTGGACGCGGACGGCGACGGCTGGACCGAGGCGGACGGCGACTGCGACGACAACCACGCCAACGTCCACCCGGGCGCCGAGGAGGTGCCCGACCACGTGGACAACGACTGCGACGGCCGGGTGGACGAGGGTACGGACTTCCACGACGCCGACGGGGACGGGTACACCGAGGCGGACGGCGACTGCGACGACGACAACTTCCACTCCTACCCGGGCGCCATCGAGTACGCGGACGGCACGGACAACGACTGCGACGGCGAGATCGACGAGGAGATGGACACCAGCGACACCGACGGGGACGGCTTCTCCGAGGCCGAGGGCGACTGCGACGACGGCAACCCCCACGTGTACCCCGGCGCCGAGGAGATCGAGGACGGCCTGGACAACGACTGCGACGGGCACGTGGACGGGGACCCCGGTGAGGGGGGCGACGACGACGAGCAGATCGAGCCGCTGGAGACCGAGCCGGAGGGGTGCCGGTGTGAGGCCGAGGGGCAACCATCGAATGCGGCGGGCGGCGTTCTCGTCCTGCTCTCAATGATCCTGCTGCGCCGCCTCAGATGAGCCACGCATTCCAAGACATGTCGGTGGGCACGTCCGCGGTGGCGGCGGGCGACGACGGACCGAGGCCGCGCTCAGTTGCGTCGATTCACGGGATCAATGAGAGACCCAGGTGGCCATGAACTCGAAGCTCACCCAGTTCTCGTAGCCGTCCACGTCCTCCTCGTACCAGCCTTCGCCCTGGGCCTCGATGTGGCTGACGAACTCACCGGCGATCTCGATCGCGTAATCATCCCAGCCGCTCCCGTAGTCGTCCTCGCAGTCGAAGCTCGCGCCATCCAGATCACACTCCAGGATCCGATCATCCCACTGTCCGAAGGTCTGGAACCACTCGAAGGAATCATCACTCAGGCCGGAGAGCACGGATACCGTTGAAGGAGCGATGGTGTCGTACATGTGCACCATCCCGCCCGTCTTGCCCCTCAAGTCGATATCCCATTGCCCCTCGAACAACGCGGGCACGTCATCGCCCACGCATTCGGTCGCCGTCGGATCGACCGCCAGGAGGTCGACGAGCCCCGCGTCGCAGGCGTTGAAACAGAGTTCGGCGAGGTCATCGTCTCCGTCCCAGCAGGAGCCTTCGTCGCCGTAGGCCTCCAGCACCTCGCCGAGGCTCGGCGGGTCCACGCTGGCGACACAGTCGACGTATTGCTCGCACGAGCCCATGTCGACGTCATCGCCGTCGTCCCCCACGCGGGGTGCGCAGGCGCAGATGACCAGAGTCAGGGCGAACACACAGCTGGACAGACGCATAGAGAACCCCCGTCCATGGCAGTCTGCGCGGTGGAAGGGATTCCGGTCAAGACGGCGCCGCTAGCAAGCCAGCGCCGCCAGCACCACCAGCCACGACAGCAGGAACAGCGCGTAGGGCACGGCGACCACCACGCCGGCCGTGCGCTTCGCGGCCAGGTCCAGCCGGGCCGCGAGCAGGCGGGTGACCTGGGTCAAGGCCTCGGCCAGCCGGCCGCTCTCCTCCCCGTTGGCCACGATGGCGTGCTCCTGCGCGGTCAGCGGGATGTGGGCCTGCAGCGCATTGCCCAGGGTCGCACCCCGGGCGATGTCCCCCTCTACCCGCCGCGCGAGCTCGACGGCGTGGAGGTTGGTCATCGTACCTCGTGCCCGCTCGAGGGCGACGGCGATGGGCGTGCCGGTGTGCACGGCCAGCGACAGGCACCACAGCAGGCGGAGCGTCTCCGAGGGACGGATCCAGCGGTCGAACGGGGCCAACTGCCACAGCTGGCGATCGAGCCACTCGTGCACGCGTTCGGCCTCGATGCGCCCCTCACCGACCGCGGACAGGGCGAGCCCCAGCGGCCCGAGCACGGACAGGCAGACCAGCAGCAACCACCCCACCGCAGAGTAGGGAGTGACCGGCAGGGCCAGCACCACCGCGATCAACAGGACCGGCGCGGCCGAGGCCCACATCCGTCGCTGGTGGGTCGCGCGGTGCCGCTCGATGCGGGCCAGCACGCGCACGCCCGCCTCCAGGCGGCCCTGATCGTGGGCCCACACCAGCAGCTCGCCCGCGCCCGGTCCCAGGGCTGCGCGCAGCACGGGCAGGGCCGGGTCCAGGCCCTGGCGCTGTTCCAGCGCGGCATGCACCTGCTCGGCGAGGTGGGCCACGCCGGGATCGCGGGTGAACGTGCGAGTGCTCTCCAGGGCTTCGGGGAGACTCATGTCCGCGCCCAGGATCTCGGCCAGCCGCTCCAGGAAGGTGGCCGCGGCGCGGGTGGAGAGGCGGTGGTTCACCGCTACAGCATACAGAACTCGACCACGGGCCCATGCGTTCGCATGGGCCCGTGGTCGAGGATGGGATCAGCTGAACAGCGCGGCGATCTCCTCGGCGTCGTCGAAGCTCGTATCGAGCAGGTCGGTGACCAGGTCGGGGGCGAGGTTGAAATCGGTGCCCACGATCTCGATCAGCTGGTCGCGCCCATCGCGGTCGTCGGTCTCACGGATGTTCGAGACCAGCGAGACGGCAGGCGGGCAGATCAGGCCCTGGTTGGCCTCGCCCACCTCGCCGTGGTGGGCGCCCACCGAGCAGGCCAGGCTCTCGGGCAGCACCCATTCGGAGCACATCCAGGTGGCGACCTCGGGGTGGTTCCAGCCGAACTCGGCCTGCTCCAGGACGGCGAGGTCGTCGGCGCTGTTGTGCCAGTGCTCCAGCAGGGGGCCGTACTGGTCCGTGCGACGGGTGGCCAGCACGGGCACGGCCATGTCCTGCAGCAGCGACGCGGTGAAGCTCTCCGCCGCGCTGGCCGGGTGCAGGCGAGCGGCCAGGGCGCGGGCCGTGGCTGCGCGGCGGGCGGCTGCGCGCCAGAACCGACGGCTGTCGTAGCCCTGGACCGGCTCCCTGGGCAGGGACGTGCCCACGGCCACCGACAGCACCAGCGACTCCACCGAGGCCACGCCGAGCAGGGCGATGGCCTGGTCCAGCGAGCCGACCCTACGGCGCACCGAGTAGGCCGCGGAGTTGACGGTCTTGAGCACGCGCACGGACAGCCCCGGATCCGCGGACAGCACCTCGGCTATCGCCGAGGGCGGCAGCTGGGGGTCGCGCAGCCGCTGCAGGGTCTGCATCACCACACCGGAGAAGGTCGGCAACTCGTAGTCACCCACCACCTGGCGCAGCTCGGCCCGGGGATCGGTGTTGCGTTTCTTGAGGAATCCGAACACAGGCCCTCCTACTCGGCCCGGCGGGCCATCTTGTTGGCGAAGATGCTCAGCAGGCCACCCAGGGCCACGTAGCCGATCACCACCTCGATCATCACCAGCACCTGGGCAGGGACCGAGGCGGGTAGCACGTCGCCATACCCCAGGGTCGTGAGCGTGACGATGCTGTAGTACAGGGGCGACAGCCAGGTCTGGTGGTCGCCGTAGTCGATGGCCACCAGGGAATAGAGCCCGGCGAACAGCGCCGCCACCAGCACGGTCCACAGGGCCCAGCGGGTGAACGAGCGGCCGCAGTCCGAGGTGATCCACCAGACGCGGTACAGCACCTCGGCGCCGGTGCCACGTCGCCGGAACTCGTGCAGGAAGTTGGCGTCCATGATGTGGCGCCGCACCAGGTAGGCGCCACAGAAGTCCACGTCCCGGATGTCCGACCCGACCCAGGCCGCGCGCTCGTAGCCCAGCACTCCCTTGAGCCGCGCGCCGCGCAGGTCCACGTCCTGCAGGTCGGCGTCGCGCAGGTTGGCGGCCTCGAGGTCGCAACGCCGCAGGTCGGCCTTGGCCAGCATGGCCTCGCCGAGGTCTGCCTCGCGGAAGCGCGCGCCCGAGGCGGCGCAGGCCCGCAGGTCCGCGCCGCGCAAGCTGGCCTTGCCGAACGTGGCGTCAGCGAGCTTCGCGGTGAGCAGCAGCGCGCCGTCGAGGTTGGCGCCGCCGAACCCGGCGCGGTCGGCCACGGCCTCGCCGAGGTCCGCCCCGCGCAGGTCTGCGTTGAGCAGCTCGCAGCCCGTCAGGTCGGCGCCGAACAGCACGGCGCCGCGGAGCTGGCCCATCGACAGGTTGGCGCCCTGCAGGTCGGTGCGGGCGAGGTGGGCGCCGGACAGGTCGCAGCCGGACAGGTCCACGCCGGGGAGGGACTCGTGCGCCAGGTCGATGCCGCGCAGGTCGCGGTCGAGCGGGCGTCCCTGGTCACGCAGCTGCGCCAGGATCGCGTCGCGCCGTGTGCCCTCCCCGTCCCCCGGCTGCAGCCAGCGTGAGGTCAGGTTGGGATCCTGCTGGGTCGGTGGTTCCTCCATGCCGCTCTCCCGGGATTGCGATCGAGTGTCGCACCTGCGTCTCCCCGGGCTCAAGGGGAACATGGTCCATTCCGGATCATCGAGCCGGGCCGATGCTCGCGCATCGGCCCGGAGTGTGGGGGGCCAAAAAAACCCGCGAAAGCCCCCGCCAGCGGTGGGTGGATCATGATCAGGGTGACGGACAACAAGGAGCAGGTCTTTTCCCTCGGATGTGGCAGACTGTCGTCTGGCCCGCAGGACGCGTCTCGCGCGCCCGCGGAGTTGGGCGGTGTGAGCATGGGTGTCCGATCCGAGACCCTCTTCGACCAGGAGCTGTACGGCTACAGGCTCCGCATCATCTCGGAGCGCAGCGGTCAGCTGAACCTGACGGTGAAGGGTCGCGGCAAGCACGTGACCTCCCTCACGGTGCCGGCGTGGGTCCTGGCGCCGAGGTCCGAGGGCCGCACCCGCGCGGTGCGCTGCTACACCCTGACGTTCGAGGACGGCTTCCACGTGACCGAGGACACGACCTCGCCGTCCAGCGGCCAGCGCCGTGCGGTCCCCACGTTCGAGCAGGTCACGGCCGCCGTCGACCACGCCATCGCCCGCAACCCGGACGCGGACGCCGACGTGCTGCGCCGGCGCGTGCGCCAGGCCATCGGCGAGCCGTTCTGCGACGTGCGCTGGGCGCCGACCTCCGCGGGCCAGCTGGCCTGCGCGGTCGTGCGCACCTGGCTGTTCGACGGCGGCACCCTGGAGGGGCGGACCTGGTACACCGGCAGCAAGCCCTCGGCCGGCGCCATCGAGCTGACCCTGGACCTGCCGCTGCCCGCGACCACCGACTCGCGCGACCAGGCAGAGGCCGTGCTGCGGGACGCACTCAAGGCCGTGCCGCGTCAGCTGTTCGCCGAGAAGAACCCCCAGGGGGTCATCACCCACCTGCGCCGGGGCGTGCAGTGGAGCTACGTGCGCGTGGAGCCACCACGGCCGCGCAAGGTCCACGTGAGCCCACGCAACGGCAAGGGCAAGGCCGTGGACCTGTTCGTGCCCGAGGACCTGCGCGTCACGCCGCTGATCGGCGCCGAGGCGCGGGACCCCAGCGCCTCCCCCCGTGGGGGGCCCGGCTGGCACCTGACCGACATCTTCGTGTCCCTGGCGCTGAACCCGGACGTGGCCGTGGACGACATCGGCGAGATGGCGCGCTACGCCCGCCAGGTGCTGCGCGGCGCAATCGCCTCGTACACCGGCACGTGGGAGCGACGCCGGTTCCGGGCGTTCTTCGACTTCTGCCTGCGGGCTCGGCTGTCCGACGGCGGCCCCAACAAGAAGGCCGAGATCCCGACCAAGACGCCGACGCGCCTGTTCGGCGAGGCGGTCCGTCACCAGGCCGATCGCCACGCCAACCAGGTGGTGCAGTCGTGGCTCTCCGGATCCGCGGACTCCCTGGTCGTGGACCCGTGCTTGACCGACCTGCTGCGCGCGATCCTGCGAGGCGAGGCCCCGGCCGATGGCGAGGGCACCCGCGATCAGTGGTGGCGCAGCGGAGACCTGTGGGCCGATCCGGACCTGATCGGGCTGGCGCACAAGCTGTCCGGGGCGATCTCCGAGCAGATCGGGGTGGACGCGGTGCCGGGCCTGTCCGCCGACGATCTCGACGCCTGGATCGATGCGCTGCTGACCACACCGCCCGCCGCGGACCTGGTGCTGGAGCTGCTGGACGACCACCTGCTGGCGCGGCGGGACGAGCTGATGCGCGATGTGGCCCAGCGGGTGGGCTTCAAGCGCCGCCAGGGCGACGCGGACGCGATCGCGAAGCGCACGGCCGCCGCCCCCACCGGGCCGAGCACGGCATTCGCCGAGCAGTTCGCGAGCTGGTTCGCCGGCCACTGCATCCGCTCGGACTGCCGCGTGACCCACGAGACCGTGCGTACCCGCTGGCTGTCGCCCGCCGTGCTGGGCCAGGACACCGACTGGGTGCAGTCCACCAAGCTGCCCGTGACCCTGGTCAACTGGTTCGGCCGCGAGTACGGCTTCCCTGAGGACATCTTCGCGGCGCGACCGATGCAGGACCTGGAGTGGGCGGACGTGGGCGAGGTGCTCGGCCTGTCCGAGTGGGAGGCGTTCACCAAGGCGCACGATCCGAACCTCGACTGGGTGGTGCAGACCCGCCGCGGTGATAGCACCCGGATCATCGACTTCACCGACCCGCTGTACGCGGCCACGGGCAAGGCGTTGCACGCCCGCCTGGTGGACGCGGTCGACGAGATGCCGCGGTTCGCCCTGCCCGCCCGCTCCGGGCGCTGGGCCAGCCGCAAGGAAAAGGACCGAAAGCTGGTCAAGCGTAGGGTCTCCGATCTGCTCGGCGGCCCCAAGACCCCCCGTCGCTGGAGGGAACTCGACCGCAAGACACGGATCGAGGTCGCGGCCTGGCTGGGTCGCAAGCAACTATGGGGGAGCGTTGAGTAGGAGGATCACCTCATGTACACCATCAAATCTCCTTTTGCCGGTCGGGCCTGCCGATGAGCATCGCCAAGCCGGGCAAGAGGGAGTCGGGGCCCCGCTTCGTGCTACCCGCCCTCGAGGGGGAGGACGGCGACACCAGCGGCGACCTGCTCACCCGACTCGCCGAGAACCTCGTGTCCTTCGAACCCACGCCACAGTGCGTCGAGGTCCGCCACTGGATCGACGCAGGCGGGGTGAGGATCGATCTCCCCGAAGAGCTGCAGCAGCACGCCGACGGTCGATGTGACCTGTGCGCCCTGCAGCTCATGCGGGCCTCCGGCAATGGCTCGGTGAGCAAGCGCGAGCTGCTGTGGAAGCTGGAGCCGCTGCTGATCGAGGCCAACCGAGACCTCGCCGAGTTCGCTGGCGAGGCGGCCCCCGGGTCCCCGGGGCAAAGGGATCGCGACGAGCCCTTCGAGATATGGATCGAGGACGTGGACTGAGCCCTATCCGCCCGTGAAGCGGAAGGGGTAGGTCAGGGTCGCCGGACCGCCGAATGCGCGGGGGAACCCCCGCGCGCGGATGGCCCGCTCGATGCACTCGAGGATCTCCTCGTCCGTGAGTGTGGAACTCTCCCGGTCGAGGTACACGGCGGTGACCTTGCCGTCCGTGCCGATCACGATCTGTACGGCCATGGTGCCGGTGAGCCCGGACTGCACCTCGGCGCGCTGACGGTGGCACATGCGCGCGTGCGGCGTGACGTCGTCGCGCAGCACCGCCTCGACCGCGTCCACGTCGATCCACGCCTTGGCCGCGGCGTCCGCCTCCTCCATGAAGATCTCCGAGGACATCTCCTGCAGTCCGCGCAGGGAGTCGGAGTCGTCACGCGCCATGCCCGTACTCGGCGCGCGCGGGCTGGCGCTGCCACCGCCGGTCGACCCGCCATGGGCCGATCCCAGGGTGGGGTCCAGGTCCACGTCCTTGGGCCGCCGCCACTCGGGCACGCCCTCCTCGCCCCAGGTGAGCAGCTGGGTGCCGGTGGTCGGCTCCGCCACCACGGGGGGGTGCAGGATCCGGGTCCACACGTACCAGCCGCCGACGCCGGCCACGGACGCGCCGAACACCACCAGGATCAGCAGGCAGGACAGCACGCGGCGGATCCGCTTGGCCCGGCCGTAGTCGTCCGGGATGTCGAAGTCGGACGACTGGGTGGGCACGTCCCGCGGGCGGCGCTTGCGCTGGGTCATCGGCTCCGGGGGCGGGGCCGGGGCCTGCGGCTCCGGGGCCGGATCCAGGTCCAGCTCCGACTCGGCCGCCTCCTCCTGCCCGACCGTAGTCGGGTCCAGGTCGATCTCGGACAGCGGAACCTCGTCCGCGGGCTCGGGCTCGGGCTCGGGCTCGGGGCCGAGGGTCGTCTCGTCCTCGGGCTCCAGGTCCAGGTCGGCGTCGGTCTCCAGGCCCACGTCGAGCACGGCGTGCGTCTCCGCGCCGAGGTCGACCACGTCGGGTATCGCCGCGCCCAGGCCCGCCAGCTGCTCGGCGCCCGCGCCGGCTGCCTCGTCGGCCTCGCCCTTCTCCAGCGAGAACTGCACGCCCCCGATCTCCATCACGTCGCCCGGTCGGAACGGACTGTGCGTGATGGGCCGGCGGTTGATCAGCGTGGGCTGCCCCGACCCCAGGTCCTTCACGTCCACCGCGCCGTCCGGGTGGACCGTGACCCGGGCGTGGCGGCTGGCCACGCCCTGGAACGGCACCAGGATCTCGCACTTGTCCGCGCCCACGCCGTAGCTTCCCACGGGCAGGCGCACGGAGCGACGCTGTGCGTCCGGCGCGTGCACCAGCAGCCTGGGCGACGAGGCCGTGGCCGTGGGCTGCTGCGCGGGCTCGGACCGCGAGGGCATCGGGCTGACCTGCGTTCGCTCCTCGGGCTGGGGTTCGGGCCGCGGTGCCACCTCGCGCTTGCGCACCGCGAGTTCCTGGGAGGGCGGCGTGGGCGTCTCCTGCTCCACGTAGGTCAGCCGGATGGTGTAGCCGCGCAGGGCCAGGTCGGAGCCGTGGCCCAGCTTGACCCGCTCGAACGGTTCTCCCCAGTGCGTCAGTTCGGGATCACCGGCCAGGTTGACGGCCTCGAGGTACCGCCCCTCGGCGAGCTGTACCACCAGGTGCTCGGGCTGCACGTCGTCGCGCTGCAGGCGAACGTGGGCGCCCGGGGCCGATCCCACCACCAGCCGACGGGTGGTGAGCACGAACGACTGCACCTCGTCGGCGCCGGAGAAGATCTGGATGCGTGGTACGACCGTTCGTGTGCCCATGGCGAAGCCCCCTGGGGCTCGGGCGTCAAGCTTACGGGAGGACGGAGGCTATCGCCACTCGTACCCGGCGAGGTCGATGCCGTACTCGGTCACCGAGTAGTCGGTCACCAGCCACAGCTTGAGGTTGTCCCCCGCCACCGGATCGGTGGTGAACCCGCCGAGGTTGCCGTGGTAGGTGTACACGACCTCTCCGCCGGCGTCCTGCAGGTACACGTAGTCGTAGCCCTGCTCGGTGCTGAACTCGGAGAACACCAGCCGGATCTCGTTGGCCCCGACCTGGGAGATGGAGGCGTTGCCCTGGAAGTCGTTGGCGTAGGGGTGGTCGCTGCTGACGGTGTAGGAGACCCACGTCCAGTCGCCGGAGACGGGCGGCTCCTCCTCGGCCGGCGGCTCCTCCTCCTCGGGGGGCGGCTCCTCCTCGGGGGGCGGCTCCTCCTCCTCGGGCGGCGTGTAGCTGCCGTCGATGGTGTCCAGCATCGCGTACACGTTGAGCGTACCGCCGGACACGGAGTTGCCCTGCAGGGTCGAATGGCTGTCGGCGGTGCCCATGATCAGGCTCTTGAGCTCGGACGGGGACAGGGACGGGTCCACGCTCAGCGCCAGCGCGGCCGCGCCGGCCACCACCGGGGAGGCCATGGAGGTGCCGTCCAGGTACTGGTAGCCGCCGCCGGCATAGGTGCTGTAGATGCCCTCGCCCGGCGCGGCCACGTCCACGGTGGTCGCCCCCCAGTTGGAGAAGTTCGACAGCCGGTTCTGCCAGTTGATCGAGGTCACGGACACGATGTTGGGCAGATCGTAGTTGTTGGGATAGTTGTTCATCCCGTCGGAGTTGCGGCCCTCGTTGCCCGACGCGGTCACGAACAGCACGCCGTGGTCGTTGGCGTAGGAGATGGCGTCCCGCACTGCGTAGGAGTAGCCCGGGCCGCCCCAGGAGGCGTTGATCACGTGGGCGCCATTGTCGACCGCGTACTCGATGGCCGACACCGAGGCCGACGCCGACCCGCCGTAGGAGCCCATCAGCCGCAGGCACATCAACGAGACCTCCCAGTTGACGCCCACGACGCCGGTGCCGTTGTCGCCCACCGCGCCGACCGTGCCGGCCACGTGGGTCCCGTGGCCGTCGGGATCGTCCGGGTTGTTGTCGCCGCTGGCGAAGTCCCAGCCGATGATGTCGTCGGCGTAGCCGTTGCCGTCGTCGTCCACGCCGTTGCCGTTGACCTCGCCGGGGTTGACCCACAGGTTGCCCTGCAGGTCCGGGTGGTCCCAGTCGACGCCCGTGTCGGTGATGGCCACGACGATCTCGCGGCTGCCCTTGGAGATGTTCCAGGCCTCGCGCGCGTCGATGTCGATGTCGGTCGGCCCGTACGCTCCCTCGTTGTGCAGGAACCACAGCGGCGCGCTCCAGTCGTTGGGCAGCTCGCGCACCTGGTACAGCCAGTTGGGCTCAGCGTACAGCACGTCCGGGTCCTGCTCCAGCTGCTCGATCTTGCTCAGCACGTCCACGTCGTCGCCGATGGCCACGTGGTCCACGCGGACCCGCTCGAAGCGCTTGATGCGGGACAGGCCGTGGCGGTCGAGCACGTCGACCTCGCGATCCACGTCCACGTCCTTGTGGTAGCGGACGATCACCTCGCCGTGGATGAATGCCGGTTCCTCGATGGTGGGTTCGGTCGGTGAGTCGCACGCGACATGGGTGAAGGCCAGGGTGAGGGCCAGGACCATCATCGTCGCGAGCTGCTTGACCGGCATCGGGTCTCCCTTCGAGGGGATTTGTCCTTTTTGTGGGAAAGCGGGGCTTTCCCGATGCCAAGCATGCTATCGGCCGCAGGAAAAGGGGATCAAGGCAACTGCGGGCCGTTTTTGTGAAGAGTTTGTGAGGAGATCCAGACCCCCCAGACCGAGCGAACGTTCGAACCGCTCCGGAACGGATCACCCAACAACTCCGAAATCCGCCAACCCCCACCTCGAACCACCCCGAACGGGTCGCGGAGAAAAAGGGACGCTCACAACTAAACAACTAAATCGGAAGCTCGCCGTCAGGCCGAACGGCCCAGCCCGGCCGCTCCGGAAAAGGGGACGCTCACAACTAAACAACTAATTCGGACTCTCATCGATCGGGGTGGACAGGGCTGGCCCAGCCCGGACGCTCTCGCAATCCTCGGCCCTGCGCACGGGACCTTCGCTGGCTCCGAGGCGATTCGTTGCCCCGGGGCTCCGTAGTCGGGACGGGGTGGATCGGAGGTTCGAGGCGATCAGGTCGCTCTTGACGGTCCCTTTGGCGGGGCCTGTGGTTGCTACGCGGCCTTGCCTGGGGAGGTCAATCGTCCGACGGCGGGGGGAACTCGCCGCCCGCGGGCGCGGGCAGCTGGTCCACCTGGTACTTCCTCCCTGTGAGGGCGCGCATGATCTTGACCAGGCGCCAGGCGGTCCAGCCGATGCAGAAGGGGATGACGGTCTTGGGGTGGAAGTAGGGGTTGAGGGTGCGGCCGTAGGAGGCCAGCGCCAGCACCTGCTCGGCCACAGACACGGGGCAGCCGGGGATGCGGATGTAGGGGGACTTGCGCTGCTTGAACATCTCCCAGTAGACCTTGAGCATCTTGATGAAGATGTCGGTCATGCGGGCGTCGTGGGGGCTCTTGTGATGGCGCTCCACATACAGCGAGGGGATGTCCACCTGCTGGCCGGCCAGCTTGCCCTTCCAGCAGCTGCAGTCGCCGACGAACACCACCTTCTCGTCCTCGTCCACCTCGATCGGCCCCTCGTAGGCGCCGAACACGATGGTCATCTTGCGCATCGAGTCGTAGGTGGCGGGCCGGAAGGCGCGGATGATCTCGATCGCCTCTTCGAGTGCTCCGGGGCAGCCGCCCCAGCAGTAGTCGGTGCGTTCCGGCTCCGGCGGCGGGCCGGCCAGGGCCTGCACCGGGGTGTCGTCGAAGTAGTCCTCCACCCGGATCAGGCCGACGCGGAACGACTCGGACCGCTTCTGCGCCTCGGCCAGGGTCACGTCGCCGCTGATCTCGATCTCGTCGAGGTCGAGCGGACCGTAGCCGCGCTCGCCGCACAGGCGGATGTGGTCCACGCTGCGCGGATCCACGCCGATGATGTGGGAGCACACCGTGTCGATGGCGACCTGGTTGTCGCCCATGATCAGCAGGTTCATCGGGAACGGCGTGGGGGTCAGCATGCGATCCTGGCCCGCGGAGATGGCGTCCACGCAGATGAACTGCGGCTGGATGATCTCCTGCAGGTCGGCCACCTTCTCGTCGAGGCGGTGGTCGTGGTCGATCAGCCGGTGCCGGTCGTCCTGCAGGCCGATGTAGTTCTTGGCCCCGAAGGTGACCGTGGTCCACGGGTGGGCCTTGAACTTGGGCAGGTTGACGAAGAAGTCGACGGTCTTCAGGGTCTCGGGGATGTAGATCAGGTCCCGCAGCCGGTCGGGGTGCTTCAGCTCCATCGGGACCTGCGTCACCTCGTCGAACAGGTAGCGGCGGGCCTGGTGCTTGCCCAGCAGCGGCTTGTACCCGGCCTGGGCGAACATCATCCGCGTGGGCATGGTGATGCCGCCGCGCTCGCCGATCGACAGCTCGGTCAGGGAGCCGTCCGAGCGATCGCGCATCGCCCCCATCACCCCGTCCAGCACCTCCGAGCGGGTGAACGCGTGGTCGAACACGCCCTTGAGCGCGATCACCAGGTTGGGCTTGACCATGGTGTGGCCCGTGGGCCGCAGGTCCAGCTCCTGCAATGCCGCGCGCACGAGCTGGCGGATCCGGTCCCCGTCGTACGCTTCGCAGTGGCTGAGGATCACACGGGCCATGCCGCCCTCCGATGAGCGTCCAACCTAGCACAGCGGGCTCGGCACCGGCGGTAGAATGGCGGTCCGTGTCCGCGCCGATCGCCAGCACTGCCACCGCCCTGGACCTGCCCGCACCTGCACGCCGGATCGCATCGCTGGTCCCCAGCCTGACCGAGACCCTGTTCGACCTCGGTGCGGGCGAGCGCGTGGTCGCGGTCACGGACTGGTGCGGCCCGGCCCTGCCCGACGGCTTTTCCCCGCCGCGCATCGGCGGGGTACGGGATCCGCGGCTGGACGAGCTGCTGGACCTGAGGCCCCAGCTGGTGCTGGCCAGCCAGGAGGAGAACCTGCGGGACCACGTGGAGGCGATCGCGGCCCGGGGTGTGCCGGTGCTGGTCGTCGATCCCCACGACCTGGAGGGCGCAGCCGCGACCGTGGAGGAGATCGGCGCGGCCCTCGACGCGACCGAGGCCGCCGCCATCTGGGTGGAGACGATCCGGGGTGCCCCGACCGCGGCCACCCCACGCGTACGCGCGCTCTATCCCATCTGGAACGACCCCTGGATGACCGTGGGCCCGGGCTCGTACGCCGCCCACGTGCTCGGCCGCGCCGGCTTCGAGCTGGTGGGTGGGGTCGAGCGCACGCCCTACCCCGGGCTGGACCTGGACCGGGCCGCGGCCGCGGCCCCGACCGCGCTGCTGCTGCCGGACGAGCCGTTCGACTTCCACGGACCGGGCAGCGGGGCGCTGCGCGAGGCGCTGGCCGCCCGGGGGCTCGCGCAGCTGACCGCGGTGGCGTTGGACGGGCGACTGGCCGCGTGGTACGGCTCCCGCAGCGGCCGCCGCCTGGGAGAGCTGGCCGCGCTGTGCGACAGGATGGCGTGATGCCCCGAGCCCCCTACCCGACCGTCTACCCCGACCCGGCCCGCCCGCCGCGCGCGGCCGCGGCCGTGCTGCTGGTGCGCGACCTGGACGATCCCGAGATCTTCGTGGTCCGCCGCAACCCCAAGCTGCGCTTCCTGGGCGGCTTCGGCGGCTACCCCGGTGGGCGGGTGGACCGCGCCGACGCCGAGATCGCGGGCATCGAGGACCGCACCCGCCTCGAGGTGGCCGAGGTGGCGGCCCTGCGCGAGCTGTACGAGGAGGCCGGCGTGCTGCTGTCCCCCGGCGGCGACGCCGTGCACGGCGAGGCGTTCGACCGCGAGCGCAAGCGGCTGCTGGACGGCGACACAAACTTCGCCGCGCTGTGCGAGCGGCTGGGCGTGCCGCCCCGGCCCGCGCCGGGCACGCTGATCCCGGTAGGGCGCTGGGTGACGCCGTTCTACTCGCCGCTGCGCTTCGACACCCACTACTTCCTGCACGTCTACGAGGGCGAGCGGGAGCCCGTGGTGTGGCACGGCGAGCTGGTGGAGGGCTGGTGGACCCGGCCCGCCGACCTGCTGGCGACCTGGCGGCGCTCGGAGATCTGGCTGGCGCCGCCGGTCACCGAGACGCTGTATGCCCTGGCCGAGGGGCTGCACCCGGTGGAGGAGCTGCGGGAGCGGCTGGTGGCCCTGGGCCGGGATCGGGGGCACCCGTTCCAGCCGGTGCGCATGCGCCACGGCCTGCGCATGCTGCCGCTGCGCTCACGCACCCTGCCGCCCGCGGTGTTCACCAACACCTACATCGTGGGCGAACGGGAGATCGCCGTGGTCGACCCGGGGGCGGGTCCGTGCGATTCGCAGCAGATCCTGTTCGACCAGCTCGACCGCCTGCTCGCCGACGGCCGCCGGCTGCGGGCCGTGCTGCTGACCCACCACCACGTGGACCACATCGACAGCGCCGCGGCCCTGCGCGAGCGCTACGACGTGCCCCTGCTGGCCCACCCCCGGACCGCCGAGGCGCTGGCCGCGGCCCAATGGGCACCCTACCGGCCCGAGGCCACGGCCCTGCAGGTGGACGGCGCGCTCGAGCACGGCTACCGCCTCGAGCTCGAGGGTGGCTGGACCCTGGAGGTGGTGCACACCCCGGGCCACACCCGCGGCCACGTCTGCCTGGTCGAACACTTCACCGGCAGCCTGCTGGCCGGCGACCTGGTCAGCGGCCTCAGCCCGGTGATCGTGGATCCACCCGGCGGGGACATGGGCGCGTACCTGCTGAGCCTGGAGCGCGCCCGCGACCTGGGCGACTTCGGCCTCTTCCCCGGCCACGGCCCGCCCGCCACCTCCTCGGCCACCCGCCTGGAGCTGCTGCTGCGCCACCGCCTGTGGCGCCAGGACCGCGTGGTCGAGACCCTGCGCCAGGCCCCCGACGGGCTCACGGTCGAGGAGATCGTGCCGCTGGTGTACGACGACGTCCCGCTGATGGCCCATCTGTTCGCCGCGCGCACCCTGCTGGCGCACCTGCACAAGCTCGAGCGAGACGGCATCGTCGTCGAACGGGAAGACGGCTGCTACCAGATCCCCACTACCGACGATCCCAAAGCCTGAACCGCCCCGGACGGGGACATGCACATATAACTCACCCCGGGGCTCCGATCGGCCCTCTTCCTACCGGAGTTATTTGTACGTGTCCCCTTTTCGCCCCCAGCCCCCGACCGGATCCATCGCGTCCATTCGAGCCATGCAGGAGCTGCTCGAAGGCCGAGAACAAGTTGTTTAGTTGTGAGCGTCCCCTTTTCCCCAGTCGCTCAGATCCCCGGCCGGCTTCTCCCCCTTTGGCGGCTCGTCCTTCGCCGGCTCGTCCTCGGGCGGCAGCGGCCCCCCCTCCACACCCGGCGGCGGCGGCGGCGGAGGTGGCGGCGGCGGAGGCGCGTGGGCCGGGTTGCCCTCGCGGCCCTCGGCCGCGGCCAGCTGCCGGGCCAGGGGGGCCAGGTCGCGGCCGATGACCTCGGCGGCGCGGCGGGAGCCGTCCGGCGTGTAGTGCACCGTGTCCATGATCCACCGATCCTGCGGCGGGATGTCCTCGGCCAGGTCCACCAGCACCAGGTCGTACTCGGCGGCCACGTCCCGGGTCGCCTGGTTGAGGTCCGCGTGCAACCGGGCGAAGTCCTCGTAGAGCATGTTGAGGGTGCCGGTCAGCTTGTCGGCGTCCTTGGCCAGGCTCGGCTGGATCGGAATGGTGTGGCGATTGGCCTGGGTCATCAGCACCGGGGTGATGCCCCAGGCGTCCGCGGTGGTCACGAACTGGGTCACGCAGGAGCGGAAGTCCGCCGTGATCTGCACGGGATCCGGATCGGAGACCACGTCCCGGTAGGGTTCGAATTCGTCGTCGGGTGGTAGGGGCACGCCTGCGCGCTCCTTGAACCCCTGGCCCAGGTCGGGCGCGGCCTCCGCGATCACGTGGGCGATGCCCGGGAACGTCGCGTCCTTGAGCGCCTGGAACAGCCGCCAGCTCGCCGACGGCTGCGTGGGCACGACCACCAGCGAGCGCGTGGGCAGGTCGTGGTGGTACGTGCCGGTGATGCCCATCACGAACAGGTCGTTGACCCCGTGCATGAACACCACCACGTCCGGCTGCATGGGCAGCACCTTGGCCACCAGCGCCAGGTTGGAGTGCATGCCGTCGTTGCCGCCCAGGCCGCCGTTGTAGGTGTTGACCCGTAGTCCGGTCAGCCGGTGCAGCTCGTGGCCCACCCGGGCGGGGAAGCGGTCCCCCTCGGGCAGCAGCAGGCACTCGGTGGTCGACCCGCCGAGGAACACGATGTCCAGGTCGGCGGCGTCCCACACGGCCGACGGCTCGAGGAAGCCGTGCTCGTCCGCGTCCACGGTGTAGGTGACGTGCTGGGGCGCGCCCGGCGGCGCGCCCGGGATCGGGTCCTCGTATTCCGTGTAGGTGTGCGGCGGGTACTCCTTGATGCGCAGGTAGCGGTTGGGCTGCAGCGGCTCGGGCTCGGGCAGCACGGCCTCGACCACCATCAGCGTCAGCAGCACGGCCGCGGCCGCGATCCCACCGCGCGCCGCCCAGCGGTGACGGGTGAACCAGGAGCCGGTGCGACGCTTGCTGCGCTTCTTCGCCATCGTGCAGTGCCTCACGGCCACCATAGGTTCGCGGCCGCAGGACGGTCAACCGACGCCCCGCACGGGCGCGCGTTGACGGTCCAAAAACCGATGGCTACAGTGGAGATTGCGAGGGTGGGCGAGCCGCCCTTGCACCCAGGAGAGACCGCGTGCCCTGCTGCACCTTCGAGAAGCGGCCCGAGGCGTTCCACCCGGTGGGCATCTTCTTCGTTTGTGGCACGGTGCTGCTCGTGGCCGGCCCCCCGATCGTGCTGCTGATGGTGCTCGCGAAGGCGCTGCCGCCCCTGCAGCCGCTGGCCCGGCCGGCCTCGTCCCTGCTGCGGGTGGTCAGCGAGGTGGTCACCACCGACTTCCTGCACCCCCGCTTCCGCTGCGCCCTGTCCGCGCGGCTGATGGACCGCAGCCCGCGCCTCGCCGGGCTGGTGTACCGCCACCTCAACCTCGCCGCCCTGCTGGGGCTGTGGGGTGCCGTGCTCACCGCCGCCGCTGGAACCGCCGTCGCCATCGGGATCTAGTAGCTCCCATGCCACACCCCACACGCCTACTGCGGGCCGCAGCCGGTCGCTCCGCGACCTGCACTGCCGAAGCACGCTGTCGGCGTCCTTGCTGTACTCGGAGTACAGCTGCGGCCACCGCCAACGCACCTCGACAGCACCTGCGACTCCTCGCTACGCCGCGCGGGGTGAGGCAAGGGAGCTAGATGCCATTCGACCCCGAATCCCTCCGCAGGGACTTCCCTGCACTGCAGCAGTCGATCGACGGCAAGCCCGTCGTGTACCTGGACAACGCCTGCATGACGGCCAAGCCGCAGCCCGTGCTCGACGCGATGACCGCGTACTACACGGACTTCCCCGGCTGCCACGGCCGCGCGGCCCACGAGTTCGCCCGCCGCACCACCGACGCCTACGAGGCCGCGCGCGCGTCCGTGGCGCGCTTCATCGGCGCGCGCTCGCCGCGGCAGGTGGTCTTCACCAAGAACACCACCGAGTCGATCAACATCGTGGCCCAGGGCACCTCGTGGCGCGAGGGCGACGTGGTGCTCACCTCGGACATGGAGCACAACTCCAACCTGCTGCCGTGGTACCGCGCGGCCAAGGCCAGCAGCGGCACCGTGCGTCACTATCGCCTGGCCGAGGACTCCTCCTTCGACGCCGACGCCTTCGACGCCGCGCTGACCGACGAGGTCAGGCTGGTGGCGGTGTTCCACACCTCCAACGTCACCGGCGTGTCCATGCCCCTACAGCACATCGTGCAGCGGGCCCACAGCGTGGGCGCGCGGGTGCTGCTCGACGCCTCCCAGGGCCTGGCCACCGACCCGGTGGACGTGGCCGCGCTGGGCGTGGACTACCTGGTGCTGTCCATGCACAAGCTGCTGGGGCCCACGGGCGTGGGCGTGCTGTACGGCACCTGGGAGGCACTGGAGGCGCTGACCCCGCTGCTGTACGGCGGCGAGATGATCTCGGACGTGCGCTACGCCGACTTCCAGATGGCGCCCATCCCGGACCGCTTCGAGGCCGGGCTGCAGAACTACGCGGGCATCATCGGCGCGGGCCGGGCCGCGGACTACCTGCGGGAGATCCCGGCGGCCGAGGCGGGCGCCCACCTCGCCCAACTCAACGAAGTGGCGTCGGACGGGCTGGCCGAGCTGGACCGGCTGCAGGTGCTGGGACCAGCCGACCCGGCCGCGCGCCACGGCATCGTCAACTTCGTGATGCCGGGCACGCCCGCGGAGCACGTGGGCCGGATCCTGGACGAGAGCCGCAACGTGATGGTGCGCGCGGGTCACCACTGCGTGCACTCCTGGTACCACGCGCGTGGCCACGACACGTCCGTGCGCGCGTCGTTCTTCATCTACAACACGGTGGAGGAAGCCCGGCTCCTGGCGAAGTCGGTCAAGGAGATCGCCCTGTTCTTCGGCTGAGAGGGGATTCCGATTGACGGGTGAGGAGGTGGATGAGGAGATGGGTGATGGAGAGCGTTGTCCAGGAGTTCGCTTCGCTCTAGTTGCTTCGGAGTTCGCTTCGCTCTAGTTGCTTCGGAGTTCGCTTCGCTCCAGCTGCTCCGGGGTGATTCCAGCGCGGGTTGTTTCGCAGGGCAGGCGAACCTCGTCGGCCCCGGCGCGCCGCCGGCCGACGGATTCATGGTCGTCCCGGCTCGGGGAGATGGGCCTGGCAAGGGCGCATCGAGGTGACCGCCGATCCGACTCGTCCTGTCCGGATATCGCCGACCGTCGAAACGGGGCAGAGTGCCACTGTGTAGTGGACCAGCGTAGAGCCCCTGCGGGGCCATCCGTCGTCCGGAGGCACCCCGGGTCGAATGCGGTTGGCGCGATCACGACGGATCCGTCCGCGAAACCGCCCCCGCCCGCGAAACCGCCCTCAACCCAAGCACCGAACCGCATCGGCCGGGGTCAGTTCGCTACTCGGGGCGTCCGACCTCCTTCGAAGCACCCCGACGACGTCCGAACCGCCCCCAGTCGCGGCCTGACCCCGTCCCGCCCCCAATCACCTGACCGGATCCATCGCGTCCCATCCAAACCCAACGATGGTCACATCCCCGACGGGGTGCCGCTGGTCGTATCCTCGAAGGAACGCTACACCCACGCCCCAGCCGGGCGCGTCGGCCCCTCAGACCACCGCCCCCCCATCCCCATCCCCCCCCGCCCTCTTCCGAACCCCCTCGGCCAGATCCTCGCGCCCCAGCTGCTGCCACATCACCACCGCGTGGTGGGTCAGCTCGTCGCCGAACATGTCGTCGCCGTCGTCGCGGAACAGCCCGCCGAGCTCCTCCAGCGCGTTGGCGATGTCCGGCTCGTGCAGCTTCACCCGCGAGTTGACCGCCTGGAAGCGGTACAGCTCCGACCGCGCCTCATCGAGGTCGCCGCGGCGGCCGGCCACCAGCGCCCTGGAGAACGCGTAGACCACGGCCACCTCCGGGTGGGACACGTCCGCGCCCAGATCGCGCACCTCGTCCAGGTAGCGATCGGCGGCGTCGAGGTCGCCCCGCGCCAGCGCGACCATGCACAGGTTCACCTGGGTGATCGCGATGAACCGCTGGTGGCCCATGCGCCTCTGGATCTCCAGGGCGTCGGAGTACTGCCGCTCGGCCTTGTCCAGCTCGTCGTGGGCGCGGTTGATCTCGGCCAGGCCGACCAGGCCCTGGGAGATGTGCTCGGGATCGCCGGCCTGGCGGGCCCGCGCCAGCACCTTGCGGTAGAGCTTGCGCGCGGTCACCGAGTCGCCGCTGATGTCGGCCACGATGGCGCGGTCGAGCACCAGCTCCACCTTCATCCGGGGGGGCAGGTCCGCGGGCATGGACTGCTCGAGGTCGTCGAGCATCTCCTCGCCCTCCTCCATGCGCCCGCCCCGGGCGAGGGCCATGGCCAGGCGCTCGCGGGCACGGAAGCGGTGCACCCCCTCCGGGACCCGCAGGATGGCCTGGCGCAGGTGCTCCAGCCGCTTCTTGAGGTCACCGCGGGCGCGCAGCAGCCGCTCCTGCAGCAGGAACCACTCGCCGCGGAACCAGGCCGCGTGGCGGCCGTCCTCGGGCATGCGGTCGCGGGCCAGCTGCAGCCAGGCCGTGGCCTCGGACGTGTTGCCCGCGGTCAGCGCCAGCTCGGCCAGCAGCAGGGCCGACTCGGCCGCGATGCGGGTCGAGGCCCACTCGGGCAGACCGACCAGCATCTCCCGGGCGCGCTCGTCGTGGCCCTGCCGCACGTGGATCCGCCCCAGCGCCAGCCGCGCGCGGGCCACGGCGAGGTCGCCCTCGGCCACCTCGCCGATACCGTCGAGCAGCTCGGTGTACAGGGAGCTGGCCTCGTCCAGCTGCCACGCCTGCTCGGCCAGCTCGGCCGCGCGGTGTAGATAGACTCGCCCCTCCTCCGGCTCGTCCGCCGCGAACAGGTGCCTGGCGATCGCCTTGACCACGTGCATCCGGTTGCCCTCGCCGCGCTCCTTGAGCAGGGCGGCGGCCTCCCGGTGCAGGGTGCGGCGGGTGGTGGCGCGCAGCAGGTTGAGCACCTCGTGGCGCAGCAACGGCGTGGCGAACGCCATGCGGTCCACGGCCTCCTGGCCGCGGTACTCCAGCAGGCCCGCGCCCACCAGCTGCTCGAACGCGCGGTGCACGGCCTCGGACTCCTCGATCAGCTCGGCGCGCACACACAAATCGGCCACGTGGCCCGGGTGGAACCGCTCGCCGTAGACCGCGGCCGACACCAGCGCCCGCAGCGCGACCATGCCGTCGGGCAGCGAGTGGATGGTGCGGTCGATCTTGCCCCGGATCAGGGTGCGCACGTCGTCCGGCACCTGGCCGGCGAGCGCCTCGGGGTCGAGCAGCTCCTGCACACCGTCCTTGTCCTCGGTGTGACCCGAGGCGATGGCCATGTCGGCCACGGCCAGCGCCACCCGCGGGTTGCTGCCCACCTCGTCGACCACGGCGCGGGCGAACACCGGCCCCGCGCCCACGCGCTGGGTCAGCAGCTCGCGGCAGGCGTCCCGGGGCAGCGGCCCGACCTGCAGCGAGCTCACGCCGGCGTGCGCCTGCCTGAGCTGGTCCACGAGCTGAGCGCGCGCGTCGTCGGGGCGCCACGAGCTGGCGTCCAGGCAGGCCACCACGAGCACGGGCAGCGGGTCGCCCACATCCAGGGCCACGAGGTGCTGCAGCACCTCCACGTCCTCCATGGGCGCGCGCTGCAGGTCCTCGATCACGATGGCCAGGGCCCGGTTCCTCGCGGGCGCGCGCAAGCACAGCGCGAAGCGTGAAGCGCGGCCGTGCACCAGCGCGTCCAGGTCGATGATCAGCGAGTCGGCGATGGACGGCCGCAGGTCGTCCAGCACGTCGTCGAGGTCGGCCCCGCCCAGCAGGGTGTCCAGGTCGGTGCGGGTCTCGAGCCGCTGGCGGGCCTGCTCCCGGCTGCAGCCGCGGATGCCCAGCACCTCCTCGACCGCCGCGGCGATGCCCGCGTTGCCCAGCCGCTCGTCGTCGCAGCGGGCGCGAACCAGGGACATCAGCCCGGTCTGCACCAGGTCGTTGGCCAGGGCGTTGGCCAGCATGGACTTGCCCACCCCGGAGTCCCCCTCCACCAGCACCATCTGGGTGGACGGTCCGCGCAGGGTCGAGATCGCGGTGTTGCGCAGCTTCTTGAGCTCGCCGTCGCGGCCCAGCAGGGTCACGCGCCGCTCGTCGATCGACTCGCGGTCCGGGATCCCGCCGGTGATCGCCTCCTTGAGGTCGGAGCGCATGTCCGCGGCCGAGCGGTAGCGGTGCTCGGGCGCCTTCTTCAGGGCCCGCTCCACGCAGCGCCGCACGCCATCGGGCAGGCTCACGCCGCTGCGAGGCACCAGCGACGGCACGTCCGCGGTCAGGTGCTGCTGACGCACCACGTCCGCGTCACCGCGGAACGGCGGCGAGCCGCCCAGCAGCTCGTACAGGATCACGCCCGCGGCATACAGGTCCGTCTCCGGGGACGCGGGCCGGTCGTGGGCCACCTGCTCGGGCGCCATGTAGCGGGGCTCGCCCACGATCGCGTCCCCCGAACTCGTGCCCTTGCTGGCGTCGAACACCGAGGCCATGCCCAGGTCGCTGATGACCACCCGGTCCGGTTCGCTGGGCGATCCCTGCAGCAGCAGGTTGTCGGGCTTGAGCGCCCGGTGCAGCACGCCGCGGCCAGCCCCAGCAACAGCTCGTCGAACGCGCGCAGCAGCACGGGCAGGTCCGGCGGGTTGCTGCGCCACTGGGCCATGGACCCGCCCGAGACCCACTCCATGGCCAGGTACAGCTGGCCCTCGTCGGTCTCGCCGAAGTCGTAGACCTGGATCACGTTGGGGTGGTTGAGCCGCGCCGCGGCCCGCGCCTCGCGAAAGAACCGCCGCCGCGCGGCCGGCTCGTCGGCCAGCTCCGGGTTGAGCACCTTGAGCGCCACCAGCCGGTCCAGCGGCTCCTGCACCGCCCGGTACACCCGCCCCACCGTGCCCAGCCCCACGAGGCTCTGGATACGGAAGCGCTCGGCAACCAGCGTTGGCAGTGCGTTGGACATGAAGCGCGGAGGATACCAGATCGCGCGCGCCTCTTCCCGTGCACCCTTGCGCCTTACCCAGGCGTGCGAGGCAGGGTGAGGACGACCGCGGCCACGGCCGTGTTGGCCACCGCGGCCAGGGCCAGCACGGTGGACAGGCCGTACACGGGCAGCAGCAGGATCGACACGGCCAGCGACGTGAGCGCGGCGCCGGCCAGGTCCCAGGCGTACAGACCGCCCGCGGTCTCGTCGCCCCCGGCCAGGATCACGGCCCGGGGGAATTGGGCGCCCGCGACCAGGCCGGTCCCGGCGGGCACGGCCACGAACAGCAGCTGGCACCACCCCGGCAACGACGTGGCCCCGGGCAGGGTGGCCAGGCCGGCCAGCAACGCGCAGCCCCCGGCCAGGCCCAGCTGCAGCGCGACCACGTCCCACCGTGCCCGGATCAGCCGCCCGGCCAGGGTCGCGCCGCCGGCCAGCCCCAGCATGTACGCGGCCACCACCAGGCCGATGCGCGCGGCCAGGTGGCCGAACGCCACCTGGTAGCCCAGGATCACGCACACCTCCACGGCCATGCCCGTGCCCCCGGCCACGGCCACGGCCGCGCGCACGGCCGCGCCGCGGCCCCCGCGCCGCGCGGGCCGCCCC
>CAZXHG010000162.1:0-23230 GCA_964639985.1 uncultured Rickettsiales bacterium
GTCGCCTAACGTTGGTGTTTGCGCGATCAGCAGATCGAGTTTTTGCGGCTGCTCTTGGCCTCGACGTGAACAAGGGGGGGGGGAGACGGTCCAACCCTGTCCTGGGGCCCGCCTGCCTATCCCGGGAGGAATGGTCGGGTCCTTCGTCAACTCGACGACACCCAGATCAACGACCTCGCCCGCTCTCACAGCCCGCGATCCACAGACCGATGAACACCAGGGGCAGCCTCGAGCCGTCGACACTCCACAGCCGGCCCACGGCGACCCAGAAGACGGTGGTGACGATGGTGGGGATACGGAGCCGGGGCCGGGGGTATTCCGGGAGGAGGACTACGGCGCGGGATCCCCCACCCTCCTCAGCTCCCGCCGCCGCTGCTGCTGCAGCTCCGCGGTGCGCTGTTGCAGCCAGGCCCCACCATCCACGAAGTAGCCCCGGTACTGCTCGAGCAACGTCACGATCTCCCCGAGCTCCTCGTCCTCGGTCAGCTCGTACGCCTCCTGCACCTGCAGCATCACGTCGTCCACGAAGTCGTACCGCATGCGTCCGGCTACGCCCCACACCTCGACCAGGCCGCGGGCGTAGGCCACGATGGCCTCGGCCTCGAGCAGGTTGTCGTCCGCGTCCGCGAGCATCTCGTCGACGGTCATCTGCAGCGTCTCCACGTGGGTCTCTCGGGTCTCGGGGTGGATCCAGCGCACCGTGAAGGTGAACACCTCGCTGCCGTCGCCGCCGGCGCAATCGAGCAACACCTGGTGGAAGACCATCGCGTCGCCGGGAGCGAGGTGCTGGGGCTCGACCTCCTGGGGATCCTGGGACAGCTCCTCGCCGTAGAACTCCGTCAGCAGGAACCCCGCCGGGATCTGCACCGACAGCTGCACGTCGCGAGCCGCCACCTCCATCACCGACTGGAACCGCTCGTCGTCGCCGAAGATGGCGGCCGCCTCGTCCACATCGTCCACGAACACGTACGCGCCCTTGCCCGCGTCCGTGACCCGGTTCATCAGCACGTCCTGGTAGATGACCGCTGGCGCGGCCGCGCCCACGCCCGAGAGGTAGATGCCCTCGGCCTCGCCGTCGTCCGCGTGCGTGGCGATCAGCTGCTCGTCGGTGACGCCGGTGTTGGCGCCGCCGTCGCTGATCAGGATCACGCGGTTGAGGCGGCCCGGGTCGTAGGCCGCCTCGGCCAGCTCGTAGGCACGCACCAGGCCCCCGTGCAGATCGGTCGCGCCCGTGGCCTGCAGCTGGTCGATGGCTGCGAGCAGGTCCGGATCGTCCGGGCCGAGCACCATCTCGCCGGCGAGCAGGGTCGTGACCTCGGTGTCCCACGACAGCACGGACACGATGTCCCCGGCCTGCAGGTTGTGGGCGGTCTCGCGCAGCACCTCACGGGCGATTTCGATGGAGTGGCCCGACATGGAGCCGGACGAGTCCACGCTGAAGACCAGCGACCGTGGGCGACGGCCGAAGCGCTCGGCCGATGGCGCGACCAGGGCCAGCAGCATCGAGTACTCGCCGTCCTCGTTCACCCGCAGCTGGGGCACGATGTCCACGTGGTCCTGCTCGGCTGGCGCGAAGTCGAAGTCGTGGTAGTTGAGGAACTCGTAGGGGCGCATGCCGCCTCGGATCTCCACCTCCTCGGCGATCAGCTGCCGGGCGATGACCGGCGCGGCCATGGAGTTGGAGTCGTCCGCGGACAGGTACAGCGTGACCGGCCCGCCGGGCGCGTCGTCGCAGGGGGAGGGTTCCTCCTCCTCCTCGTCGGGGGTCTCCTCGCCCGTGTCGTCGTCGCCGGTGTCGTCGTCGCCGGTGTCGTCGTCGCCGGTGGGCTCGTCCCGTCCCGGGTCACCGGTGTCCGCCCCCCCGCCACCGCTGTCGTCGCCGTACCAGGCGTCGCCGGAGAAACATCCCCAGACGAGCAACAGTCCGCCAGCCACGCAGGCCAGCCCCAACGCGTACTTGCGCTCCTTCATCACGAATCCTCCACGTTCTGCGTGCCCGTGGAGGTCAAGACCGGGTGTGACCCTGCCTTTCCCCGCGCTATCTGTCGAGCAGGAATCGGGCCAACACGGCGGGACGTGTGGTGCCCGCCGGGATCTACAACAGCACGTGTGACTAGTGTGGCGTAGCCTGTCCATCGTCGTTCTTGCCCAACAGCAACTCACCCACCTGTGTCCAGCACCTCTGCCAGCACGACATCGTCGTACCAGGCCGTGCCGTCGTAGTCGGCCGACAGGATGGCTGCGGCACGATTGGCGCCTGGGGGGGGCGACCTCTTCGATGACCGTTGATGTCCATGGGACCTCAACATCCTCTGGCTGTGCGAAGGAAGCCCGCCCCCACAAGACGCGTCCCCGTCGCGATCCAGCCCGATCCTACCCTCCATACTCGCACCACTCCCCGACCGACGTGCCGTTGAAGGTGATGTCACCACAGCCGTCGTATTCCACCGCGCCGGGGTATTCCAGGACGACCTCGAACAGGCCCGCGCCGGTGAGGGGGCACACGCCGGTCACCTCGATCGTGGCGGACTCGGGTTCATAGTGGTACGGCGCGTCGGGATCCGAGTGGGATCTGATCTCCAGGGACCACGCCGCGTTCCACACGCTCCCGTCGAGCGTGGTGGACGCGCTCCCCACGCTGGTCCGCTCGGACCGGCTCTCGCTGTGACCGGTCGAGCCCTCGGACTCGCCACTGGCGTCCAGGGTGGTCTCCCATCCGCGAAGCAGCTCCGACAGGTAGCCCGTCGACAGCGGGGGCCACGCCCGGATCGTGGCCTGGACGGACCAGCTGCTGCGGTTGGTCGACCAGCTGCCCACGTGGCCGCCAAACGTACCCTTCACGTACGTGTCGTGGAAGACACCGTCCACGGCGAAGGTCGCCGCCTGCAGCAGGTCCTCGCCGCCGCAGACCAGGCCGATGGCGCCCTCCCAGTCGTCATAGTCGTACCTGTAGGTCGTGTGGTGGTCGTAGTAGTCGTACGTGCTGTGGAAGAGCCGCTCCGCCTCCCCCCATCCCTCCATGCCGGTGGTCGCGACGCAGTCGGCGTTCATCTCGTCCGACTCGTAGGAGGTGTCGCTGTCCTCGTCTTCCCACGCATCGGAGATCACCGTCGGGCACGCCGCATCGCCGACAGCCTCGAACTGGTCCATCACATCGTCGACGAGGTAGTCGGTTCCGCCCGTGTGCGCCACGGCGAACGCCCACTCCAGCGCAGCCGCAGCATCCTCGCCCAGGAGGGTGACCAGGGCCTCGTCGACCGGGGGAGGCTCGGTGTCCGCCGTCCACCACGCGCAGTCCAGGGCGCAGTACGGATCGGCCTCGTCCACCAGCCCGTCGCAGTCGTTGTCCACTCCGTCCGCGCACTGCTCGACCTCGATGTCATCCGCGGCCCCGTCGCAGTCGTTGTCCACGTCGTCGCAGATCTCGGGCGCGCCCGGGTAGACCATGGGATCGCCATCGTCACAGTCGTCGCCCACGGTGTAGCCGTCGCCGTCGCCGTCGCCGAACACGTCGATCCGTGGCGAACACCCCCCCAGAACGAGCCCGACTGCCCCGAAGACGAGCAGACACGAAATCCTGGACATCACCGTTCTCCCTCTCACCCCGCTCGGTCATGGACCCGGACGATGGATCATCGCAGGTTCGAACGGTAACGCAGGAGAGAAGGAAAAACCTGACTTGTCCCGGATCCGCCCGGACTCGCGTCCACCCCGGTGGGTATGGACCCACCGACCCGCTACAATGCTGGCCGGCCTGCTCCCGGAGGCACCATGCGTACGCTGCTCCCCCTGCTCACCGCGATCGCCCTGCTCGGCGGCTGCTCGGGCAGCCTGCTGGTCGATGGCCTGCCCGACCCGGAGGACATCGAGGACGCCGAGGACGTGGTCGACGCTTGCGAGGACAACGCCGACGCCATCGTCACCGAGACCTACCGGATCACGTTCGAGCGCACCACCGGCGGCTGCCCGTGGGGCACCGAGGGCAACCTGCAGCCCGCCCAGGGCGTGCTGACCGCGCGTGTCGAGCAGACCGAGGCGCTGGAGCTCGACGACGTGCTGATCTGCGACATGGAGTTCGCGTTCGCCGGCGAGGCCGGGCTGGAGCAGGACATCGTGTACGACGACAACTTCTTCTTCGTGTTCAACGGGGTGGTGCTGGCGTCGAGCTACCGGCCCTGGGTCGAGCAGCTGCCCGCCGAGGATGTGTTCTACCTGTACGACTGGGACTCCATCGTCGGCATGGAGAACGTGTTCGACAACTCGATACCCACGTACTGCGTGGGCGACGACTCGGACCTGGCCGAATGCGACATCCCGCCCCCGGAGACCCACGGCCCGATCTCGCTGTCGTTCGACCTGGCGATCACCAGCGAGCTGAGCTTCATGGCCATCGACGAGGGGCGGTCGGATTTCACCTTCATCGCCACCGGGGACAACGACCCGGACATCGACTGCTCCCACGACGAGTTCTTCTTCGACGTGGATGTGCCGCAGCTGGCGCTGTGAGGGGGATCAGAACTTCGGGTTGATCTTGGGTGCAGTGTTGCTGCACGCCTCGGTGTAGCCGCCATCGCACGCCTGCTGGAACAGCTCCTGCGCGCGGGCGGGATCCAGGGGCACCCCTTCCCCCCGCTGGACCATGATGCCCAGGTTGTTGCAGCCGCGGGCGTAGCCACCGTCGCAGGCACGGCGGAACAGCTCCGCGGCCCACACCTCGTCCGCGGTCACGCCCTCGCCGTGGTCGAACATCACGCCCGCGTCGTTGCAGCCGACCATGTACCCGCCCTCGCAGGCCGCGATGTACAGCTCCGTGGCCTTGGCGTCGTCGACGGTCGTGCCCTCGCCGTTGTCGTAGGCGCGGGCCAGGCCGTAGCAGCCGCGGCTCTGGCCGCCCTCGCAGGAGCGGCGGTAGAGCTCCAGGGCGACCATCGCGTCGGCGGCCACGCCGTCACCGGTGCGGTACATGTCCGCCAGGTTCTTGCAGCCCAGCATGTTGTCGCCGCTGCACGCGCGGCGGAACAGCTCCACGGCGCGGGCGTCGTCCTCGGCCACCCCCTCGCCAGAGCTGTACATCACGCCGCCGTCGTTGCAGCCGGACACCTTGCCCAGGTCGCAGGCGCGCAGGTACAGCTCGGCCGCGCGGGCGTCGTCCACGGTCACGCCCTTGCCCTGGTCGTAGGCCACGCCGAGGCGGAAGCAGCCCGTGGGGTGGTCGTGGTCACAGGCCTTGCGGAACAGCACCGCGCTGGCCGTGGTGTCCACGGCCACGCCGTGGCCGTACTCGTACATGATGCCGAGGTTGGAGCAGGCCACGGCCACGTCCCCCTCGCACGCCTTCTGGAACAGGGCCACGGCCACGGTGTCGTCCTCGCCCACGCCCTTGCCCGCGTCGTACATGTGGCCGAGGTTGGAGCAGCCCAGCAGGTTGCCGCCCTCGCAGGCCTGTCGGTACAGGGTGACGGCCGCGGGCCAGTCCTGGGGCGTGCCGATGGCCTTCTCGTAGCGGATGCCCAGGTCGTTGCAGTCGGCCATCGAGCCGGCGTGGCAGCCGCTGCGCAGGTCCTCCAGGGACCGCTGGGCAGCCGCGGCCGTGGGCACGAGGATCGCCAGCGCGAGGCACAACGAGACGACACGTGTCGGGTAGGGGAGCTGGAACATGGGGCCCTCCAGGCGGCCACGACATGCTACCACCCCCGGCTCCGCGCTCGTGCCCGTCGCTGGACCTGGGATAAGCTGGGCGACGAGAGGGGATCGTCGCCCATGGTCGCACACCGCTTCGCCCGCCTGTTGCCGTTGATGATCGTGCTCGCAGCCACGTCCTGCGCCGAGCCCGACCCCACCTGGACCCGCTCCCTCGCCGGCACCGGCTGGTCCACCATCGTCGACGACCAGCACGGTGCGCCCACGTTCACCATCACCGGGGACGACTGGACCACCTGGGGCACGCTGGGCTACGGCTATGCGCCCGAGGACACGGACTACCACTACCTGTCCAGCACCGTGGGCGGCAGCGATCGCCGCGGCACGGCCACCTGGACGCCCGACCTGCCCCAGGACGGCACCTACCGCATCGAGGCGTGGTACCGGCTGACGGGCAACCGCACCCAGGACGCCGACCACTTCGTGTACGACGGCTACGGCTACGAGACGCACATCGTGCTGGACCAGTACGGCGACGGGCCCAGCGGGTGGGTCCCGCTCGGGGACTACTGGTGCGTGGCCGGGTCGGGCGGCTGCACCGTGGTGCTCGACGGCACGGACGACGACGAGTCGGACGAGGCCAACGCCATGCAGTTCACGCTGATCGACGGCGAACCGCCGCCGCCGCCCGAGGAGTGCGAGGAGTACCTGGGCCTGGGCCAGCACTCGATGGAGTTCTGGGCCGGCACGATCAGCTCCTCGGGGTGGAGCAGCGACACCCTGGCCCTGGGCGCGGAGGATGGCACCGAGGCCCACAGCGAGAACGTGGACGACGGCGAGCACCTGACCGCGGGCGGCTGGGAGGTGTGCGATCCGATCGGCGAGGAGACCATCGACGCGGTCGAGGTCGAGGTGAAGTCACGCATGCAGTACGACAGCGGCCAGTACCAGCTGATCCTGGCCCTGGACGGCGGCGGTGACGCGTACACCACCTGGTCCCACACCGGCGCGAGCTGGGACACCGCGGACATCACCTCCGATCGGGGCACGTGGACCTGGAGCGACGTGGACCACGTGAACGCGTCGGTGACCCTGCACGATCACCCGGGCGGCGCGCGGGACTCGGACGCCTGGGTGGACAGTTACCGGCTGCGGGTGACCTACACCACCACCTCGGGGCCGGACGGCGATGATGACACCGTGCCTCCGGACGACGACACGGGGGACGATGACGCGGGAGCCGCGGACGACGATGACGACGCCACGATCGGCCCGGGTCCGCAGGTGGGGGACGACGACGGCTGGCAGAGCGGGTGCGGGTGCACGGCCGTGGCCACGCAGCCAGGACTCGTCGGTGTGCTGGTAGTGGCCGCCGCGCTGGTTCGCGCGCGGTTCAGAACCGCTCGATGAAGTCCCGGTCGAGCACGGCCTGGAAGTCCCGGTCGAGCACGGTCTTGCGGCCGTCCCGGGCAGCCTCCCTGGCCGCGCGCTCGCACAGTCGACGCAGGTGGTCGGACAGCACGCCCACCGCCTTGTCCGAGGTGTTCATGCCCGAGGCTGCGCGCACGTAGGTCTTCACCTTGCTCACCACCACGAGCGCGTCCCGCGGCAGATCGGCCACCGCGGGCTGGCCACGCTCGGCCACGCGCGCCGGGCGGACGAGCCGTCGTCGGGATGACGCGGCCTCCTCCTCCTGCTGCTGCGCGGTCCACTGTGCGGCGGTCGGCGAGCGGCTCTCCTCGGCCCAGGCGTCCCGGTGGCGGGCGAACGGCAGGTGGGATTCCCAGCAGCGCACCGAGCAGAATGCCAGCGCGGTGCGCTTGCGGCTGCAGGTGGACACGCTGCAGACCCAGTAGTCGGTGTCGAAGCCGATCTCGGTCTTGCAGCTGCTGCAGCGCCGCCAGAACCCGTCGCTCATGGCGAGCCCGTCACTCGTGCTCGTGGCCGCAGCCGCAGCCGCCGGCCGCGTGCGGGTGGCCGTGCATCTTCTCCTCGTCGGTGGCGTCGCGGATCGACACCACGGACACGTCGAAGTGCAGGTTCTGGCCGGCGAGCGGGTGGTTGAAGTCGAGGGTGACCTTGTCGTCGGCCATGGCGGTGATCCAGGCGGGCTGAGGGTGCTGGCCCTCGCCGGTCTGGATGCCGAAGACCATGCCCACCGCGAGCTCGGCGTCCTCGGGGAACTGCGCACGCTCGACCTCGAACACGCCCGCCTCGTCGCGCTCACCGTAGCCATCGTCGGGCTGCACATCGACCACACCCTCGAAGCCGAGGGGCTTGTCGGCGAGTTCCTTCTCCAGCCCGGGAACGATGTTCCCCGCGCCGTGCAGGTACTCCAGCGGCTCACCGCCCGACGAGCTATCGAGCTCGTTGCCCTCGTCGTCCCGCAGCGTGTAGTGGAACCCGACGATCATGCCACCGCCGATGGTCTCGTTGGACATGCTTCCTCCGTGCGCCTGCCCCGGGGACCCGCCCCGGGCCGACGCGATGGGTGCGCAGTCTAACCATTGAACCGGCCGGACGCCAGCCAGGGGCGGGTTGGAGGGGATTGACCGCTTTGGCCACGCGCTCCTACGATCGAGGGACCGTGAAACAAGACACCGTGCTACCGACCGTCTCGAAAGCCTGCGCCGTGGTGTGCGGCGTCCTGATGGCGGTCATGGTGCTGTCCGGCGTGCTGCTGTACGTGCACATGGGCCTGGACTACAACGCCGACGGCATCTACTTCGACGAGAAGACCCTGATGGTGTACAGCCAGCAGACGATGCTGTTCCTGTGGTTCGTGCTCGCTGGCGCGGCTGCGGTGTTCGGGTTCTTCTTCTGGTTGGGACGCAAGATCCTCCGGCTCGAGTGAAGGGCGGAGGGAGGGGCAGGGGATGGACGAGGGACAGGTCACGGTCCTCCTGGTCGAGGACAACACGGCCGACGTGGTCCTGCTGCGCGAGATGCTCGCCGGCGGCGGGATCGACTCCTTCGTGGCCGAGGACGTGCCGCGCCTGGCCACGGGCATCACCCGCCTGACGGAGCAGCCCTACGACGTCGTGCTGCTGGACCTGTCCCTGCCCGACAGTCAGGGCCTCGACACCTACGACCGCCTGCACGAGCAGGCCCCTGACGTGCCCGTCGTGGTGATGACCGGCACCCGGGACCAGGACCTGGCCGTGGAGGCGGTCCATCGTGGTGCCCAGGACTACCTGGTCAAGGGCGAGGTGGACGCCGACGGCCTGCGGCGGTGTCTGCGCTACGCGCTGGAGCGCATGCGGCTCCGGCGGCGCCTCAAGGACTACCTGTGGAAGACCGAGGCCAGCGAGGGGCGGCTGCGCAGGATCATCGAACACAGCGCCGACGGCGTGGTGATCACCGACCAGGACCGGACCGTACTGTACGTGAATTCCACGGCCGAGGAGCTGCTCGGGCAGCGCGCCGAGGACCTGGTCGGTGCGCCCCTGGGCTTCGCGCTGCCCGAGGGCGGCCAGGCCGAGGTCAAGGTGGTCACCGAGACCGGGGACGTGGTGGTCGTGGAGATCGGTACGTCGGAGACCACCTGGGACGGCAGGGCCGCCTGGGTCGCCGCGCTGAGGGACATCACGGAGCGTAGCCAGGCCGAGGAGCTGCAGGGCCGTCTCGCCGTGGAGGAGCTGCGGGTGAGACACCTCGAGGAGGTCAACCGCCTGCGTACCCTGTTCACCCAGACCGTGAGCCACGAGCTGCGCACGCCGCTGACGCCCCTCAAGACCGCGGTCGCCATGCTGCTCGACGGCGCGATCGGCGAGGTGACGTCCGAGCAACGCAAGGCGTTGCAGATGATGGACCGCAACATCACGCGCCTGTCCCGGATCACGGGGGACGTGCTCGACGTGTCGTCGTCGACCGACGGCGAGGAGGACGTCCGGGCCCGGACGTTGCCGCTGGAGGGCACGCTCCGTCCCACCGTGGAGCTGTTGCAGGCCAAGGCGGGCGTACGCGACGTGCGCCTGGAGATGAGCGTGGACCGCGACGTCCTCGCCCGCGCGGACGCGGACACCCTGTGCCAGGTGGTCGCGCTGCTGCTCGACGCCTCGATCACCCACTGCCCGTCGGGCACGCAGATACGGCTCTCGACCCGGCCGATCGCCGATCGGATGGTCGAGGTCCGCATCGACGACGACGGCAGGGGCAGGACCGCCGAGTCCATGATGCGCGACGGGGACTTCTCGCTGGACGAGGACACCGAGGCAGGCCACAGCGGCATGCTGTTCGGGCTGGCCCTGTGCCGCAGCCTCGTGGAGGGCATGGGCGGCGCCCTGTCCTTCGAGTCCCGCCCGGGCGAGGGCACCACCTTCCGGTTCTCGCTACCGACGGCAGGGCCGAATGGCTAGGATCTCCCCATAGAGGGAGAGCCGAATCGATGCACCACCTCCGAGCGCTCCTGGCGTTGGCAGCCGCCGCCGGGCTCACCGTCGCCGGCTGCAACGGCGAGGTCGGCGTGGACGACGACGACGCGACCGACGACGACAGCACGGACGACGACGACACCGGCGACGACGACAGCACGGACGACGACGACGACAGCGCGGACGACGACGACAGCGCGGACGACGACGACACCACCGATCCCGACCCGTACCTCCAGCCCGCCGTCTACGTCACGCCCCTGACCCTCGAGCCCGGTGGCACGGCCACCGTGCACTACTACGGCGAGCTGGCCCAGGAGGACGACCTCACCCTGCACTACGGGTTCAACGGCTGGAACGAGGTGCAGGGAGTCACCGGCCTGATCGAGATCGACGAGCCCGGCAACATCACCTGGTACGGCCAGGTCGAGATGGCGCCGGTGCTCGACGGCTTCGAGGTCACGGTGGACCTGCCCACGGACGGCCGGGCCCTGCACTTCGCGTTCTTCACCACCGACGGCGAGGACGAGACCTGGGACAACAACGACGAGCAGGACTTCCACCAGTCGATCCTGTTCCCCTACATCGGCCCCTTCCTGACCTGGACCGAGCAGACCCCTCCGGACCAGGGCGTCGTGATCAGCTACGAGACGTCGGTGCCCTGCCGCGGCACGCTCGAGTACGGGACCACGGCCTCGCTCGGGACGTCGATCGTGGGCGACGAGGCCTCGCGCATGCACCACGTCGTGCTCGACGGCCTCTCCCCGGACACCGAGTACCACTACCGCGTGCACGACAGCGCAGATCACGTGTCGGAGACCTTCACCTTCCGCACGGCGCCCGCCGCTGCGGACGCCTTCCGCTTTGGCGTGTTGTCGGACATGCAGGACACGGGCGAGGTCAACCGCTGGGGGGACGTGGCCGAGGAGCTGCACGACGCTCACACCGACGTCGCGTTCCTGGTCCTCCCCGGCGACCTCACCGCCAGCGACGGCCCCGGGTCCTGGTGGACGTTCTTCGACCGGGGACGGGAGCTGTTCCGCGGCACGGTGATGATGCCCGTACCGGGCAACCACGACACGCCGGGCCACGGCCACGACGAGGACACGTCGTCGTTCGAGGGGTACTTCCCGCTGCCGGCGGCGGCCGGCGTGGACGTGGCCTACCGCTTCGACTACGGCAACGCCTCGTTCCTGGCATTCAGCTCCGAGATCCTGTCCGAGTTCGCGCCCGGTGGCGACCAGTACGGGTGGGCCGATGACGAGCTGGCCGACATCGCCGCCACCGGCGCCGCCGACTGGGTGTTCGCCTACTGGCACGATCCGCCCTACAACGCGGGCATCCGCCACGCCGAGGCCCAGCAGGAGGCCCGCGACCTGACCCAGCTGTTCGACGGTCTCGTGGACTGGGTCTTGTGCGGACACGAGCACCTGTACCAGCGCACGCTACCGCTGCTGTACGAGGCACAGCTCGCGCCCGGTGACTACGGCAACGCCCCCGGGGACGGGGTCGGCTACATCGTCACCCCACCGGCTGGCCAGGGCCCCGGGATCGCGGTGATCCCGCCAGACGCCCCCGAGGCGCCGCGGCGGGACCGGCTCGCCTACCCCGCCCTGGCCGCGGACCAGGTCGAGGTCCCCAGCGAGAACGGGTTCGTGATCGTGTCGGTGGACGGCTCGACGATCCTCATCGAGGCCTACGGTATGGGCGACCACGACACGTTCGTGCCGGCCCACGTGGTGGACGACATCGGCTACACCAAGTGAGTCGCTGACCCGCGGCGCTCAGATCGCACACCCGGGCGGGGTCTCGTCGCTGCCCTCGATCACGATGGCCGCCTCGGCCCGCTCCCGCGCCCAGAAGCACAGCTCGTGCGCGCGGATCAGATAGCCGTACTGGTAGAAGGTCGGGTTGGAGCCCTCGTCCACCAGGCGGTCCGGGGCCGGGTCGTGCATGTCGGCGTGGCGCGCGGCCACCACCGTGCGCGCCTCGGTGTGCAGGTCGTCGGCGATCGCCAGCCACCCGCCGTCGTCGCCGGTCTCGGCCCAGGCCAGCACCGCGCGGTAGATGGCGTGGGCGAACTCGGCGCGCAGCGCGTCGATGCGCACGCCGTCGGCCACCTCCACGAACCAGCGGTCTCCGTTCCCGGCCAGCGCCTGGGCGCGGTCGTCGAGCGCCCACGTGGCCACGGCCAGCGCGTCTAGTCCCTCGACCACGTCGGCCTCGAATGCGGCCCGCGCGGAAGCGTCCATCCCCGAGACCTCTTCCACCGTGAACCGCTGCGGCTGCGACACGATGCCCAGGCCGTACCCCACGTCCATGATCGCGTCGCGGCCGGCCAGATAGCCGGCGAGCCGCCCCTCGAGCAGGATCTGGTGCTGCAGCTCGGCCAGCTCCCCCACGAGCGCTGCCAGCTCCTCGCCCTCGCACCCCCAGGGGCGGTACATCTGCTGCACGTGGGTCAGCCAGTCGTCCTCCAGGCGGTAGTTCATGCGCAGGGTCGCGTAGTCGTTCTGCCAGTACCCCCACTCCCAGCCCGTGGAGAACAGCACGTGCGTCTGCAGCGCGCCCACGTCCTCGGCGCGGATGCGATCCATGTCCAGCCAGCGGGACCTCGCGTACAGCGGCAGATAGGTGGGCACCGGGTTGTCGAACGCGACCCAGTAGGCCGACTCCGGGAAGTAGCCGACCGGTTCGTCCGCGGCCAGCCGGTCGAGTAGGAACTGCCGGTGGTCCACGAACTCCTCGTGGTGGTACGCCCCGCCCGCGTCCTCGAACAGGTTGTAGTACATCACCGAGTGCACCCACGGCACGATGGCCGGGTCGGCGAACTGCGTGAGGAAGTAGTACTGCATGGACTCGCCGAGGTACTCCACCTGCTGGTCCTCGGAGTCGCCCACGTGGATCACGGTCGCCATCTCCGCGCCCGGCTGCTGTTGCTGCAGCTCGTCCCAGGCCATGTCCACCGCAGCGAGGAACACCTCGGGCTCCTCGCCGAAGAACTCGCCGAACGACAGGTTGTACAAGTCGAAGCCGGCGTCGGTGATCAACGACAGGCGTTCGGCGATCTGGGCCTGCTGCTCGTCCGCGGTGCCGATGTCGTCGATCAGGTCGAAGGCCAGCTGGAGGTTGGCGCTGCCGAACAGCTGTATCCCGATTCCGGTGGTCAGGCCGCGCTGGTGGGCGTGGTCGTTGAGGTCCGCGGTCAGCACCTGCCAGTCCTCGTGCACCGATGGATAGGTCGAGATGTCGTCCAGGGCGACCCACTGCAGGTGGTTGCCGCGGTTGCGGATCGTCCAGTCCACGATCCGCCGACCGCGCTCCGCCGCGTCGTCGTCGGCCACCCACACCGCCCACAGCCCCTCGATGGGGTGCAGGGTGTGCAGGTGCAGGCCGCGGCGCGCCATCTCCGGCTCGAACACCGAGCCGAGCTCGGGGTGGCCGTCCAGGGGCAGCAGCTCGGTCGGGACCACCGTCTGGAACGGGTGGAAGAAGCGGAAGCCCCACAGCTCGAGCAGATGGGTCAGGCCGTACTGGATGCCCAGCGGGGCGTCCCCGTGCACCTCGTACACGATGTCCTCGCCGTCCATCTCGTAGCAGTCCACACAGCCGAAGTCCGCGACAACGGCCACATGCATGCGTCCCCGGCGCCCGTCCCGGGCGTCCGCGACCGGGTCCGCACTCTCGTGCAGCTCCACGTCGAACGGCAGGTCCTCCAGCGTCGCTGCCACGAGGTCGGCCGTGTCGGCGCTCGCGTACACGCACAGCTGCTCGCAGGGGCCCTCCTGGCAGCCGGCCGACAGGGTCAGCCACACCAGGAGCACCACGGAACGACGAAGGGGAAGCGAGGGTCGGAGGCTCATGGTGGGCCATGATACCCTCCCCCGACACCGTTCCCTCGAGGAGAAGCCATGCTGGACGTGCTGCTGAGCGACGCCGAACGGGCCGTGCGCGACGAGGCCCGCGCATTCGTGCGCGACGCCGTCGACCCCGACCTGCTGCGCGCGATGGACGCCGACGAGGTCCGCTACCCGCGCGAGTACGTGCAGGCGCTGGGCGAGGCCAACCTGCTGGGCCTGCGCTTCGATCCCCGCTGGGGTGGGCGGGGCATGGGCTGGACCGCCGAGACCGCGGTGCTGGAGGAGATCGGGGCGCTCGGCTCGTCGCTGGGGTGTCTGTACTCCCTGCCGAGTATCGTGGGCGAGGCCCTGCACCGCTTCGGCACCGACGAACAGAAGGAGCGCTACCTGCGGCCCACGCTGGCCGGTGCGCTGACCTGCGCCGAGGCCCTCACGGAGCCCCGCGGCGGCAGCGACTTCTTCGGCGCCACCTGCCGCGCCACCCGCCACGGCGACGTGTTCGTGCTCGAAGGGGCCAAGCGCTTCATCGTGGGCGGCGAGGGCGCGGACTACTTCCTGGTCTACGCGCGCACCGGCGGGGACGATGCCCACCCGCACCAGGCGATCAGCGCGTTCCTGGTGGACCGGGACTTCGGCGTGAAGGTGGAGTACCTGTACGGGCTGATGGGGACCCGCGGCGGCGGCACCGCGCGGATCTCGTTCCCCTCCATCGAGGTGCCCGCGGCCAACCTGGTCGGCGAATTGCACGGCGGCGCGGCCGTGTTCAACCGCATGATGGTGCCCGAGCGCATGACCAGCGCGGCCGGCAGCCTGGGTCCTGCCCGCGCGGCCCTCGAGATCGCCGTGCGCTATGCCGACCGTCGCAAGGCGTTCGGCAAGCCGATCCGCCGGTTCCAGGCGGTCAGCTTCCAGCTCGCCGACGCGGCCACGAAGCTGGACGCGGCCCGCGGCCTCGTCCACCTGGCCGCGCGCACGGCCGACGACGATCGCGACGCGCGCCGGCTCGTGTCCGAGGCCAAGAAGTTCGCCACCACGTCCGCGTGGGAGGTGATCAACATCGCCATGCAGGTCATCGGCGGCATCGGCTACACCACGGTCTTCCCGGTCGAGCGCATGCTGCGCGACGCGCGGCTGCCCATGATCTGGACGGGCAGCAACGAGATCATGGATCTGCTGATCCAGCACGAGCTGTTCGCCGAGGTGCTGGGACGCGAGGACGACACCCGCGACGCGGAGGCCGACGCAGGTGATCCGACGGCGACCGAGGAGAAGGTCTACGAGTGAATCGCCTGCGGCCCATCGCCGCGCTGGCACTGCTGGCGTGGTCGACGACGTCGTGCGGACCGCCGGCCGCGGACGCCCCCCTGACCGCCGATGAGCTATCCCGGCTCGCCGCAGGCGAAGGGGGAGTGATCCACACCTACGGCATGCCAGACAGCTACGGCGGCTACGAGGTGCTGTTCCGGGAGTTCGAGGCCGAGTACGGGATCCGCCGCCTGGACATCGACATGTCCTCCAGCGCCACGTTGCAGCGGCTCAACGAAGAGCGCGACGAGCCCGTGGTCGACGCCGCCGTGGTCGGCTACCTGTACAACCCGGCCGCCGAGAACGCCGGCGTGCTGGACTGCGTGCCTTCACCGGCGTCCTCCGAGCTGGTCGACTGGGCCAGCGGACCGGACTCGGGGGACTGCCGGGGCTGGTTCGCCAGCTACACCGGCACCCTGGGATTCCTGGTCAACCTCGAGGTCGTGCACGAGCCGCCGCAGACCTGGGAGGACCTCCTCCGGGACGATCTACTGGGCAAGGTCTCGTTCATCGACCCGCGCGCTGCAGCCACGGGCGTCGGCACCCTGCTGGCCGCGACGCTCGCCAGGGGCGGATCGGCGACCAACCCCGGTCCGGGCGTGGAATTGCTGGCGCGCATCGCGCACGACGGCGGGGGCGACAACGTGATGCAGCGACAGGACTATGCCCGCTTCGTTCGCGGCACCCTGCCGATCCTGATCAACTACGACTACAACGAGGCGCAGCTGCGTGACGCCTACGGCATCGACAGCACGTTCGTCGTGCCCGGCGACGGCACCATCCAGATGCCCTACTCCACCCTGCTGGTGAAGGACCGGCCGCACACCTTCGGCGGCCGGTTGCTGATCGAGTTCATGCTCGGCGACCGGGGCCAGGCCCTCCTCGCCCAGGGGCACGTCACCCCGATCCGCAAGGGGGCGCTGCCCCCGTCGTCCCGGGCCGTACCGTCCGACGATCCCCGCATCGTCGACGTGCAGTGGGACGACGTGTCGACGCACGTGGAGGCGATGAAGGCCGCGTACGCCCAGGCCGTGGCCGACCTCGACGGAGCCCGGCCGTGAGGTTCTCCATCCGCCTGCGGCTGGCCACGGCCATGGGAGTGCTCGTGGCGGGTTCGTTCGCGGTGGGCACGCTCGTGGCCGAGCGCCAGCTCCGCGCCTCGTTCGAGGGGGAGCGAACCCGCCAGGCCCAGCAGGAGGCCGCGCGCCTGGAAACCCGCATCGAGACCCTGTCCCTGCTGCTGGAGGACAAGACCGAGCAGGTGCTCAGCGAGCACCCGGACGTGCTCGCGGCGATCGACGGCTCCATCGACGACGAGGGCCTGGAGCCACTCCGCGCTGCGCTCGAGGTGCAGATCCTGGTGGTGGTCGATCCGCGACGCCGCATGGTCACCGCCACCGGGGACGAGGTCCCGGTCGTCGATCTCCCCGAGGACACCCTCATCCGGCGCGCGCTGTCCCACGGCGTGGCCGATACGGACATCGTCTGGCGTGGACACGCCTTCGAGCTGCGCAGCGTGCACCCGATCTACGGTCAGGGCGAGATCATCGGCGTGGTCGTGGCCGCTCACTGGCTGGACCTGCGGTGGCTGACCGGCCAGATCCGCGAGATCGAGGGGGCCCACGCCGGGCTCCTCTACGAGGCCACCGTGATCGCGAGCACCACGCCGGCCTTCGACCGCGCCGACTCCGGGGTCATCTTCGAGGTCAAGGACCGGGTCGCGCAGGGCTGGAACGCGTCCGACGACGCGAACCGCTTCGTACAGCAGACCGTGGTGCTCGGCGACGAGGTCTACGACGCGGTGTACTGCCCGCTCCCGATGGCCACCGACCGCGCACACCTGGGCACGCTGGTGCTGCTGGTGTCGGCGAGCAACATGCAGGGGGCGTTGACCCAGGCGCGAACGGCCATGATCGGCACCGGCGTCATCGGGCTGATCCTGGCCGTGGCGCTGGCCGCCCTGTTCGCGGTGGGCCTGTCGCGGCCGATCCGCACCCTCGCGGACGCGGCCATGGCCATGCGCGCCGGCAACCTGTCCCGCCGCACGGGCCTGACGCGCAACGACGAGATCGGACAGCTGTCACGAGCCTTCGACGCCATGGCCGAATCCCTGCAGCGCCACGTGGAGTCGGTGCGCGCACTGGCCGTGACCGACGAGCTGACCGGCCTGGCCAACCGCCGCCGCTTCGACGAGGAGCTGGAACGGGAGATCACGCGCCACAGCCGGTTCGGCTCGCCCCTGTGCCTGCTGTTCCTGGACATCGACCACTTCAAGCGGGTCAACGACACCCACGGCCACCCCGAGGGGGACGTGGTACTGCGAAACATCGCGGACATGCTGACGCAGTGCGTCCGTGCCGTGGACATCCCGGCCCGCTACGGCGGCGAGGAGTTCGCTGTACTGCTGCCCAACACCCCCCTCGACGCGGCCGTGATGGTCGCCGAGCGGATCCGCGCGACCGTGGAGGCCACCTCGGTGGGCAGCCGGGATCACCTGCACGTCACGATCAGTGCCGGTGCAGCGGCCTACCCGGACGAGGCGAAGACGGCTGACGAGCTGCACCAGGTCGCCGACGGCCGCCTCTACCGGGCCAAGGAGGCGGGCCGCAACAGGGTGGTCGCCGGGGACGACTGACTCCGGACGCGAGCGACGACCATGCTACGTTGCTAGCCTGATCCCAAGGACTGGAGCGCTGCCATGCGAGAGATCCGATGGTTGTCGTGGTTCCCACTGGCCGTCGTGTTCGGCCTGTGCGGGTGTGACGGCTGCGGAGGCGACGACCCGCCACTGCCGGACGACGACGACGATGCCGCCCCCGGCTACGTGTCGGCGCGGGTCCTCGAGGACGGCGATCCCGCCATCGGCGGCCCCCTCGCCGGCGCGATCACCGGCGACGTGATGATGGAGAACGAGCGCGTGCGCGTGGTGCTGCAGCAGCCGGGCCGGGCGCTGGCGCTCAACCCCTACGGCGGCAACATCGTGGACGCGGACGTGGTGCGCGCCGACGGCATCGGCCGGGACCGCTTCGGCGAGGCCGGCCTGTTCATCAACTCCACGATCACGTGCGCGCCCGACACCATGGAGATCGTCAGCGACGGCGGCGACGGCGGCGCGGTCGTGCGCTTCGCTGGACCCGCAGCCCGCGCGGACTACATCAACGCGGCCGTGGGCCTCGAGCAGATGATGGGCCTCGCCTACCCCATCGACACCCTGGACATCCCCGCGCTGCAGCTGCAGCTGACCTACACCCTCGAGCCAGGGTGGGACCACGTGCAGGTGGACGTGGCCGTGACCAACCTCACCGACGAGGACCTGCCCCTGGCCCCGGGCTGGCTGATCCACGGCGGCCTGGCCGAGAACTACTACCCGGAGATGGGCGGCTACCGGTACACGCAGATCGCGGCCGACGGCGCGACCATCGCCGCGGCCGAGGAGGTCACCTACGCCTTCGCTCCCCTCCCCTACCAGCCAGGCGCCCACGGCGTGGGCTTCATGGCCGGCGGCTCGGTGCTGGTGGACGGGGTCCAGGTGCTGGACATCCTCACCTGGCCCGACTCCGCGCCGTTCGTGCTCTCCCCGGACGACACCCTCGACTTCGACGCGGCGCTGGTGATCGGAGAGGACGTGGCCTCGGTGCTCGCCACGCTGCGTGACCTGGGCGAGGAGCCGACCGACCACGGCGAGGTCAGCGGCATCGTGCGCGTGGACGGCGGCGACGACCCGGTGCCGCTGGCCCGCGTGGCGGCGCTCGCCCGCGACGGCGACGTGGTCCTCGCCGCCACCGTGGCCGGAGGCGACGGCGGCTACACCATGACCGTGCCCGCCGGATCGGTCGACGTGGTCTGCGGCCGCGTGGGCTGGCCCTATGCCGGTGACCAGGGGGATCCGGAACGAATCGCGGTCGACGTGGTCAGCGGCGACACCGTGGGCCAGGACCTGGTCCTCCCCCCGACCGGGGGACTGGCCGTCACGATCACGGACGGGCTCGGCGACCCGCTGCCCGCGCGGGTGATGGTGCTCGGCCTGGATCCCAGCCCCCTGTTCGAGGCGCTGGAGGCGGGCGGCCTCGATCCCCTGCCTCCGGGGGTGACCGCCATCATCGACACGCCCACGTCCGGCCAGGCCACCATCGACCTCGAGCCCGGCGAGTACGACCTGGCCGCATCCAGGGGCCCCGAGTACGACGCCGACCTGCAGACCGTGCAGATCGTGGCGGGCGAGATCGCGGAGACGAGCTTCATCCTCGACCACGTGCTGGACACGACCGGCATGCTCAGCAGCGACTTCCACGTGCACGCCGCGGCTGGACCGGACGTGTTGATGACCGACGAGGAACGCGTGGCGAACTTCGCCGCGGACGGGGTCGAGGTGCTGGTGATGTCCAACCACGCCTACGTGGCCGACCTGACGCCGGTGGTCCAGGAGCTGGCCCTGGACCCCTGGATGGGCGTGATCCCCAGCCAGGAGGTCACCACCTTCGACTACGGTCACTTCGGGCTCTTCCCCATGGAGGTCGACCCGTCCATGCCCAACGGCGGCGCCTTCGACTGGGTCGGCGTGTCTCCCACCGAGATCTTCGAGTGGGGCCAGATCCAGGACCGCGAGATGGTGGTGCAGATCAACCACCCGCGGGCCATCCCCACGCCCGCCGACATGCAGAACTTCTTCGCCGTGCTCGACCTGGTCTACGACGGCGACGGCCCCTCCATCGGCGACGACCACTTCGAGCCGCTCGGCTCGGGCCTGCCCCCGGACGCGGTCATGTTCGGCCCCGGCTTCACCGCCATGGAGGTCATGACCTGGCTCAACGTGCAGGGCCTCAGCGACTGGTTCAACCTGCTGTCCGCGGGGTTCGTGTTCACGGCCACGGCCAACTCCGACAGCCACACGACCCGCGTGGAGGGCTCGGGCTGGCCCCGCAACTTCGTGCAGGTGGGCAGCGACAACCCCGCGGACCTGGACACCTCCGCCTTCGTGGCCGCGGTCAACGCCGGCCGCCTCAGCGGCTCGTTCGGTCCGCTGGTCACCTTGGAGGCCGAACCCGAGGCCGGCGGCGACATCGTCGGCATGGGCGAGATCCTCGCCGGCGGTGGCGACCCGGTGGTCGTCCGCGTCCGCGTGCAGGCCGCCCCGTGGGTGCCGGTGGACACGGTCGACCTGTACGCCGACGGCGAGATCGTCACATCCGAACAGCTCGTGCTCGAGGAGGTCGACGGCTTCGCCAGCGGCACCCGGCTGGAGCAGACCGTGGATTTCGTGGTCGATGCCCCTGCCGACACCTGGATCGTGGCCGTGGCCCACGGCCAGGGCAGCCTCTACCCCTACCTCCCCTTCAACCAGACCGACCCCGCGGAGATCACCCTCGATCGCATTCGTTCCGGCGACGTGCACAACCCGGCCACCCCCTTCGGCTTCGCCAACCCGGTGTACATCGACGCCGACGGTGACGGCACGGTCACCCCCTCCCACCACGTCGCGCCCGACGACTGGGAGGACTACCGCCGGGAGAACCGCCTGGACCCCTACTGAGTCGGCCCTCGCGCGCCCTGGCGCGCGAGGGCGAGGAATTAGGTATCGTTGCACCACCATGCCCGAGACCCGCACGTTTGCCTTTCGCCTGCACGGTCACGCCTACCACCTGGTGCTGGACGGTCCTTCGGACCTCCGCTGGGCGGTGGAACTGGACGCAGCGCTGTGGGTGGCCAACAGCGCCTCGATCGAGACGATCAATGCCGACGAGGTGTTGCTGGACTACCTGGACCCCAACGACGACAACCGCATCCATGCCGACGACGTCAAGGAGGCCGTGCGCTGGATGCTGGGCCGGCTCTCCGACCTGGCCAACGTGCGTGAGGGCAACACCACCCTCAGGCTGACCGATCTGTCCACGGCGGACGACGAGGGCCGCAGGATCGAGCTGGCCGCGACCAAGATCCTGGCGCGGGTCGGGGCCGAGGACCGGGATGTGGTCACCCTCGACCAGGTGCGCCGGACCAAGAAGGAGGCCATCGATCGAGGCCTCAGCGACGCGGGCATCGTGCTGCCCACGGCGACCGACGACGAAGACGTGCGCGCCTTCCTGGCCGACATCGTGGCCACGGTGGGCGGTGCCGACCATCACGGCGGCGACATGGGGGTCACGGACGAGCACCTGAAGCGCTTCCTCGACGAGGCGCGCACGTACGTGGCGTGGTTGGACCGGGCAGAGCTGCGGGGAGAGACGACCTCGACGGCCATGCCTCTCGGGGAGGCCACGCACGACGCGTATGCGCTGCTTTCGGGCCTGCGGGAGAAGGTCGCCCAGTTCTTCGATCTGTGCCGCACGACCTGCATCGATCCCACCGTGGCGGACCGGGTGTGGGCGGGCGGTGCCATCCCCGAGTCCATGGACCTGGCCGACGGGGACGCGGTGGCCGCGTACCTGGGCGAGGCGCCGCTGTCGCGCCCCAACCCGGACGGGCGGCTGGACCCGCGAGGTGAGCTGAACCCGGTGTTCGCGCCCCAGCTGGCTCGGTTCCACGCCGAGATCATGCAGCCGCTGGAGGCCGGCAACCGGCTCGATCCAGGCGAGTGGGCACAGATCGAGGCGCGGTTCCGGGCCCACGAGGCCTGGTTCGAGGCGCGCCCCGATGTCGCGGTGGACGGGCTCGCCGAGGACCGCCTGCGGCGCTACGTGGACGACCCTCGCTACCTGCACAGCACGCTCGAGCTGATCGCTGCCAGCCACCGTACGGCCCTGGACCTGGAGGAGGTACGACTGCTGGAGCGGCTGATCCTCTTCCAGGGGTGGATGATGCCGCTGGTCAACAGCTACGTGTCGTTTCCCGACCTGTACGACCCGGAGCGGCGGGCCCTGTTCGAGATGGGCACCCTGGTCATGGATGGCCGCCACTTCAAGCTGGCCGTACGCGTGCTCGACCGCGAGCAGCACAAGCGACTCAGCGCCGCGTCCAACGTGTTCGTGCTGTTCGTCGAGGTGAGCGATCGAGAGGGCCAGGCCCTGTACGAGGTGGCCGTCCCGGTCACGGCGGGCGGACGTGGCAACCTCACGGTGGGCAAGCGGGGGCTGTTCATCGACACGGACGGACGTCAGCTGCACGCCAAGGTGATCCACATCGTGGAGAACCCGATCAGCTTCCGCGAGGCCATGGTCTCGCCGCTGCTGCGCATGGGCCAGGCGATCACGGGCAAGCTGGAGCAGATGCAGTCCGCGGCCGAGGACAAGATCGAGCTGTTCGGTGTGGGCACGGTGACCCGTGTGGAGCAGGGTTCTGCGCCGGCGGAGGCACCACCCCAGGCGGCCGCGCCCGCCACGGGGAGCATGCTCGCCGGCGGTGGTATCGCGCTGGCAGCCCTGGGCTCGTCCGGGGCATTCGTGCTCAAGACCCTGGCCGGCATGGAATTGTGGACCATCCTCGGGGTCCTGTTCGCACTGTCCCAGGCCGTGCTGCTGCCGATCCTGGCCGTAGCCTGGATCAAGCTGCGCCGCCGCGATCTCAGCTCGATCCTCGAGGGGTCGGGCTGGGGCATCAACGCGCGCATGCGCCTGACCCGCGGCCAGGCCGTGACGTTCACGCGGCGGCCACCGTTCCCGCCGGGTTCGACCGGGATCCACAGCCGGGTGTGGTGGGCCTGGGTCCTGGTGGCGTTGATGGTGATCGCCATCTTCGTGGGCGTTGGCGTCTGGCAGGGGCTGTTCTGAAAGGCGTAAACTGGTCCTCCCCACACGAGGAGGACCGATGAGCCTGGAAGACAGATTCGCCGACGCCCAGCAGCGCGTGAACAACCTCAGCAAGCGGCCCGACAACATGGAACTGCTGGAGCTGTATGCCCTGTTCAAGCAGGGAAGCGCGGGCGACGTGACGGGCAAGCGGCCCGGGATGATGGACTTCAAGGGCCGCGCCAAGTACGACGTGTGGGCCGGCAAGAAGGGCTTGTCGAAGAACGACGCGATGGAGGGGTACGTCGCGCTCGTGGATCAGCTGTTCGGCAAGTACGGCTAGCCGCGGATCGATGTCGGGTCCGTCGGCTTCGCCTCCTTGACCCGACCT